>JAPPHF010000115.1 GCA_028821115.1 Deltaproteobacteria bacterium | reverse complement strand
TGTATGATCTCACGTTCGAAGCGGAAGTTACCTTTTGCGTTCAGGGCGTCATCACGAACACCGTTGGGGCCAGGACCGCCGTCAAGAGAATTGCGAAGAACATCACTTCCCCCCGTCCACGCACTCCACCGCCGTGGCGATGGCCAGGTAATGGGACGCTAAGACAGGTCGGGATGGATTGTCAACACAGGACCCGCCTGGAGTAAGTTGCCGCACTGCGCCGAAACGCCCGGAAAGGAGACTGCACCATGGCCATCAGCGTGGTCTCGCTGATGGCCATGGTCCCGGACAGGAAGTGAAGCACGACGACCTTGATGCTGTCCGCCGCCTATGCCGCCTGGACCGCGTGGGTTGCGAGCAGGGCCACGGCCGCCAGCACCGGCAAGAGCCGCCAGAAGAGTCGAAATAACCTTGCGGGCTTGTTCAGAGACTTTCGCATGGGTTCTCCCTCGTGTGTGATTTCTGGGAGGGAATAAAGCAACGCGCGTGCCAAACACTTTATTTCGAACGCCTGGCGCTCAAACGCCCGTAAACAAGCGGCTTGAGCTGCATCCGGGCTTGTCTGCCCGCGCGGTCCGCAAGCCGGTACCGCTATCCAGAATCCAGGCAACTGCCCAAGAGTTGGGCAGGACGCCGTCGCTCAGGCGCCGCCCGCACCCCGATACAGCGATGATTCCTTGTAGCGGCCGATGAAGAAGCGGATGAGCACGCCGATGGCGGCGGTGGCGGGGACGGAGAGGAGCATGCCGACGAAGCCGAAAAGGGCGCCGCCCGCGAACAGGCCGAAGATCAGCCACAGGGGATGAACGGAGAGACGGCTGCCCATCACCCGGGGGGTCAGCACGTAATCGGCAAGGAGCTGTCCCGCGAGGAAGATCCCCAGGACCACGGCGATGCGGGTCCACTCCGGCCAGAACTGCAGGACGGCGACGCCGACGGACGCGGCCAGACCGAAGATGGTTCCCACGTAGGGGATGAAGGAGAGGGCGCCGGTGAAAAGGCCGATGGTGAGGCCGTAGTCAAGTCCCGCCAGCGAGAGGGCGACGCCGTAGAAGGCCCCGAGCGAGGCGCAGACGATGACGGAGCCGTGGAGGAAACCCTTGAGCACCACGTCGATGTCGCGCATGATGCCGCGCACCGTCTCGGCATGGTCCTGGGGCAGCCAGTCGTCGACGGTGGATACGATGCCGGGCCACTGTCGGAGCACGTAGAATGTGGTGAGGGGCGTAATGGTGAGCAGGGAGGCAACGTTGACGACCGCGGCGCCTCCACTCACCAGCCCCTGGAGCAATCCCAGCCCGAGCTTGACCATCCGTTGCAGGTTCCCGCCCATTTCCTGGTGTAGGCCTTCGGGCTGCTCGGCGCCGATGGCGTTCAATGCCCGGGCGAGAAACGGTCCGATGGACTGGACGAAGCGCGAGACCAGGTCCGGAAGGCGCTGGACGAGATCCGCGGCCTGCGCGGCCACCGGCGGAATGATGAGCAGCAACAGCAACAGGCCGGCGCCGAAGAAGCCGGCGCCAATGACCACGGTGGCGGCCATGCGTGAGCAGCCGCGCCGTTCCAGCCCGGAGGCGGCCGGGTCCAGGGCGTAGGCAAGTGCGATGCCCAGCGCGAAGGGGAACAGGATGGCGCTCAGGAGCCAGACCAGCAGCAGCGTCGCCGCCAGCACCAGGAGCCAGAACCATGCCTGTGAGCGCGCGTTCATGAACCAGCGCCCCGGATCCTCAGATCCTGCTCGGTGCAGAAGCGCACCACCTCGCGCTCCAACGCGTCGACGCCGTCACAGTCGACGATCACCGATGAGGCGCGGTGGTCCAGCGCGCCGCCGGCGAGGCGGGTGGACCAACCGCCCGATCCCTGCAACACGTAGATGGGCCGTCCGTGCATCCACGCGAAGCACAGCTCGGAGAGGGTGCCGGCGCCGCCGCCCACAGCCACGACGAAGTCGCCGGCCAGCGCGGTCAGGGCGTTTCGGGCGTGGCCCAGCCCGGTGGGCAGGACGATGTCGCACCAGGGGTTGGCCGCCCTGGCGTCAGTGCCGGGGGTGATCCCGACGGTAAGGCCCCCGGCCCGGGCCGCTCCCCGGGAGGCCGCTTCCATGACCCCGCCGCGCCCGCCGGTGATCAGGGTGACGCCGCGCCGCGCGAGCATCTCGCCGGCTTCCTCGGCCAGAGCCAGATTGTCGTAGGAGGCGTCGGAGTCCCCCACCAGCGCGGCTTGGGCGAAACGTTTGGTGCCGGGAGTCACTTGTCCCAATGTCCTGATGAGCTCGACGGGGCACTAGCGGCTTCGCTCACTCCAGCAGGTAGCCGAATTTCTCATGGGCCTTGCGGACCACCTCCGGGCCGGGCGCGTTGACCTTGGGATACTTGTCGAACCACTCGAAGGGACGGCAGGCGTCGACGATGACGCGGGAGTTGGTGATGTCCCTGGTCTTGCGCTGCTCCGGCGTCACCCGGGGATCGGCGGGTGAGGTGCGCATCTTGCGCAGGATTTCGATGGAAGTCTCCGGGTCGCAGCGGGTGAGCATCGCCCACACCAACTGGTCCAGGTTGGACACATCGATGTCGTCGTCCACCACGATGACGAACTTGCAGCCGTACACCACCGAGCCGCAGGTGGAGGCGAGCGCGCCCGCCTGCCGGGCGTGGCCGGGATAGCGCTGCTTGATGCCGATGCCGTGCAGCAGCCGCGAGGCGCCGACCTCGTGGCACCACACCTGGGTCACGTCGGGAACGCCCGCGTTGGCCAACTCCTGCTTGAGCATGGCCGAGCGCATGATGGCGCGGTAGCGGGCCATCTCGTCGGGCCCGGCCCCGAGCGGCGGCACCCCGAGGATGATGGGGTCGTTGCGGTGGTAGATGGCCCGGACGTCGAGGGTAGGCTGCTCGCTGGCGCCGCCGGCATAGTAGCCGGTCCATTCGCCGAAGGGCCCTTCCACCGCGCGGTTGTCCTCGGTGAGGAACCCTTCCAGCACGATCTCGGCGTTGGCGGGGAAGGGCAGTCCCGTGACCTTGCCCAGCACCACCTCCACGGGCGCGCCGCGAAGTCCGCCGACGATATCGAACTCGCAGACGCCGTAAGGAAACTCGGTGCCGCCCACGAAGAACGACATGGGGTCGCTGCCCACCACCAGTGCCACGGGCATGGGCTGGCCCTTGTCGAAGTACTTCTTGCGGTGCATGTAGGCGTGCTTCCCGGGCACGAAAAGCAGGCTCACCGAGTTCTTGGCCTGCACCATCCCCCGGTAGGTGCCGACATTGATCCAGCGTTCCTCGGGGTCGATGGTCACGCAGAAGCAGCCGGTGCCGATGTAGCGGCCGCCGTCGTCCGCGTGCCACTTGGGGGTGGGAAACTTCATGACGTCGACGTCGTCGCCGGTGAGGATGTTCTCGAACACCGGGCCATCGTCCACCACCACGTGGGGCAGGCGGCGCTGCTCCTTGATGTAGTGGTCGAAGAAGGCCTGGCTGAGCTCCTGCTTGGTGAGGTGGTCGGGAAACCCCAGCGTCATGTTCCGGCGCTTACCGGCGAAGGTGTTGATCAGGACCCGAAAGCCCTTGGGGCAGCCGGGGACCTCGTCGAAGAGCACCGCGGGCCCGTCGTCGACTCGGATGACCGCGTCGGCGGCCAGGCCGATGTCTTCTTCCCAGCTCGCTCCGGTGACGGTGCGGAGCTCGCCCAGGGCGTCGGCCCGGGCCATCCATTCGCGGAGATCGTGGTAAGGGAGTCTGGCTTCCATGTTGGCGACCCTGGACATGTTTCCGCCGCCCTCAGGCCGCCATGGACTTGATGCGTACCACCGCCTCGTCCACGAGATCGTCGGTGGTCTCGTTGGCGCCGATGATGCCGACCCTGGACTTGCCCATGAACCAGGACCGGTCCAGGTCTTCGAGCTTTTCGATGCGGTAGACGTTGTCGTTGAAGGCGCGAGCCACTTCCTCCATGCGGTTGGTCATGCCCTCGGTCCAGCCGAAGATGACCACCGCCTCCACGTCGCGAGCCAGTTCCTCCACCTTGGGCAGGCGCTGGAGCGAGTCGATGCACGCGGTGTTGCGGATGCGCACGTTGGCGAAGCGTTCGAGGATCCGGGTCATGATCCCGGTGTAGCTCTCCATCCAGAAGGTGGTCTGGACGATGACGCCCACGGGTTCGAAGCGGGTGAGACGGATATCGTCCACGTCCTCCGCCTTCTCGACGATGAACACCTCCCGCTCCTTCTCCTTGGCGATGCCCATGAGCCGCGGGATGCCGTGGTGCGTGCGGCTGCTCAGGATCACCAGGTGGCAGCCTTGGTCCAGCAGTTCCAGCTCGGCCTCCTCCTGCTGGATCACGAACGGGCAGGTGGCGTCGGCCAGGAGTTCGAGACCCTGCTCCTTCGCCTGTTTGCGGATCTCCGGAGGCGCGCCGCGCACGCCGTAGATGAGTTTCTCGCTCTTGATGGAGTCCATGTCGTTGGTGGAACGGATGCCCTCCTCGTCCTCCAGCGACCTGAAGGCGATGAAGTCGTTCTCGGGCCTCAGGGACCACACGGCGATGCCCTTGCCGTACTTCTCCACCATCTTCTGGTGCATGGCGCCGGCGCGGTGCACGCCCACGCACAGTCCGGACGGCGGAATCCCCTTGGTGTTCTCGAAGCCCACCTTGATCACTTCCATGAGTGCCTCCCAGGAGCCTGTCCGAGCAATCGAATCTCAGGGGGCGACCGCGGGTCGCCTCTACACATGCCCCATATGAACCCCATGTAGGGGCG
>JAPPHF010000127.1 GCA_028821115.1 Deltaproteobacteria bacterium | reverse complement strand
AACTGGCGAAGGCGCTCAAGATCCTCGCGGGCGGCGGCGACGTGGACTATGTCGGCGCCTCGGCGGTGGAGTTGATCGGACCGGGCGAGAGCGCCGGCAACTACCGCCAGATCACCATCAAGGGCGGCAAGATCGAGACGGCCAAGTACCGGTAGTCTCTTGAAATCGCGGAGGAGGGTCCGCCGGGACCCTCCTCCGTCCATTTGGCGGCGGGTTCCCGCGGAGTCCGGCAGGCTTCCGAGGCAAGCACGTCGATGATCGCCGTAGAAAACCTGCACATGCACTTCGGCGGCATCCGGGCCGTCGACAGCGCGTCCCTGACCATTGAGCAGGGTTCCATCACCGGACTTATCGGCCCCAACGGGGCCGGCAAGACCACTCTCTTCAACGTCATCGCCGGGGTCCACAAGCCCACCTCCGGCAAGGTCTACCTCGACGGCGAGGACGTCACCGGGCTCACGCCCCACGAGCTCTTCGCCAAGGGCGTGCTGCGCACCTTCCAGATTGCCCATGAGTTCTCCACCCTGACGGTCCGCGAGAACCTCATGACCGTGCCCGCTGGCCAGTCCGGCGAGCACCTGCTGGACGTGTGGCTTCGGCCCGGGAAGATCCGCGCCCAGGAAGTGGCCATCGGCGCCCGCGCCGACGAGGTCATCGAGTTCCTGAAACTCGAGCCGGTGGCGGGGGAGCTGGCCGGGAACCTGTCGGGCGGGCAGAAGAAGCTGCTGGAGCTGGGCCGCACCATGATGGCCGAGCCCCGGGTAGTGCTGCTCGACGAGGTCGGCGCGGGGGTCAACCGCACCCTGCTGAAGGACATCGCCGGCGCCATCCTGCGCCTCAACCTCCATCACGGCTACACTTTCTGCATCATCGAGCACGACATGGAGCTGATCTCGCTCCTGTGCGATCCGGTCATCGTGATGGCCGAGGGGAAGGTGCTGATGCAGGGGTCTCCGCCCGAGGTGCGGTCCGACGAACGGGTCATCGAGGCCTACCTGGGCCGGGGGCTGGTTACCCGGGAGGAGCGGACCTCATGAGCTTTCTCGTGGGCGAGGACCTCACCGGCGGTTACGGCGGTCCCGATATCCTGCAAGGCTGCGCCATCGCCGCGGAACGCCGCGAGATCACCGTGGTGGTGGGTCCCAACGGCGCCGGCAAATCGACCGCCATGAGGGCGCTGTTCGGGATGCTGAAGCTCCGCTCGGGAAAGGTGCGCCTGGACGGCGAGGACATCACCGCGCTGGCGCCCCAGGCCCGCGCCCGCAAGGGCATGGGGTTCGTGCCGCAGACGGACAACGTGTTCCGCTCCATGACGGTCCAGGAGAACCTGGAGATGGGGGCGTTCGTGCGCGACGATGATATCTCGGACACGCTGGAAGAGGTCTACGGCCTGTTCCCGGCCCTCAAGGACAAGCGCCGCCAGCCCGCCGGCGAGCTTTCCGGCGGACAGCGCCAGCAGGTGGCCATCGGCCGCGCGCTGATGAACCGGCCCCGGGTGCTCATGCTCGACGAGCCCAGCGCCGGCGTGTCGCCCATCGTCAGCCATGAGCTGTTCGAGCGCATCCTCGACATCGCCCGCGGCGGCGTCGCCATCCTCATCGTCGAGCAGAACGCGCGCCAGGCCCTGGAGCTGGCGGACAAGGGCTACGTGCTGGTCCAGGGCCGCAACCGTTTCACCGGCACCGGCGCGGCGCTGCTCGGCAACCCGGAGGTCCGGAAGTCGTTTCTCGGAGGATGACCGTTGGAAGATGTCGTCAACGCGGTCGTGCTCGTCACCAATTTCCTGGTCGTCCCCGCCACCGCCTACGGCTGCCAGCTTGCCCTGGGTGCGCTGGGCGTGACGCTGGTGTACGGGGTCCTGCGCTTCTCCAACTTTGCCCAGGGTGAGACCATGTCGTTCGGCGCCATGGTCACCATCCTGTTCACCTGGCTGCTGCAGTCCTGGGGGGTTGGCCTGGGGCCGCTGCCGACGGCCTTGCTGGCGCTGCCGGTGGGGATGGGGGTGACCGCCGGCCTCTGCCTCCTGACGGACCGCTGGGTCTTCCGGTTCTACCGGCGCACCAAGGCGCAGCCGGTGATCTTCCTGGTGGTGTCCGTGGGGCTCATGTTCGTTATGAACGGGTTCATCCGCTTCGTCATAGGGCCCGCCGACCGGGTCTTCACCGACGGCACCCGCTTCCTCCTTACGGTGCGGGAGTTCAAGGCGTTCACCGGGCTGTCGGAAGGCCTCGCCATCAAGACCACCCAGACCCTCAGCCTGGTGGTGGCGGTGGTGCTGGTGGTCCTGCTTTTCTGGTTCCTCGAGAAGACGCGCACCGGCAAGTCCATGCGCGCCTATTCGGACAACGAGGACCTGGCTCTGTTGTCCGGGGTGAGCCCGGAGAAGGTGGTGGCGGTCACGTGGCTGATCGTCGGCGCCCTCGCCGCGGTGGCGGGAACGCTCTACGGTCTCGACAAGAGCTACAAGCCGTTCACGTTCCTGTCGCTGCTGCTGCCTATCTTCGCCGCCGCCATCGTCGGCGGCCTGGGCAATCCGCTGGGGGCCATCGTGGGCGGCTTCGTAGTGGCCTTCTCCGAGGTGTTTCTCACGTATCCCTACCGGAAGTTCCTGGCCTATCTCGGACCGGAGGGATGGCGGCCGGACGGCCTTGTGCAGTTCCTCTCCACCGACTACAAGTTCGCGATCTCGTTCTTCATCCTCGTGGTAGTGCTGCTGGTGAAGCCCACCGGGGTCTTCAGCGGAAAGTCGTCATGAGCGACGGTGTCGAGCCTTTGTCCGTCCGCCTTGGCCGGACGCTGCGGCGTCCCGGCAAGACCGCTCTGTTCGCCGCCATGGCCGCGCTCATCTGCATCGTGGGCCTGGCCCAGAGCTGGTCGCTGGCGCTCGCCATCCTGAACCTGTGCCTGATCTCGGCGATCATGACCCTGGGCGTGAACATTCAATGGGGCTACGCGGGGTTGTTCAACGCCGGCGTCATGGGCTTTGCCGCCCTGGGCGGGCTGGCAGGGGTGCTGGTTGCCATGCCGCCGGTGACCGCGGCATGGCGAGCGGGCGGCGCCGGCGTGTTGTCGGCCCTGGTGTTGGCATCGCTGGCCACCGTGGCAGCGGTCGTCGTCTACCGAAGGATCCGGCACCCGGCCTACCGCAGGACGGCGGTGGCGCTGGTGGTCGTGGCCGGCTACTTCGCGGCCCGGGCGCTCTTCGAGCCGGCGGTGCGCGCCATCGAGGCGGTGGACCCTTCCGTGACCGGCTACCTGGGCGGCTTCGGCCTGCCCATCGTCCTTTCCTGGTTCGTGGGCGGTGCGCTGGCCGCGGGCGCGGCCTGGGCCGCGGGCAAGATCAGCCTCGGCCTGCGCGCCGACTATCTCGCCATCGCCACCCTGGGCATCTCCGAGATCATCGTCGCCTTCCTCAAGTACGAGGAGTGGCTCGCTCGCGGCGTCAAGAACGTATTCGGCCTGCCGCGCCCGGTCCCCTACGAGGTGGACCTGCAGAACGCCGCGTGGTTCCAGGAATGGGCCGCAAGTCTTGGAGTGTCCCAGGTAGACCTGTCCTCCATTGTGGTGAAGCTCTGCTACGCGGGCCTCTTCGCGCTCGTGCTGGTGGTGCTGATGTGGCTTTCCGAGGCGGCGCTGCGGGCGCCCTGGGGACGGATGATGCGGGCCATCCGCGACAACGAGACCGCCGCCGAGGCCATGGGCAAGGATGTGACCGCCCGCCACCTGCAGGTCTTCGTGCTCGGCTCGGCGGTTATCGGCATCGCCGGCGCCATGCTGGCCACCCTGGACGGCCAGTTCACGCCCACGACATACCACCCGCTGCGCTTCACCTTCCTCATCTGGGTCATGGTCATCGTCGGCGGCTCCGGCAACAACTGGGGCGCCGTCCTGGGCGGTTTCGTGGTGTGGTACTTCTGGGTGGAAGCCGAGCCCATGGGCCTGTGGCTGATGGATTTCATCACCTCGCCGCTGTCCGCGGACAGCCCCGTGCGGAGCCATCTCATGGAGAGCGCCGCCCACATGCGCCTGGTGGTCATGGGGCTGCTGCTGCTGCTGGTCCTGCGCTTCGCGCCCGGCGGCCTGATACCGGAAGAGCGGCGCTAGTGAATCCGCGCCCTTGCGCAGGCCAAAAAGTTCTTGACCCCAATGGCCCTGGTGACGTATAGATTCATAATAAAGTAGTTAATAAAGCGGGGAACTCAGGTATTGTGAAAAGAGTTGTGCCTGTTCTTGGACGGTGTTAGAATTTTTTCTCAAGCCGTGAAAGGAGGCAGCTATGAAACACAGATTTACGTTACTCATGGCGATGGTTTTCGCGGGCCTGTTCGCCCTGGCGACGAGCGTTTCCGCCCAGACCATCAAGATCGGCCTCAACGTCCCGCTGACCGGCGACATCCCGAAGGTCGGCGAGGGCTCCAAGTTCGCGGCCGAGATGTGGCTCGAGGACATCAAGGCCGCCGGCGGTCTCGAGGTCGGGGGCAAGAAACATCCGGTGGAGATCGTCATCGAGGACAACGAGTCCAAGGCCGAGTCCGCGGTCAAGGCCGCCACCAAGCTGATCACCGAGGACGAGGTGCTGGCCATCGTCGGTCCGCAGTCCTCCAAGCAGGCGGTTCCCGCGGGCGGCGTGGCCCAGGATCGCGCAACCCCGATGATCAGTCCCTGGTCCACCAATCCCAACACCACCAAGGACCGCCCCTACGTCTTCCGCGCGCCCTTCCTGGATCCGTTCCAGGGGCCCGTGCTGGCGAACTTCATCACCAACGAGTTCAAGTTCACCA
>JAPPHF010000065.1 GCA_028821115.1 Deltaproteobacteria bacterium | reverse complement strand
ACTTGCCCGCCTCCGTTGATCGGACTCGGGACGCCGAGTTTTCACACGGTCTGGTACGAAGGGTTCACCCTCGCGGGCGAGTGGTACGTCAACCGCCAGGAGTTCCATGGTGAAGAAATGATGAGCGCCCGGGGCGGCTACGGCTATGCCAATTGGGACCTGAATCCGGAGCTCCCGGGCAAATGGAGCCTCGGCCTCCTGCTGGATTCGGCGGCCGACCCGGAGGACCCCTCCGACAGGACGTTTAGCCTTTCGCCGTACATCTCCTGGGCGCCCAGCGAGGTCAATCGCCTGCGGCTGCAGTACACTCACGGCTGGGACGACGACGGCCAAGCGCCGGGCCACGATGGCGGACAGGTCTTTCTCCAGTGGACTACCGTTCTCGGCAGCCACACGCACGGGTTCCGTGAAAGGCGCTAACGCACGGCATCGCGGGGGCGGCTTCCGGAAGGAAGCCGCGCATCCGCGTTCGGCAGCCGTGCATGAGGAGACATTCACATGACACGTACTTTTACACGGTGGTGGCGGCGTGCCGCCTTCACGCTGTCGCTGGTTCTGCTGTTAGCGGGTCCGGCGGTGGCTCAGAAGATCAACGTGGTGACGACCATTCCGGACTTGGCCGACATCACCCGGCAGATCGGCAAGGAGCGGGTCGCGGTCGAGAGTCTCACTCTCGGCGTCCGGGACATCCACGCCATCCAGGTGAAACCCAGCATGGTCACCCGGCTCAACCGCGCGGATGCGGTGGTGCTGATGGGGTTGTCGCTGGAGCACGCCTTCCTGCCGGCCCTGCTCGACGTGGCCGCCAATCCGCGTATTTCACGCGGCGGGATCGGCCACATCGACACTTCCTCCGGAGTCGTTCCGCTGGGTCCTCCCGCGACTCTCTCGCGCAAGGGAGGCGACGTCCATCCCTCGGGCAATCCGCATTACAACCTGGACCCGGTCCTGGGGAAGCTCATCGCGCGGAACATCGCCGAAGGCCTGTCGAAGGCCCACGGCGAGCACCGCGCCTTCTTCATGAAGAACCTGCAAGCCTACACCGCGGAACTGGACCGGCGCATACCGGAGTGGGAGAGGATGGCCCGGGGCCTCAACGGCGTCCAGTTCGTCAGCTACCACGACAACTGGGTGTACTTCGCTAAACGTTACGGCATGCGGCTGTTCGGCACCCTGGAGGTGGCGGCCGGCATCGGACCGACGCCGGCGCACATCGTCCAACTGGTGGAGCGGATGAAGGCCGCGCGGGTTCCGCTGGTGGTGTACGGCACCTATCCGAGCCGGTTGCCGCGGCGCGTCGCGCGCGAGGTCGGCGCCACGGTCGTGCCCCTGCCGTTGTACGTAGGCGGACGCACGGGCGTCGACACCTACTTCAAGTTGATCGACTACCTCGTCACCCGCCTTTCCAATGCGGTCCGTCAGTGACCGCGAAAGGCTCGCCGGAGCGTCCGGTTCTCGCGCTCCGACATGCGTGCTGGGGGTATGGCGCCGAAGCGGTGCTCGACGACATTCACCTGCGCATCGGCGCCGGCGAATTCGTCGGGCTGGCGGGCCCCCAATGGGTCTAGTTGGAAACCCGCCCTACAACTGGAAAGGATTGTGGTGCGAGGAGGGGGACTTGAACCCCCACGCCATTGCTGGCACTAGCCCCTCAAGCTAGCGCGTCTGCCTATTCCGCCATCCTCGCACGTCAGGGTGAGCGAGCTTCAGGGAGAAGCCGGCGCCGGCTTCTCCGGACTCTGCGCCGCCGGCGCGTCACCGGTCTGGGCGCTCGGCGTCACCGTGTCGAAGATACTCGTAACCGGTCCCCGCTCGGTGAAGTAGCCCAGGGTCAGGCAGGTCAGCATGAACACGACGGCCATTCCGGTGGTCAAGCGGGTCAGGAAGTTGCCCGCTCCGCTGCTGCCGAACACGGTCGTGCTCGAGCCCCCGCCGAAAGCTGCGCCCATGTCGGTGCCCTTGCCGGTCTGCAGCAGCACCACGACGATGAGGCCGAGGGAAACCAGAATGTGAACCGTTGTCACCAGGACGATCATGCTGTCCGTTAGCCTTCCTGCTCCGAGAAAGCGCCTACGATAGCCGCGAAGCTTCGATGGTCCAGGCTTGCGCCCCCCACGAGCGCTCCATCGACTTCCGGGACACGAGCCAAGTCGGGCGTGTTCCCGGGATTCACGCTGCCACCGTAGAGGATGGGTATACGAGCCGCCTCGGAGGGTCCGAACCTTCGTTTGAGCGCCCGCCGGATCCAGCCGTGGGCCTCCATCACCTGCGTCGGGGTCGCGTTTCTTCCCGTGCCGATGGCCCAGACCGGCTCGTAAGCCACCGTCAGAGAACCACTAACACTTTTCGGCACGCTCTTCAATGCGCCCGACAGTTGCGCGGAGAGGATGCGCCACGTGCGTCCGTCGCCGCGCTGCTCCAAGGTCTCGCCGATACAGAGAACCGGCTTGAGGGAGGCGTCGAGGGCGGCGGCGACCTTGCGTCCGAGTTCGGCATTGGTTTCGCCGAAGAGCCGGCGACGCTCGGAATGGCCCACGATCACATGGCTGCAACCCGCGTCCCACAGCATGTCCGCTCCCACCTCGCCGGTGAACGCGCCTTGAGGCCGCCAGTGGAGGTTCTGGGCGCAGAGGAGCAGGCGGCTCCCCTCCACGGCTTGCCGCACGACCTCCAGCGAGGTCAACGGCGGTGCCAGCACCACCTCGACGGCGGCGAAACGGTTGTCCAGGAGGCGCCGGACGCCGCGCGCCAGGGCGCGGGCCTCGGCGCGGCTCCCATGCATCTTCCAGTTGGCTATGACTGTACGTTTTGCCATTGTCATTGGGGGTCCGCGACCTCCAGAGCCCGGACGCCGGGAAGCGTCTTGCCTTCGAGAAACTCCAGCGCGGCTCCGCCTCCGGTGGACAGGTGGGTCATGGCGTCGGCGGCTCCGGCAAGCCGCACGGCCGCCACCGTGTCTCCGCCGGCGATGACCGTGGTGGCGCCCGAAGCCGCCAGTGCCCGAGCCACCGAAACGGTTCCGCGGTGGAACGGTTCCCGTTCGAAGAGCCCGAGGGGGCCGTTCCACAGCGCAATGGCCGCGCCTTTCAGCTTGTCCGCGAAAAGGGCGGCGGTCTTCGGGCCGATATCGAGCCCCATGCGGTCTTCGGGGATGCTTGCGTCGGGGGTCACGTCATGGGCGCCGGCGTCCGTGTCCCCGGCGACCACGTGATCCACCGGCAGGACCAGCGGGACTCCGGATCGCTCCGCCTCGTTCATGATGTCCCCGGCGAGGCCAAGGGAGTCCCTTTCCAGCAGGGATCGTCCGACGGCTACGCCGCGGGCTTTCAGGAAAGTGTACGCCATGGCGCCGCCTACCATGACGGCGTCCACCCGCGGAACCAGGTTCTTGAGGATGCCGATCTTGTCGGAAACCTTGGCCCCTCCCAGAATCGCGGCCACGGGCCGCTCCGGCGCGCTCAGGACACGGGACAGGTATTCGACCTCCGCGCGGAACAGGAAACCCGCCCCCTTTTGCCGGAAGTGGCCTACCATGCCTTCGGTCGACGCGTGGGCGCGGTGCGCGGCGCCGAAGGCCTCGCTCACGTAGACGTCCGCCAGGTCCGCAAGCGATCGCGCGAACGCCGGGTCGTTGGCCTCTTCGCCCGGGTGGAACCGGAGGTTCTCCAGCAGCACGACCTTCCCCGGCTCCAGTCCCTTCAACAGCCGCCGGACCTCCGAGCCGATACAGTCGGGAGCCAGTTGCACCCCGAGGGACAGGCTGTGCTCAAGGTGACGGCGCACCGGCGCGAGGCTCCACCGGGAGTCGGAACTCCCGCCGGGCCGGCCCAGATGGGATGCGATGACGAGCCGGACGGCCTTTTCGAGCAGGAACCGGATCGTCGGCAGCGCGCTGTCGATACGATGTGCCTCGGTGATGACTCCGCCGTCGAGAGGTACGTTGAAGTCCGCCCGGAGGAAGACGGTTTTGCCCTCCAGGGGCAGTTCTGAAACGCTGCGGAGCATGAGTTCGTCGGGCGAGGCCAATTGACTAGGTACTGCGATTAAAATAAAATCTCAAGATGGCAGGGGTTTGATGCCGTACTTCTCGATCTACCAGCTAGTGGTTCAGCCCGACTAATATGGGTATGCAGGAACAAGGCATCCTCGACCTGGTCTTGGGAGCAGGTCCGGTTGTCCAATTGGTGCTGTACCTGCTGATTCTTTTCTCGGTGGTGAGTTGGGGCGTCATCCTTTTCAAGTACAGGCACGTACGCGAGGCAAAGATTCAGTCGGCCCGCTTCATCGAGATCTTTTGGGAGAGCCGCAACCTGGCCTCGATTCACGAAGCCAGCCAGGAACTGGAAGCCAGCCCGGTGGCTCATGTCTTCGTCGCCGGATACGAGGAACTGCTCCGGTTCTCGCGCCGAAACGCGGTGGAGACGGAGGGGCTCACTACCGACCTGAGCGGGGTGGACAACGTGGCGCGGGCCATGAAGCGCGCCGCCAACGTGGAGTTGACGAAGCTGGAGCAGACGCTGACCTTCCTGGCGACGACTTCCGGCTCGACGCCGTTCATTGGCCTCTTCGGCACGGTGTGGGGCATCATGAACGCATTCCGCGGGCTCAGCGTCACCCGGGGGTCGACGATCCAGGCGGTGGCGCCGGGAATCGCCGAGGCGCTCATCGCCACCGCGGCCGGGCTGGTTGCGGCGATCCCCGCGTTGATCGCCTACAACCACTTCCTTCAGGAGATCCGGGTGCTGACCACGGACATGGAGAATTTCACTCAGGAGTTTCTCAACATTGCGGAGCGTCACTTCACGAAGAAGTAATGGGCGCCTGTAGCAACCCAGTGTCGGGGGGGGGGGGGGGGGGGAGGGTGAGGAGTAATTGTTTTTTTTTT
>JAPPHF010000042.1 GCA_028821115.1 Deltaproteobacteria bacterium | reverse complement strand
CTTTCACGTCCTCGCCCCCCTTTCCTTCCGGGAGAGGGGGCGTTCCAGCGACTGGCCGACGAGTTTCAGGACGCCATCCGGGTGCGATGAAGGCCGCCATTGCAAAAGGACGAAGCCGAAACGGCAAATGGACTCATGAAGGGTCCGCAGGCTGTTCGCAGGGCAAGAGTCCAATGTCCAGCGTCCGTGCGGTTGCCATGATCAAAGCATGGCCGAGGCCTTCACCTTCGACTCATCGCTTCGTCAAGCGTCTGACCGAGAACGGCTTTACCGAGAAGCAGGCCGGGACCCTAGCCGAAGAGCACGTCGTCCTCCTCAACGCCAACGCTGACGTTCCGACCGCGTCGACCGAGGTTCGGCAGGAGGGCCGGGTGACCGGAGACTCGCACGAGCACGAGAAGATCGCGCTGTTCCGCTCGCTCTTCCGCGGCCGTGAGGACGTCTACCCGAAGCGCTGAGTGAATGCGCGGACCGGGAGGTCGGGCTACGCGCCGGTGTGCGGCAACGAGTGGGAGCCACGGATCTGCGGCAAACCCAGGATCAAGTGCGGCGCGTGTCCGAATCAGGGTTTTCTGGCCGTGACCGAAGAGACGATAGGCGCACACTTGCGCGGACGCCATACGATGATGGTTTATCCCGTGCTGCCCGACGACACGTGCTGGGTCCTTGCGGCCGACTTCGACCGGGAGAGTTGGCGACGGGATGCCGGGGCGTTCCTCGCCGCTTGCCGCTCGAGGGGGATTCCTGCAGCCCTGGAGCGCTCGCGTTCAGGCAATGGCGGTCATGTGTGGATCTTCTTCGCCGAATCGGTGCCCGCTGTGCTGGCCCGCCGCCTGGGCTCGCATTTTCTGACCGAGGCGATGGAGATCCGCCCGGACCTGGGCTTCAAGTCCTACGACGGGTTCTTTCCGAGTCAGGACACGGTGCCTGAGGGCGGGTTCGGCAATCTGATCGCGCTGCCCCTGCAAGGGCGAACCGCGGGAGCGCGGCAACAGCGTGTTCCTGGACGGGGGTTCGCGCCGCACGAGGATCAATGGGCCTCGTTCACCGCCGCCAGTTGATGGATCAGTGGACGGCAAGGCTTGGTGCGTTCCTTGATCTTCCGGAATCCGCCATCGGCCGGATAGGCGGCGCAAGCGCAACCCTGGGTGCCTCGTCGACGTCGGCATGCTCCAGAGCCTTGAACGCGGCCACGTTGTGGACGACATTGTGGCCGGCTACGGGCATCTGGTGTTGGACGAGTGCCACCACCTCTCGGCCGTGAGCTTCGAGGCGGGACGCGCGCCCATCCTGCTCACCGAGCGCAAGGAGCACGCGCGGTATTTCCCCGAGAGGCTCGGAAGCTTCGCGCGCAACGTGCTGGTTCTCCAGGGCGGCATGGGGGCAAGGCAGCGGCGCGATGTCATGCAGCGGTTGGAGCAGGTTCCGGACAGGGAGGAACGGGTGCTGGTGGCGACCGGGCGGTATGTCGGCGAGGGGTTTGACGACGCCCGCCTCGACACGTTGTTCCTGACCATGCCGATTCCCTGGCAGGTCACTCTGGCCCAGTACGTGGGCCGCTTGCGCCGACGGCATCCGGAGAAGCGCGAGGTCGCGGTCTACAACTATCTCGACGGCGAGGTGGCGGCTCTTCGGTGCATGGCCGGGAAGCGTATCAAGGGCTACGAGACCCTTGGGTACACGGTCGACCAGCCAGACTGCTGGGCGATGTAACGTGTTACGCCCGGACCGTGCGGGGAGACGGCGCCAGCATCGCCGCGACCGGTCGACCTGCAACGCCTTCGATGTTCAGAACCTGCGGCTGTAGCGTATCAGCAGGACGGCTTCATTCCTGCCCCGGACGTGCCCCGCATCGCGCGAGGCAATTGCCGCCAGGTGTGCGACTCCGCCCGCCCAAGGGCGTGAGTAGGTCAACTCGACATCAAGCCGGCGGCCCGAAGGCTCCAGGCCCAGGACGGCCTGTTCTATCTCAACCCGTCCATCGGGAGTTCGGCCGGAGATCCACTGGAGTTCCGCATGGCCCGCCTCGACCCGCAGCGGTTGAGACAGTGCGAACGCCAGCTTGTCCCCTGAATGATCGACGCCTTGCCTGATGATCCCGAAAGCAAAGGAGCTGGTCGACAGCGAGGAAAACCCGCGCACCATGCCGGGCCGACGTACCTCGGCGCGGGTGCAGGGATAGCTGGCGAGCATCGCATGCACCCGACGTACGGAGTTTCGCCAGACGAGGTGTCAGCGGCTGTGCAGGCTAAATGGTCGACGCCGACAGCAATGGTCGCCGCACGTGTTCCGACACCACCAGGGCGATCGGTGCGGATGTCTCCGGCAGGAGCGGAGTTCGTAATAACTTGGGTCTCGACCTTGGCGGGCCTCGAACTGGCGGGTCAAGAGGGAAGTCTACGACCATACCAATGAGGCCGTGCAATCTCAGAATCCGACGTCCATCCGTAGTCCAGTGAGGGTTTCCGTCCGGCCGAAGCCGTCCCGCACCGCCGTAACGCCCAGTGCGACGGACGCGCTCGATTCGTCGGCCAAGCGGACGGTCAGCCCAGCCTTGTCGAAGGACAGGAGATCCCGGCTGCCCAGCACGACATCCCGATAGGCGATCCGGCCGCTCTCGTCCACACCGGCCGCCACTCGAATGCGGCCCCCGACCGAAGAGACCGGCCGCTCGGCGCCCAGCCGCGCCTCGACTGTGACGAAACGGTGGAGCCGGAAGGAGACATCGAGGTCCACCGAAGCTAGTTGCGCATCGTCGAAGCGCAACAGCGGCCCGCCCCGAACCGCAAGATGCGCGAGACGGTTCGTGACGTCGACACGAACCGTCTCGCGGGCCATGACGTTGCGTCTCCACGCAAGCTCGAAGCTGTCGCCCCTGAGGCCGAAGGCGCCCGAACCTTGCCAGCCCATGGGCCGGTGCAGTTCCTGTGCAAAGGCCACGCCAAACGTGTCCACTCCGGCGGCTTCTTCTGAAAGGTCTGGAGAGAACGACGCCGCCAGTACTGTCTGCGGGTTCCAACCCGAAATCCCGACGCCCCCGGAATCCCGTTCCCGGACGCCCCTCGCCGCCACGGCCTGCCAGCGGCCGAGCCCGCCGCTGAAACCCAATGCCATCCCCGTAGCCTCCCTTGACATCCGGTAGCCGCTTACCGGGAGCCGGTTTCCGTCCAGGTGCGCCAGACCCTGCACAACGCCTCGTCCCTGGCCGACTCCGACGAACGAGCGCCGGCCCACGAGACCACCCGCCCGGCTGCCGTAGCCGTCGGCCGCGACCGTACCCAGGCCGTCCCGCTCACTGTAGCGTCGGCGCTGTGGCTCCAAGCCGAGGGTGTCCATGGACAGATACGGACGGCGCTCCTCGGCAAAGACGTCCAGTCCAACTTCGAACGGCGCGCGCTGGAAACTGTCCAGGACCACGATGGAACGCCCGCCCAGGTATCGCTCGATCGCTTCGCGCGGCAGCACGACCTGCGCTCCGTCGGTCGGCACCACCGTCCCCTCGTCCATGGCGCCCACCGCGAAGTTCGTGCCGCCTATCGGCCGCGACGCCGCATCCAGGTCCAAACGCCCCCGTCCGTAGATCTCACTTCGGCCGTAGTGGGTGAGCACGGACCTGTTCGCCGTTGCCAGAAC
Source organism: Deltaproteobacteria bacterium (assembly GCA_028821115.1). GTDB lineage: Bacteria > Desulfobacterota > Binatia > UBA9968 > JAJDTQ01 > JAJDTQ01. Next base: position 1,299 of record JAPPHF010000042.1, on the reverse strand, counting down.
GCGCTCGCGCACGTCGTGGTAGCTCAGGTTCGGAAACATGCTCTTCAACGCGGCCAGACCCGCCGTGACATAGGGTGCCGCCACCGACGTGCCCCCAACCCGGTCCCACAGTCCGTTGCGCCGGGTCGTGAGGAGCTCTCCCGGCGCGGCGATGCACCAGTCGGCCGCGACGCCGCACAACGACGAATACTGTGATATGAGGCCGTCCGTTCCCAGGGCCACCACCGCCAGCCACCCCTTCTCCAACTCCGAGAAGTGCCTCGGCAAAACCGCTTCCACGTCCGGGTTGACGCTTCTGCTGTTCCCCGCCGCCCACACCACCACGCCACCCGCCTCCACATAGGCCCTGAACGCCGGGAGCGTCCTCGGCATGATGCGGCCAACGTAGTCGCCGGTGAGATTGCGGTCCAGGCTCCATGGATACGTCCTGCCCCAACTCATGTTCGTTGCGCCGACGCCCAGCGACCGCATCCAGTCCAGGCCCCGCGCGATCTGCCGGTCGAAAATCCCGCCCCACACATGCTGGAGTGCGTTGAGCCCGCCGCAGTCGAAGCAGGTCCCGTCGTCCCAGGGAGCCGGAGCGTCCACTCCATAGGACGCGATCCGGGCCTCGTAGGCCACCCCGTAGATTCCCACTCCGTTCCTGCTCGCGGCCACGACTCCGTGAACCGCGGTGCCGTGACCGTCGATGTCGTTGAGGGGACTGTAGTCGCGCCTGTCCAGGCCCGGACGGCCGTCGTTGGCGCTTCCCATGGCTCCGTTGCACAAGCCCATGGCGCACCTTGCTGCGTACCGTCCCGCCAGGTCCGGGTGCTCCGGGTTCGCGCCCAGGTCGAACACTCCGACTGTCTGGCCCCTTCCGGTCCCCCCTCGGCTGTGCATCGCGGAAACCCGGGCTGCTTCCTCGCTCGCCACCCTGCGGTCGTAGCCGGAGCCGCCGTGCCACGTCGCCGGGAAGCCCACCGGAAGTTCACGGTCGGGCGTGAACCCGCCGGTGTCCGGGGGTGGGGGCGGTTGCAGAGGCGGAGGCAGCCGCACCAACTTCCCGTTTCCTCCGCAGCCGGACACGGCCATGAATGCCGCGGCCAGAATCAACGCGCAAATAGAACATCCTCGACTACGTACCGATCTCATCCGACCCCTCCTGTGCGATCTGATACCGGTTCGACCACCCAACTCCTCTTGACAACCCCCAAACCTAGTAGATGCTGAACGGAAAGTACCGGGCGTTGATCTCCTCATAGGCGCCGTCGGCGAGGATCGTCCGAAGCGCCCGGTTGAGGCGGCGGCGCAGCGTCT
>JAPPHF010000008.1 GCA_028821115.1 Deltaproteobacteria bacterium | reverse complement strand
GCTCGTCCTTGAGGGTGTTCCAGATGTCGAGCTTGATGTCGTTGAACTCCGGCGACAGGCGCATCTCGTAGCCCCGCGGCCGCGGCAGGTTGATTTTGATGATCTTCTTGGTCCGGCCGGGCCTCTTGGTCATCACGATGACGCGGTCCGACAGGTAGGCCGCTTCTTCGATGCTATGGGTGACGAACAGCACCGTCTTCTTGTGCTTGTCCCAGATTTGCAGCAACTCCGCCTGCATGAGGTCCCGGGTCTGCGCGTCCAGCGCCGCGAAGGGCTCGTCCATGAGCAGTACCTCGGGGTCCGTGGCCAGCGCCCGGGCCAGCCCCACCCGCTGCTTCATGCCTCCCGACAGCTCGTGCGGGAAGTGTCCCTCGAACCCCGTCAGCCCCACCAGGTTGATGAGCTCCTGGGCTCGCGGACGCCGCAAGGAGACCGACTCTCCCTTGAGCTCCGGCCCCAGCTCCACGTTGCCGAGCACCGTCCGCCAGGGCAGCAGTCCGAACTCCTGGAAAACCATGGCCCGCTCCACTCCCGGGCCGGTGATCTTCTTGCCGCCGATCTCCAGCTCGCCCAGATCCGGCCTGAGCAACCCCAGCAGCACGTTCAGAAAGGTGCTCTTGCCGCACCCCGACGGCCCCACGATGGAGACGAACTCGCCGCTGTTCAACTCGATGCGGAAATCCTTGAGGGCGGTGACCGCGTCCCTGTTCTTGGGCGTGAACGTCAGCGTGATATCGGTCGATCGGATATAGGGTTCCATCGGCCTCGAAACTACTACAAGGACGGTGGAGTGACAAGAGAGCCCGCCCCTCTTCCCTCCACCACGGGATTCGCCCGGGTCATGCCTGGCTGAAGGAGCGCTCCGGCAAGATGAACGACAACCCGAGCCTCACGCGCACGGTCGCTCCTTTCCCCACGCCGTCGCTCAGAGCCTCCAGACTACCGCCGACGCTGGCGACGTAACTCGCCGCCGAATGAAGCCCCAGCCCACTGCCCGTGTCCTTGGTGGTGTGTCCTGAAGCAAAGATGTCTTTCAGGTCTTTCGGGTCGATGCCTACACCGTTGTCGACGACGTCGATGACCAGGAACTCGTCGTCGACGTACGACCGGATGTGGATCTCCGGCGGTTCGTTCGAGGCGCCGGACAGGGCGGTTTCGTCGATGGCTTCGATGGAGTTCTTCACCAGGTTGACCACCATCTGGTGGAATTGGCTTTCACGGATCCGAACCTGCGCGGGCGTGCCTACGCAATTGACGTGAAGCTGGATGCCGCGCCTGTGGATGGAGTCCTGCAGGACCTGTATCGCGGCGTTGATGGTTTCTTCCAGGTCCAGGTCCTTGAGGACCGTCATGTCCTTGTCGAAGCCTTGTTGCGTTCGGACGATGTCGGTGATGTGCGCCACTCTGTCCTGAACCCGTTCGACGGTCTGCACCAACTGCGACTCCATCTCTCCGAAGTCGTTGGCAAGTGCGAACAGAAACGGCATCGCCTGGCGGCCTTTCGGATCGTCTCTCAGGTAATCGATCCAGTCATGCTCGTGCGCCTTCAAGGTTTGGGCCAGCGCCTGAAGGCGGCGTATGGGCCGGTTCCCTTTCAGTTGTTCGTGTACGGTTCCGATGCCGATGGCCGCGCTGTTGATCGCGTTCCCGATGTTGTGAAGCACGGTTTCGACGATCTCCAGCCGCCCCTGGGCGAACGCGCGGGCCAGCGCTTCATGGGCGCGCATGTGCTCGGTGACGTCGCGAAATACCACCACGGCGCCCTTGATGGAGTTGGACGCGTCCTGCAGGGGCCTTCCGCTGGAGTTGAAATAAACTCCATTGGGGACCTTCGAGTTGCGCACGAGTATCTCCACGTTATCCGACGCTTCGCCCCGAAGGGCGCGCCAAAGCGGAAGCTCATCGGCAGGGAAGGGGGTCTTCCCGTCAAGACGATAAAGCCCAAGGACTGCCGGATACTCGGCAATGCCCGTCCTCAGGAGGTCCTTGATATCAAAGGGAGATATGAGTTCGGCGAGCTGTTTCGTCGCGGCGTTGACAACGAGGTAGTTGCCCTCGGAATCGGCGGCCACCACCGCGTCGCTGATACTGTCGAAAACGGATTCCATGAGGTGGGTCTGGCTCTCCAGCCGCCCTACCGCCTGCTTCAACTCGGCCTCCGACCGCTTGATGGACGTGACGTCGCGGAGCACGGTCATGCCCCCCTTGAGTTGGCCCGAATCGTCCAGGAGCGGTCTGGCGCTGGCGTTGATGTAGATGCCCTCCGGGTTGGCCGGACTGCGGAAGATCATTTCCGCGTCGTCCGGTGACTCGCCGCAGAGGGTGCGCGCAAGCGGCAAATCGAAAGAAGGAAAATGAGTCACTCCGTCGAGCTTGAAGATGCCGTAACGCTCGCTCCAATCCTCGGGTCCGGAGTCCGGTCTGTACGGACCCAACATGCGTTCCGCGCTCGTGTTTCGCATGATGGGGTTTCCGCGCTCGTCGACCACGATGATACCGTCGTTGGTGCTTTCCATGAGGATGCGCCACGCACGGGCTTCTTCCCGAATGCCTTGTTCCAACTGCTCGGTGTCGATCCTGTGGAACGCCAGCACCGTGCCTTCGGCACGGCCGTTTCGGTCCTTGACGGGCGCCACATTGTAGTCGATCGCCACCTCCTTCCCGGACCGGGTCCTGAGCATCATGTCGCCGCCTGTGCGAGCGTTGTCGGCGCCCTCCTCGATGAGGCGTTGCCTGGTCTCGAACTGAACCGGCAGAACTCCCGCGACACTGTGAAAGATTTCCCCCAGGGACCGGCCGATGGCCTCGTGTCGGGACCAGCCCGTGAGGGTCTCCGCGGCGGAATTCATGAACGTGACGGCCCCGCCCTTGTCCGTGACGACGATGGCCTCGGTAGCACATTCGATGGCCGCGGACGCTCGCTGTTGCCGTCGTTGCCGGGCATGCAGGCGCAAGGCGGTTTCCACGTGCAGACGGAGCTGTCCTGCCGGCGCCGTCTTGAGCACGTAACCGAGCGGCTCGCTGTCCAGGGACCGCCGCTCCAGGGCCTGTCCGGCATCGCCGTTGAGATACAGCGCCGGGGTGTCGAACGTTTCGCTCAGGTGCAGAGCCGTTTCGACGCCGTCCGGTTCTCCCGTCAGTTCCAGGTCGATCAGGACCAGGTCCGGCCGCCGCTCCGCCGCCGCCGCCACCGCGTCCTGTCCGGACAGAACCGAAGCGCACACGTACCCCGCGGTCTTCAACTCTTCTTCCAGGCGCGCGGCCACAGGTTGCTCGTGCTCGACAATGAGGATTTTTGCCGCTGTCATGGTGCTCTCCGTTGTACATGTATACACGCTGTCGGGAATGGATTAAATTGAATTCGCCGAAGCCATCGTTGGAAATTCCTTTCGGATTGGATGCTGATGTCGGAGATCATCGACGCCGCGGCGGGGTTGTTCTATCGCTTTGCCGCGAGCGGAGCGCTGCCGGCCTCGTGGTTCCGGAACCTGGACCCGTCCGGCGTGCCCAGGACCCGGCGTACGGGGAAGCTCCACCTCGAGATCGTCAGCCACTGCTGGCGGTACGGCCACTTCCTGGTCTACCAGCTCAGCTCCCTCGTCAACTACCGCACCGACAAGCTCGACGTCACCATGACCGTGTACCACACGCCCGGCGACGAATCGGCGCAGCGGGTGCTGCGCTTCTTCGAGGGCATCGACGTGCCCGGCGTGTCGTGGTGCTGGCGGCCGTTGCCCGAGGAGCGGCTCTTCCGCCGCAGCATCGGCCGGAACCTGGCCGCCAGGGCCACCCGGGCCGACTGGATCTGGTTCACCGACGTGGACGTGGTGTTCCATGACGGCTGCCTCGACACGCTGGCGGACCTTCTGCAGGGGCGGGACGACGTCCTGGTGCATCCGAGATCGCCGCTGGGGACCGCGCTGCTGCCGGAAGACCACGAGCTGTTGAGGCAGGGCCGGACCGCCCCGGCCGTCCGCGACATCCCCCTGGAAGCATTCCGTCCTTACGGCGGCAACCACGACCGCGCCAAGGGACCCTACCAGATCACCCACGGCGACGTGGCCCGGGCCGTGGGCTACTGCGAGTCCATCGGCCTCTACCAGCGCCCCGCCCCGCGCTGGCGCAAGGCATACGAGGACCGGGCGTTCCGCTGGCTTCTGGGCACCGACGGCACCGCCCTGGACATCCCGGGCTGCTGCCAGATCCGCCATGCCGTCAAGGGACGGTACCGGGAAGGGTCGGCGGCCGGCAGGCTGCGCTCGTTCATACGAAAGAGCCGCGATCCGCGATCCTGACACGCGGGTCCCGGTATGCGGGCGGATCGAGAACCGCCCCTACACCCCCAGGTACCGCTGCCGGACATGGTCCGCCGCGGCCAGGGCGGCGGAATCGCCGGTCCAGGTGATGCGGCCCTTCTCCATGATGTAATGGCGGTCGGCGATCTGCATCAGAGCGCCGTGGTTGCTGTCGATGAGGAGGATGGCCTGTCCCACGGCCTTGAGCCGCTCCAGGCAGCGCCAGATCTCGGCGCACACGAGCGGAGCCAGACCCTCGGTGGCCTCGTCCAGCAGGATCAGGCGGGCGTTGGTCATGAGCGCCCGGCCGATGGCGAGCATCTGCTGCTCGCCGCCCGACAGGGCCGAGCCGTTCAGGTGCTTGCGCGCCTCCAGTGCCGGGAACATCTCGAAGATGCGCTCAACGGTCCACGGCTCCACGTCGGGGCTCTGGGAAGCGGATCCGTAACCCGCGGCTACCAACAGGTTCTCGCGCACCGTCAGGTTGGGGAAGACCTGTCGCCCTTCGGGCACGAGGCCGATGCCGGCCCGGGCCACGGCGTGGCTGGGCTTGCTCTGGATTTCCACGCCCTGGAAGCGGATCCGTCCGGCCCGCGGCCGCACCAACCCCATGATGGAGCGTACGGTGGTGGTCTTGCCCATGCCGTTGCGGCCCATGAGG
>JAPPHF010000064.1 GCA_028821115.1 Deltaproteobacteria bacterium | reverse complement strand
TGGAGCCGTCCCACACGAAGCGGTCGGAAGAGCAGGTCCGCCTCCAGCAGTTCTCCACGCCCCTGCCGCTCGCCTACGCGGCCCTTCGAGCCGCGGCGATCCGGCCGGGAGACGTGGTGCTGGAGCCGTCGGCCGGCACCGGCATGCTGGCGGTCATGGCGGAATGCGCCCTCGGAAACCGGGCGACCGGGAACATTCATCTCAACGAGATCGCGGCCGTCCGCCGCTCGCTCCTGTGCCGGCTCTTCCCCAGCGCGGTGGTGACCGGCGTGAACGCCGAGAACGTTGCCGACCACCTCCCCGGCGGCCGGCCCACCGCCGTCATCATGAACCCGCCGTTCTCGGCCACGCCGGGAGTCCACCGCATCCGCCATGACGCAGACCTCCGGCACCTGCGCTCGGCATTCAGCATGCTGCCGCCGGGCGGCCGGCTCACGGCCGTCACCTCGGCCAACTGCGTTCCCGGCGATCCCGACTGGAACGGAGCCTTCGCCCTCCTCGACCCGCCCGCCAGCGTGGTGTTCACCATGACCGTGGACGGCCGCGTCTACGCCCGCCGGGGCACGGGCTTCGACACGAGACTCACCGTGCTCGACCGCGCGGACCGGCCGGGCATCGAGGTCGATCCCCACGCTCGCGCCGCCACTGCCGGAGAGCTGCTCGACGCCGTCATCGACCGGGTGCCGTCACGCCTGCCGGTGGAGGTCCGTACTGCCGGCGCCGCGCCCGCCCGGGACCTCTTCGGCAACGCGGCCATGCCGCGCCGGCCGAAGCGCAGGACCGTGCCCGAGACGCCCGCATCCACTCCGGCCCATGACTGGGGGCCGGTGTCCGAGTTGACGGTCGAGACCGGCCCGGCGGATTCCGCTACCGACGCCCGCGCCGCCGGCTCCGGACCCTACGAGCCCTGGCGGCCGGGCGCCGTCCGGGTTCCGGGCGCCGTCGCCCATCCCACGCCCCTGGTCCAGTCCGCGGCCATGGCAACCGTCCCGCATCCCATGCCCTCCTACCGCCCCATGCTGCCGGAACGCGTCGTCACCGACGGCCTCCTGTCCGACGCACAGCTCGAAAGCGTCGTCCTGGCGGGCCAGGCCCACGGCGGCCACCTGGCGGCGCGCTACCGCATCGGCTCCGGCTGGGAGACCGTCCAGCGCTGCGGCGACGAGGACGGTGACGACACCGCCCTCACCGACGACGGGGAGACCCTGTCGGAGCCGGTGCGCTTCCGCCGGGGCTGGATGCTGGGAGACGGCACGGGCTGCGGCAAGGGACGGCAGGTGGCGGCCATCATCCTCGACGGATGGCTCCGCGGACGGAAGCGCGCCATCTGGCTCAGCCAGTCGGACAAGCTCCTGGAAGACGCCCGCCGGGACTGGACCGCCCTCGGCGGACGCGAGGACGATCTCATCCCGCTCGGCGACTTTCGCCAGGGCGCCGAGATTCCGCACACGGCCGGAATCCTCTTCACGACCTACGCCACCCTGCGCTCGCCGTCCCGCCAGGGCCGTCCCTCGCGACTGGACCAGATCGTGGGCTGGCTCGCGGGGGGACCGGACGAGGAGCGCCGCCACGCATTCGACGGGGCCGTCATCTTCGATGAGGCCCACGCCATGGCCAAAGCCGCTGGTGGCAAGAGCGAGCGCGGCGAGGTCAAGCCCTCGGCCCAGGGCCGCGCTGGCCTGCGGCTTCAGAACGCGCTCCCCGACGCGCGCATCACCTACGTCTCCGCCACAGGCGCCACCACCGTTCCGGGACTGGCCTACGCCGGGCGCCTGGGCCTCTGGGCGGCCGGCGAGACGCCGTTCGAGAGCCGGAGCGACTTTGTCTCCGCCATGGAAGCGGGCGGGGTCGCAGCCATGGAGGTCGTCGCGAGGGACCTGAAGGCCCTGGGCCTCTACCAGGCCCGGGCCCTGGCCTATGACGGCGTGGAGGTGGACATCCTCGTGCACGAGCTGTCGCAGGAGCAGCGTCGCATCTACGACTCCTATGCCTCGGCGTTCAAGGTCATCCACGCCAACATCGAAGCGGCGCTCGAGGCCACGGGCATCATGCATGAAGGTTCCACCCTCAACAGGAACGCCAAGTCCGCCGCCTTGAGCGCTTTCGAGGGAACGAAGCAGCGCTTCTTCGGGCATCTCCTGACGGCCATGAAGTGCCCCTCACTCGTTCGCGCCATCGAGGCCGACCTCGACGCCGGCCGCTCCGCCGTGATCCAGCTCGTGTCCACCGGTGAGGCCTTGATGGAGCGGCGCCTGGCCGAGATACCGGCGTCGGAGTGGGACGACCTCGGCATCGACCTCACGCCCCGCGAGGCCGTCCTGGACTTCCTCGCCCACGCCTTCCCCGTGCAGCTCCAGGAGCCCTTCACCGACAGTGACGGGAACCTGATGAGCCGCCCGGCCACAGACGCCGAGGGCCGGCCGGTCCTGTGCCAGGAGGCGCTCGCGCAGCGCGACGCGCTGATCGAGAAGCTGGCGTCCCTGCCGCCCGTGCACTCGGCCCTGGACCAGATCGTGCACCACTTCGGCCACGAGGCCGTGGCGGAGGTGACGGGGCGCTCGCGCCGGGTGCTGAGGATTTCCGACGCGAACGGCGAGCGCCTGGCGCTCCGCGGCCGGCCCGCCTCCGCCAACCTCGCCGAGACCTCGGCCTTTATGGAGGGAACCAAGCGCATCCTTGTCTTCTCCATGGCCGGGGGCACCGGCCGGAGCTACCACTCGGACCTCTCCTCCGCCAACACCGGGCGCCGGGTCCACTACCTGCTGGAGCCGGGCTGGCGCGCCGACCAGGCCATACAGGGGCTCGGCCGCACCCACCGCACGCACCAGGCCTCGGCGCCGCTCTTCCGGCCCGTCACCACCGACGTCAAGGGCGAGCGGCGGTTCATCGCCACCATCGCCCGCAGGCTCGACAGCCTGGGCGCCATCACCCGCGGGCAGCGAGACTCCCAGACCGCCATGGGGGGCTCGGACGCAACGCTGTTCCGTGAGAGCGACAACCTGGAGAGTATGTACGCGAAGGCGGCGCTCAGGCGATTCTACCTGGCACTGTGGCGCGGTGACATCGCGGACTGGTCTCTCGAACGCTTCGAGGACGCCACCGGTTTGAAACTCACCTGGGAGGGCTCGCTCAAGGAGGACCTGCCGCCCATGCCGCGGTTCCTGAACAGGCTCCTGGCGCTCCCCATCGCGGAGCAGAACCAGCTCTTCACGGAACTCGAAGACCGCATCGCCTCGGGCATCGAGCAGGCCATGGAGGCCGGCACCTACGAGGTAGGCGTCGAGACCGTGCGCGCCGACTCCCTGGCCCTCGCTGGACGGGAGACGATGTATACCCATCCGGGCAGCGGAGCCGCCACCGAGCTCGTCGAGATCGTACGCCGCGACAGGCTGGAGCCCACGTCCGCGGACGAGGCCCTCCGGATCGGCGAACAGTCGGACAACGGTTTGGTCCTCATGATCAACGACAGGTCGAGCCGCGCCGCGGTCTTGCTTCCCGCCTCCTCGCGCATGTTCGACGACGGCGGCGTGCAGGAGCGTGTACGCCTGCTGCGTCCCGCGGCGCGGGACTCCATGGCAACGGCCGAACTCGACGCCTCCAACTGGCGGAAGGCGACCGGGACCGAATGGCGAAGCCTATGGGAAGAAGAGACCGCCGGCCTGCCGTCCCACAGGGAGTCCCGGTTCTGGCTCGCCACGGGGCTCCTCCTGCCCGTCTGGGACCGCCTGCCCTCCGAGAACATGCGCGTGAGGCGGCTTCTGACCGACGACGGCGAGGCGCTCATCGGCCGCGTGCTCGACGCCGGGCAGGTCCGCGCCGTCCGCTCCGCTTTCGGCCTCGCGGGGGGTCCAGCCATGACCGGCGCCGAAGCCTTCGAGGAGGTCCTGGCGCGCGGCACGGCCCTCACCCTCGTCAACGGCTGGCGGCTTGCCAGGCGGCGCATCATGGGCGCCGACCGCGTCGAGATCGAAGGGCCCACCGATTCCGACACACACGCCCTCAAGCGCCTGGGCTGCACCGTCGAGATCATCTCCTGGCGCACGCGCGTCTTCGCCACGGGCCCCGAACTGCTCGAACGCGTCATCCAGCGTTGGCCGCCCGCCGCCTGATGATCCGTATCGCCGGCGCACCGGCGTACGTACGGCCGGCACGCAGCCGGCCGGTCTCACTCAACTGAAGGGAGCATCGCCATGACAGCACAGACCGCACACACCCTGCCGGATGACCCCAACTACGCGTTCTGCCCGAGCTACGAGCTGGGCGACGAGCCCCAACAGATCCGCATCGTCTTCGAGGGCATGCAAGGCTACGTGCCTACGGCACTTGTGGCCGTGTCGGTCGAGAGCGCGGAGGGGTTGTGCGACCGCCTGAACGCCAGGCTCGGTCACTCAAGGGAGGACTGGACCGCCCTCGCCGCAAGCTCCATGCGAGCCGAGGGACCCCAGAGCGACGGCCACTCCCGGCACTGAGCCGTAAGGGGCGGCGCGCCACGCAACCCGTCCGCCATCCACTTTCACTGCCTGGCGCCCGGAGCAACCGGCGCCATTGTCAGCGACCCTCCGTTCCGACCGTCATGGCCACTAGGCTGGCGCGGCAGGGACCGCAGGCCCTTCCCGGCATCCCGCTGGGCCGGACCCTCTCCATGGAGCCGGAGAAGAGCGGGCTCCGGGCGAACGCCCGGGAGGGGGAGGGAGAGTCGGTCTCCCTCACGCAGTCCGGGCACGGCAAGCAACAAAGGAGGATACGGACATGCCCGGCATCGACTTCAACCTCGAAGAAGCCTTGAGCGGCGGCGACCTGCTGACCGAGATCGGGCTCCGCCCAAGCGCCATCCAGGACGTCATCGACGAGGACAACGACAGGCGCTGTCCCGACACGTGGAGCGAGAGGGGAACCTGAGAGAAGTGATCGGAAGGGGACCGGGGAGGGAGGACTCCGGTCCCTCGACGTTCGTCAACCATCGTCATTAACCAGGAAGGAGCACCATCATGAGTTTCGGACTGAATCGCGTGGAACTGATCGGCCGCCTCGGCGCCGACGTCACCGTCA
>JAPPHF010000124.1 GCA_028821115.1 Deltaproteobacteria bacterium | reverse complement strand
CAGGATGCCTTCCATGGTGGTTAAAAGACTCCGGTGTCGAGCAACTGGTAGATGAGCTCCTTGAGGGAAGGGTCGATCTTGTCCAGGCGCTCCACGTGCGGTCCGCCGGCCAGATGTTCGACGATTTCGTCAACATCCTCTTTCTTGACTCCGGCGTACCAGCACTTGTCGGGATAGACGACCATGTTGGGGCCTTCCTGGCAAGCGCCGAAACACATGTAAGAGCGCACCTCCACGCCGTCCAGCCCCTTGGCTGCTACGCGCTCCTGCAACTCCTTCATCAACTCTTCGGAGCCTCGACTCTTGCAGTCGACGTTCTGGCAGACGAGGCAGAATCGACTCACACGGTTCTCCTTGCTTGGAACGGGAGAAAGACCGCCACGGTGGGCGAAGGCCTTTCGACGGTCTTCCGGACGCCCGCGCCGTCCCGCATGAAACGAGCCGGTCGACTAGTTCATCTGAAGAACCCAGTCCTTGTCCTTGAGGATCTCGTTCAGGACGCGCTCGTCCTCGGCGTCGGGAAGCACCTTGGAAAGATGTTTCTCATATTCCGACTCGGAGAGCAAATCGCCGTCTACGCTGTAGCGCATGCCCGCGTGATCGCCGATGGAGCGGTTGAACCTGACGTCGGGAATCCGGAGCCGGGGCTCGCCTTCGGGCAGGAAGTTGTTGAGGTTCTCTACCAGCCCCTGGCACTCGTTGAGATAGTGCGTCCGCGACAGCTCGTTGAGCGCTTCCTTGTCCGCGGGTTCTCCGGCGGTGGCCTCGTCGAAGCGCCCCTTGATGCCCCAGACGTAGGCCCACTGGGCCGACGAGGAATGGTCGGTGCCGAAGAGGTCGTAGGCGGTGGACAGCCATTTGTTGAAGTACTTCTGTATGATGGGGGCGGGGATGCGGTTCGCCCTGATGATGCGGGTGAGGCCGGTGTTCCCGGTGAACATGTGGAAGAACTCCTCCTTGAGCATCGCCGAGACGCTGCGCGCCAGCGGCGCGAAGGCGGAGTGGCTGAGCATGGTGAGCTGGAACTTGCCGTCCCGGTCCACGAACTGGGTGTAGGTGAAGAAGTCGAGCCAGTTGTTCACCGGCTGGTTGAACGATCCCAGCAGCCGTTTCTGCTCGTTGGCCCGACGTTCCAGGAGCTTCCGCGCCTCCAGCCTGCCGGTGTCGCCGAAGTACTTCACCAGCAGGTAGCACATCTGCCAGCCGTGGCGCATCTCGTCGCTGTTGACCCGGATCAGCGCTTGGCGGTCGTACTCGGTGGGGGCGTTGTCCAAGAGGTTCTTCTGCTGCTCCACCGACGCGAACTCGGTGTCGCCCTGATAGACGATGAGGGTGAGCAGTGCGTCCCGGATGGACTGGTTCGGTATCTGCCCGACGCGTTCCCACTTGGAGTCGCCCCGGTAGTCGCCGAATTCAATGTCGTCGCAATGAATATCGCCCAGCTTGGTCTCGAATTTGTAGTCTCCCAGCAGGTCGGCGTCATAGCCGATGTCCACCTGCCATTCTCTGAAGCAGTCGATCCAGTCGTCGAAGGTCGATATCCTTGTCATCCGTGGCTCCCTGTTTGTCGTGGGATTTCTAACGAGCGTTCGTTGACTCAAACGATCGTTCGCTCACCTTAATGCATCTTCGGTTCAAGGTCAACCCCCCTTGAGAGAAACCGCCCGCGCCGGGCGGCGAATTTCTATGGTCTGCCCTTTTCTTTGGCCCGGTTTTGTGAAACAAGAAGAAGTTTAATGTCCGTGCGGCGTCTCGCGACGCGAAAGCTCAGGAGGCTCGTCATGTTCAGTCGAATTTTACGTATCGTTTTGCTTTCCACGCTTGTCCTGGTCGTGGTTCCCTCTCTTTCCCTGGGAGCGGACGACTTCTTCAAGGGCAAGACCATTCGTTTCGTGGTCGGGTTCTCTCCGGGCGGTGGTTTCGACACCTACACCCGGTTCATCGCCCGCCACTTCGGCAAGCACGTGCCCGGCAACCCCAGGACGGTGGTTCAGAACCGCACGGGCGCCGGCAGCATGATCGCCGCCAACTACATCTACAACAGGGCCAGACCTGACGGCCTGACCGTCGGAAACTGGATCGGCCCCCTGGTGCTGCAGCACGTTCTCGGCAAGAAGGGGATCAAGTTCGACGGCCGCAAGTTCAACTGGCTGGGCGTCCCGTCCACCGACGACAACACCTGCGCGCTCACCAAGGCCAGCGGCATCAACAACGTCAAGGAGTGGTTGAACTCCAAGAGGCCGATCAAGATCGGTGCCACCGGTCCGGGCTCGACCACCGATGACGTGCCCAAGCTGATCAAGGCCGCGACCGACCTGCCGATGCAGATCATCGAGGGCTACGGCGGCACCGCGATCATTCGCGTGGCGGCGGAGAAGGGCGAGATCGACGGCGGTTGCTGGGCGTGGCAGTCCATCAAGCCGACTTGGCGGCAGGGCATCGAGAGCGGCAACGTCAAGCCCGTGCTCCAGGTGGGCCCCGCCAAGCACGCGGACCTGCAGGACGTGGGCGTGGCCTTCGATCTGGTCAAGGACGACAGAGGCAAACAGCTCTTGCAAGTGGCCGCTGACGTCTACCGTGGCCTGTCGCGTCCTTACAGCCTGCCGCCCGGAACGCCCGCGGACCGGGTGAAGACTCTCCAGAAGGCCTTCATGGCTACCATGAACGACCCCGAGCTGAAGGCCGAGGCCGAAAAGGCGAAGCTGGAGTTGAACCCGAACGACGGCAACTGGGTCACGAAGAAGATGAGCGGGCTCTACAGCATGGATGGCGCGACGCTGTCCCTGTTGAAGGAAGTCCTCTTGCCGAAGAAGTAGTTACATCGGATGGAGGAAACCGTCGCCCGGCCGCGCTCCGGCGTGTGCCGGGTGACGGTTCACCGTGTTTGCCCCCCGGTTCGCTTCGTTTCACTGAAAGTCAGGGATCATGGGCGAAATGGTTCAGGCCTTCGGGTCCGGCCTAGCACAGGTTTTCACGCCGACCACCTTCACGCTCATGATGCTGGGCATCGTGATCGGGTTCGCCGTGGGCATACTGCCCGGGCTGGGCGGACCGGTCACGCTTGCGCTGATGCTGCCGTTCATCTTCAAGATGGAGGCGGTGGAAGCGTTCGCCTTCCTTTTGGGCATGTCCGCGGTCACCGCCACCACCGGAGACATCACTTCCATCCTGTTCGGCATTCCAGGCGAGGCTATTACCGCGTCCACCATTGTGGACGGCCATCCCATGGCCAAGAAGGGGGAGGCCGGGCGCGCCCTCGGCGCCTCGCTCATGAGCTCGCTGGTGGGCGCCATCTTCGGCGCCTTCGCCCTGGCCCTGGCTATTCCCATTGTCCGTCCGCTGGTCCTCGCCATAGGGTCGCCGGAGTTCTTCATGCTGGCGCTCCTGGGGGTCACCTTCCTGGCTGCATTGAGCGGTGCGGCCGTTATCCGCGGCCTCACCGCCGCCGCCCTCGGGCTCATGCTGGCCACCGTGGGCCTCGATCCCATCTCCGGCATCGAGCGGTTCACCTTCGACAACCTGTATCTCTGGGACGGCATCAACCTGGTTCCGGTAACCCTCGGCCTGTTCGCCATCCCCGAGGTCATCGATCTGTCGGTCAAGGGTTCGAGCATCGCGGAGGAGAAAATCGAAAAGTTGGGCGGCGTGATGGAGGGCGTCAAGGATACCTTTCGTCACTACGCCCTGGTGCTGCGCTGCAGCGCCATCGGCACCTACATCGGCATCATTCCCGGCATGGGCGGAGCCGTCTCCCAGTGGGTCGCCTACGCCCACGCGGTGCAAAGCTCGCCCGACAAGGAGCGCTTCGGCAAGGGGGCGGTGGAAGGCGTGCTGGGCCCGGGCGCGGCCAACAACTCGAACCTCGGCGGCGCGCTGGTGCCCACCATTGCTTTTGGTGTGCCGGGCAGCGTCACCATGGCCATCCTGCTGGGGGCGTTCATCATCCAGGGTCTCGTGCCGGGACCGCCGATGCTGGAACCGGCCAGTCGGGGAGGCAACCTCGAGCTCACGTTCTCGTTCGTGTGGATCGTGGTGGTCTCGAACATCATCACCGTCTCCATCTGCTTCATCTTCCTCAAGCAACTGGCGCGCATCACCGAGGTGCGCGGCAGCCTGGTGCTGCCGTTCCTGCTGGTGCTCATCTACCTGGGCGGGTTCGCCCAGAACAACGCATTCGAGGACCTCATCGTGGTGCTGGTCTTCGGGCTCCTGGGCTGGGTCATGGTGCAACTCGACTGGCCGCGGCCGCCGCTGCTGCTGGGGTTGGTGCTGGGCTCGCTGGCGGAGAAGAACCTCTTCCTGGCTACCGACAACTACGGCTGGGTGTGGGTGGGCTTTCCCGGGGTTCTGATCATCGGAACGATCATCCTGGCGGGCATCCTCTATCCCGTCTACCAGCGGCGGCGCGACGAAAAGCGGAAGTCCGCCGGAGACACGCCCGCGGCCATCCCCGTACCGGAGATGGAGGTGGCCGAGGGCTCCAGGACCCTCACCGCATGGCATATCGTCTTCACCGGGGTGCTGCTGGCGGGGTTCGCCTGGGGCGTGTGGGAGGCGCGGGAATGGGGCTTTCGCGCCAGCCTGTTCCCCTGGGTCATCGGCATCCCCGGCATCGTGCTCGCCCTGGCTCAACTCGAGATCGACGCGGTCGGATTTCTGAAGCAACGCAAGGCGGCGGTGTCGTCCCAGCCGGTGGACCCGGTGGTGGTAAGGCGGACGCTGGCCATCGTGGGCTGGATCCTCGGCTTCTTCGTCTCGATCTGGATGCTCGGCTTCGCCATCACGGTCCCGCTTTGCACGTTCCTCTTCCTCAAGTTGGGGGCGGCGGAGAAGTGGTTCATCAGCGTCCTGCTGACGCTGTTGGCGTGGGCGGGATTCTACTTCGTCTTCGTTCACTCGTTGAGCCTGCCGTTCCCGCCTGGAACCATCATCGAGATGTTCACGGGCTGACCGCCGCGCGATTGACAGTGCCCGAAGGATGGGACTAGTGTTGCGTTCCGTGAATACGTTGATGAAGATGCGCAGGAATTTTTGTCGTCGGCAAGGCGCGATGACGAGCAGTGG
>JAPPHF010000139.1 GCA_028821115.1 Deltaproteobacteria bacterium | reverse complement strand
GGCTCCACGTGGGCCAGCTTGGTGGACCAGTAGCCGCCGAAGCTGGCGCCCAGGGCGGCGATGCGGCCCGGGTCCACTTCCGGCCGGGTCACGAGATAGTCCAACGCCGTGCTGTAGACCTCGTGTGCGGTGTCCGACGCCAACACGGGGGACTCGCCGGTGCCGGGGCTGTCCATGATGAAGCAGCCCCAGCCCTCGGCGAGCATGGACTCCACGAAGTTGTGCCGATCCTCCTTCCAGTTGTCGATGCCGCCCCAGTGCATGATGAGCGGCGCGGGCCGTCGGGCGGGCAGGCGCAGGTAGCCGACGACCTCCTTGTCGCGCAGGGGGAGGGCGATGCGCTCCAGCGGCGGGTCGAAGTAGCGCGAGGCCGCGAGGTAGTTCTCGATGGTCTTGCGGTAGGCCTCCTGCTTGCCGGGAGAACTGGGGAAGGGGTGGCGGGCGGTGCCGTAGTAGCCGGCAGCCTGGAAGTAGGCGGCCTTGGCCTCGTCGGCGTTTCCTTTTTCCTCCGCCTCCCTCGCGGTCTCTTCCCAGCGCGCGCCGGGCTTGCTCCACGCTTCCGCCCAGGCGTCGGGTTCGAGGCCGGTCAGTTCGGCGAGCACACCTTCGGCTTCCGCCGGGTCCATCAGGTGGAACGGACTGCGCCTGCCGACGCGCTTGCGGATGCGATCCTTGATTTCGTCGAGAGTTGCGGCGTCGGCCATGAAGGGGTCCTCCGGGTTGATGTGGCTTTCGTGAGGCCGCGGATCGGAGCATCGGCGCCGGGACGCCGGCCACTTCGCCCCACGCATCCGGTTGAGAATATCACGATTTCGTAATACAGATTAGGTCCGTTGGGTGAAGCCCGATGACGAAAGAGGACCATTACATCCAGGGGATGGAGGCGTACGCCGACGACCGGGTGGACGAGGCCATCGAGTCTTACAACACGGCTCTGGCCGAGGACCCTGACTACGCCGACGCGCTGCATGCCCTGGGGATGGCGTACGCGAATACGGACCGCCTGGATGAAGCCATCGAGGTGGGCAAGCGCCTGATCGAGGTGAGCCCCGACGATGAGCTGGCCTACACGAGCCTTTCCATCTTCTACCAGCGCAAGGGGATGATCGAAGAGGCCGAAGCCGTCGGCGCCAGGGCCAGGACCCTGGGGTGGAAACGGCAGCTCGCCGAGAACAAGTAGCCGGTAGCCGCCACGCACGCGGCCTTGCCGCCGCGCACAAACAGCAATCACAAAATCACGGGGCTGTACGCGAAGAAGGGATACGCATGAATCTGGACAGCATTTCCGTCGAATCGATCCGGGATTCCCTGAGGGAGCGCAAGTACATCTGCGACCGGAGCCTCGCCACCGTGGTCTACCTTTCGGTGCGCCTGGGCAAGCCTATCCTGCTGGAAGGGGAGGCGGGCGTGGGCAAGACCGAGATCGCCAAGGTGCTCGCGGACGTCCTCCAGACCCGGCTCATCCGTCTCCAGTGCTACGAGGGGCTGGACTCGAACACCGCGCTCTACGAGTGGAACTATCCCAAGCAGATGCTGCGCATCAAGCTGGAGGAGATCGGCTCCCGGGACCGCGAGTCGGTGGAGACCGAGATCTTCTCCGAGGAATACCTCATCAGCCGCCCGCTGTTGGATGCCATCCGCACCGACGGCGCCGAGCCCCCGGTGCTGCTCATCGACGAGATCGACCGCGCGGACATGGAGTTCGAGGCGTTCCTCCTGGAGGTGCTGTCGGACTTCCAGATCAGCATCCCGGAAGTGGGCACCATCCAGGCGCAGAAGAGGCCTTACGTCTTCCTGACATCCAACCGCACCCGCGAGATCCACGACGCGCTCAAGCGCCGTTGCCTGTACCACTGGATCGAGTACCCCACGTTCGAGAAGGAGTACGAGATCATCATGACCAAGCACCCGGAGATCCAGACGCTCATGGCCGAGCAGATCTGCGCCTTCATGCAGCAGGTGCGGCAGATGAACTTCTACAAGCGGCCGGGCGTGGCCGAGACCATGGACTGGGCGTCGGCGCTGCTGTTGCTGAACCGCGCCGAGCTGGACCCGGAGATCGTGAAGGAGACGGTGGGCTGCGTGTTCAAGTACCGGGAGGACCTGCACCACCTGGAGGAAGAGCTCTCCGGCGAGAAGCTCGACATGGACCGCATCCTCAAGGAGCCGGCCACGGTGGTGGGCGGAAACCCGCAGTAGCGCCGCCGCCGGCCTGGACCTCGACATGGCGAGAGAGCTGACCGACGAACAGATCATCCGCGCGGTGGAGCGCTACAAGCCCCTGCGTGGCCAGGGCACGCTGGCGAACATGCTCATGTTCGGCCGGGTGCTGAAGGACCTGGGGTTCCGCCTGGGCCTGAGCCAGGTCATCGACGCCAACCGGTCGATGCCGCTCATCGACATCCAGAGCCGGCCGGACTTCCACCGGGCGCTGGCTGCCAACCTGCTGCACGACCACGAGGACATCGAGCTTTTCGACCAGGTGTTCGAGGCCTTCTGGCAGGGCGACATGGACATCGAAGAGGGTATCGAAACCATGGAGGTCCCGGCCCAGAGCCCGGACGAGGGGATGGACTCGTCGGACGATAGCAGCGGCACCACGGAAGAGACGTTGACCGAGCAGGAAGGCGTCAACGACGAGGGCCCGGATGATCCGGACCCGCTCATGGTGCCCACCTACAGCCCCAATGAGCAGCTCAACGAGAAGGACTTCAGCGAGATGGGCATCGAGGAGAGCCGGGCGGTGACCCAGGCCATCCTGCTCATCGCCTCCAAGATCGCCACCCAGGTTAGCCGGCGCAAGAAGCGGGCGCGCCGGGGCACCGAGATCGACCCCCGCGGCACCATGCGCCGCAATATCAAGTACGGCGGCGAGTTGGTGGAGCTGGTGGCGCGTAAGCGCCGCATCAAGAAGACCCGGGTGGTGCTGCTGTGCGACGTGAGCGGCTCCATGGACTGCTACAGCCGCTTCCTGATCCAGTTCATGTACGGCCTGCAGAACGAGCTGTGGGGCGTGGAGACTTTCGTCTTCAGCACCACCCTGAGCCGCATCACCCACCTGATCCGCACCAAGAACATCGGCAACGCCCTGGAGAAGATCTCCAAGAGCGTGCTGGGCTGGTCCGGCGGCACCAACATCGGGCGCTCGCTGGAGATCTTCAACCGCGACTTCGCGGTGAGCATGGTCACCCACCGCACCGTGGTGGTCATCATCAGCGATGGCTGGGACCGGGGCGACGTGGGTGTGCTGGAGCGGCAGATGCAGGCGCTGAAGCGGCGCTGCGGCAAGATGATATGGCTCAATCCGCTGCTGGCCAGCGAGAACTACGAGCCCTTGTGCAAGGGCATGCAGGCGGCGCTGCCGTACCTGGACCTGTTCCTGTCGGCGCACAACGCCAACAGCCTGGTCCACCTGGGCCACACCATGCGCAGGCTGGTGGCGTAAGGGCGCCGGGCGCGACAAGGAGGATCGATGGAAGACATCTACGACGACGTCAAGGAGTTTCTGGACAAGGGCGAGACCGTGGCGGTGGCCACCATCGTCTCCACCAAGGGCTCGACGCCGCGGGAGGTGGGGGCCAAGATGGTGGTGACGGCGTGGGGCGAGATCCTCGGCACCATCGGCGGCGGCTGCGGCGAGGCCGACGTCCGGCGCGAGGCCATCGAGGTGGTGCGGACGCGCACGCCCCGCACCGTGCGCGTGGACCTGCTGGACGACATCTCGTCCGACAGCCCGGCGGTGTGCGGCGGCATCATGAACGTCTTCATCGATCCCTGGTGGAAGGAAAAGGAGACTGACGGATAGGGGCTGAAATGCCGGACGGACGGTGTGTGACAAGGTCGGGAATGAATGGACGCGCTGGTTGAAGAGCTGATCAGGATCAAGGGCGAGGGCGCGGGCGCGGTGCTCGTCACCGTCGTGGAGTCCCAGGGCCTCGACGGGTTCGACAGCGGCTCCAAGTGCCTCATCCGAGACGGCCGCATCGTCCTGGGACAGGTGAACGACCAGGAGCTCGAGCAGACGTTGCTCCAGGAAGCCGCGGAACGGCTTTCGGAAGAGCGCTCCCGTCTGGTGTCGGTGGAGACCGCGTCCGGCGGCCAGGCGGACGTCTTCTTCGAGGCGATGCCGTCGCCGCCCAAGCTCATCGTCGTCGGGGCCGGACACATCGCCGTGCCGCTGGTCAGGATGGCCAAGCTCATGGACTACCACGTGGTGGTCATCGACGACCGCATCCTCTTCGCCAACCACGAACGGTTCCCCGATGCCGACGAGGTCGTGGTCGGCGACATGGCGGAGACCGTGAAGGACCTCGACATCACACCGACCACTTACGTCGTGCTCATTACCCGCGGGCACAAGTACGACGAGCCGTGCCTGCGCGAGCTGCTGGACCAGCCGGCCAAGTACATCGGCATGATCGGCAGCAAGCGGCGCATCAAGGCCTGCTTCGAGCGCTTCAAGGAGGAGGAGCAGGTTTCCGAGGAGCTCATCTCCCGGGTGTACGCGCCCATCGGGCTCGACATCGCCACCGAGACCCCGGAGGAGATTGCGCTGGGCATCCTGGGCGAGATCATCAAGGTGCGGCGCGGCGGCAAGGCGCAGTCCCTCTCGCAAAAGCGGTGAGCGGTTCCCGTGACAACCTGGTGAAAGGGGTGGTGTTCTCGGACCTGGGCCGGGCCGGAGAGTTCCTGGGTATCGACTGGGTGCGGGCGGCCGTCAGGGAGCGGGTCGGCTTCGATCCCTATCCCGGCACGCTCAACGTGCGGGCGCGCGGGGCCGACCTGGACCGGTGGGGGCAGGTCCGGCAACACGGCGGCAATATCATCCTGCCGTCGCCGGACCCGGCTTTCTGCAACGCTTTCCTGTTCACGGGCTTTGTTGAAGGGTGGGAATCCGCGACGGGGTCCCGGGAGCGGGCCGCGGTGGTTGTGCCGGAGGTAAGGGAATATCCCGTCGACAAGCTGGAGATCATCGCCGCGGTCTCGTTGAAGCAGGCCCACTCGGTGCGGGACGGCGACGAACTGACCGTCGTTTTCGACGGCTAGCCGGCGGAAAGGTTACAGGAGGTAAGTCAGCATGCGCCGTCTCATCGTAGGCATGTCGGGGGCCACCGGGTCCATCTACGGGATCCGCATTCTTCAGGT
>JAPPHF010000011.1 GCA_028821115.1 Deltaproteobacteria bacterium | reverse complement strand
GCTGGCGCTGGGCTACTACGCCGTCTTCAGCCCGGTGGGCCTGACCAACAACCACATCGGGGTGATCATCGCCCATACATGCGTTTCCGTGCCCGTGGCCTTCCTGATCGTGTCCGCCACGCTGAAGGGCTTCGACCGCAATCTCGAGCGCGCCGCCATGAGCTCGGGGGCCGGACCGCTCCGGACCTTCCTCCACGTCACCCTGCCGGTGCTGCGGCCGGGCTTCCTGGTGGCGTCGCTGTTCGCCTTCCTTCACTCGTTCGACGAGACCGTCATCGCCATCTTCATCGCCGGGCGCGACGCCTCCACCCTGCCGCGGAAAATGTACGAGAGCGTGCGGCTGGAGGCCGACCCGGTGCTGGCGGTGGTGTCGAGCCTGCTGTTCACTCTGGTGCTGATCGGCACGGCGATCGCGGCGGTGACGCGCAAGAGGCCGGTCCATGCCACTTGAGCGGCTCCTCAAGCCGAGATCCATCGCGGTCTACGGCGCCAGTGAGAACCGCGGCCCGGGCCGGCGCATCCTGGAGATGCTCGACAAGTTCGGCTACGGCGGCAGCGTCTACCCTGTCAACCCCAGGTACGAGACGGTGCTGGGAAAGCGCTGCTACGCCAACCTTGAGGAAATCCCGGAAGGCATCGACGCCATCGTCTTCTGCGTCAACCACAGGCTGGTTGTGGAACCGTTCAGGATCGCCGCTGGCCGAGGCTACGGCGCCGCGGTGGTGCTGGACGGCGGCTTCGCCGAAGTTGGCGAGGAAGGCCGCGGGCGCCAGGAAGCGCTGGAGGCCGCCGCGCGCGGCGCCGGCATGGCGGTATGCGGACCCAACTGCATGGGCGTGTTGAGCCCGCACCACCGCACCAGCCTCTACACCTCCAACCTGTTGCACCCCGAGAAGCTGCCGGGCAACGTCGCCATCGTCACCCAGAGCGGCTCCATCGCCATCGGGCTCCTGACCGACTGCCGCCGCTTCGGCTTCAGCCACGTGGTCTCCACTGGCAACGAGGCGGTCACCACCACCGCGGAGTTCATCGAATACCTGGCGGACGACCCCAAGACGCGGGTCATCGCCACCTTCACCGAGACCATCCGCGATCCGGAACGTTACGTCGCGGCGCTCGACAAGGCGGCCGACCGGGGCAAGCCGGTGGTGGTGCTCAAGGTCGGCCGCAACG
The DNA here is from genome assembly GCA_028821115.1 of Deltaproteobacteria bacterium. Lineage (GTDB taxonomy): Bacteria > Desulfobacterota > Binatia > UBA9968 > JAJDTQ01 > JAJDTQ01. Next base: position 3,979 of record JAPPHF010000011.1, on the reverse strand, counting down.
ACCGCACGCGCCGGGCGATTACCAGCCATACGGGAGGGCTGGCCGGCGAGGCCCGGGTATTCTCGGAGGTGCTCAAGCGGCACCGCGCCATCGAGGTCGGCGACATGGACGAGCTGACCGAGGTGCTGGCCTGCTGCCAGGGCGAGCGCTGGCCCACCGGACCGAAGATGGGCGTGCTCACGGCGTCCGGCGGCCAGGCCGAACTGATCCTGGACGTTGCCGGAGCGGCGGGTCTGCGCCTGCTGCCGCTGTCCGAAGACGGCCGCCGGGAGGCAGAGCGCGTCATCGGCCCCCTCACCGGCGACGGTAACCCCCTCGACGCCTGGGGCGACGGCAAGTTCGCCGTGAACATACCGCACGGGCTCAAGGTGCTGGAGGACGAGCCCGACGTGGACTCCATCGTCATGGTGAGCGACAGCCGCGACGACTCGCCCATGGTCCCCACCCGCTACACGCAGTATCTGGCCGAGACCGCCCGGCGGACCGCCAAGCCCTGCTTCTTCATGAACACCCGTCCTGGCCTGTTTCGACAGGAGTTCGCCGACTCGCTGCGCGCGGCGGGCGTCCCCACCATCGGCGGGACGCGCCAGGGCTTGGGCGCCATCGACCGGCTCGCACGCTGGTCCGTACCGTGCCCCGAGATGCTGCCGGAGCCGCCGCCCAGCGCCCGTGTCGCATCCTTCCTCGCCAACGGGAACCGGCGGCGCTCGCGCTTGAACGAGGTGGATTCCAAGAGGCTGCTCCGTGAGGCGGGCCTGCCGGTGGTTCGGGAAGAAGTCGCAATGTCGCGCGAAGAGGCCCTGGAGGCGGCCCGGGCCATTGGTTATCCGGTGGTGCTCAAGGTGGCGTCCGACGATATCGCGCACAAGTCCGATCTCGGCCTTGTCGCCACCGGCCTCGCGGACGAGGCGGCCACGGCAAGAGCGTTCGACGACATGGCGACCACGCTGGAACGGCTCTCTCCCCCTCCCTCAGATGCCGTATTCGTGGTTCAGACCATGGTCCGCGACGCGGTGGAGTTCTTCATGGGCGTGAGCCGGGACCCTGACTTCGGGCCCGTGCTGGCGTTCGGGCTGGGCGGCGTCCTAGTGGAGATCTTCGACGACGTCGCGTTTCGCCCGCTGCCGCTTTGCGACGGCGACGTCAACTTCATGATCGCGGAGACGCGCTGCCGGCGGCTCTTGGGAGGCGTGCGCGGACAGGCCCCCCGCGACGTCCAGGCGGTGCGCGAATGCCTGACGGCGCTCGGGGAGTTCGCCTGGGCCGAGCGCGACTCCATCGCGGAGATCGACCTGAACCCCGTGATGGCGCTCCCCCGGGGCCAGGGATGCCTGGTGGTGGATGCGCTGATCATCCCGCGGGAGAAGAACGCATGACGGACACCGAACAGGTGCTCACCTATTGGAAAGACGGCGACATCGGAATCATCTCGCTCAACCGGCCGGAGAAGCGGAACGCCCTCAACCAGGCATTGTCCCAGGCGCTGATGGAGGCCCTCGACAACGCCGACCAGGACCCCGGCGTCACCGTCATCGTGCTGCGCGGCGAGGGCAAGAGCTTCTGCGCCGGCCACGACGTCGAGCGCAACGACCCTGAGCGCGAGAAGGACCGGCACCACGCCATCCGCACACACCACCGGCTGAGCCGGGGGCTCAGGCTGGCCACGGCCATCTGGGAGCTGCACACGCCGATCATCGCGTCCGTGCAGGGCCACGCCCTTGGCGAGGGATGCGTCATGACCATGCTCTGCGACCTGACCATCGCCGCCGACGACGCCTTGTTCGGAGAGCCGGAGATACGCTTCGCCGGACCCGCCACGGCCATGATGATGCCCTGGGTCATCGGCCTCAAGCGCGCCCGCGAACTGATCTACATGGGCGACATGATCGGCGCCGAGGAGGCGCGGGAGATCGGCATGGTGAACCGGGTGGTGCCCGCCGATGAGCTGGGAACGGCAACCCTCAAGTATGCCCGGCGCCTGGCGCTGATCGGCCCGGAAGCGCTGTTCTGCGCTCGTACCGCCATCAACCGTATCCTCGAAGCCCAGGGGATCCGCGCGGCCTTCAACAGCTCCGTCGATCTCATCGCGCCGACCTACGCAACCGAGTCGCAGGTACACCGCGACTTTCAGGCCAAGGTCGCCGAGCTGGGATTGGCCGGGGCCTTCAAGTGGCGGCGGGACCAGTTCAAGGAATGAAAAGAGCACGGGGCACCAGGCCATGAGCGACGCGTACCTATGTCTGACAGACGTGGTCAAGTCCTACGACGGCCGCGTCAACGCCGTGGACGGCATTTCCATCGACGTCCGCAAGGGTGAGTTCCTGACGCTGCTGGGGCCCAGCGGCTCGGGGAAGACCACCACGCTCCTGATGATCGCCGGGTTCGAGGAACTTACGGACGGCGCACTGGAGCTGGAGGGCCGTTCGCTCGCCAACGTCCGTCCCTACCGGCGCAACATCGGCATGGTTTTCCAGAACTACGCGCTGTTCCCGCACATGACCACCGAAACCAACGTCGCCTTCCCGCTCAGGATGCGCAAGTTTCCCCGGGAACAGATCCGGCCGCGGGTGGAGAAGGCGCTGGAGCTGGTAGGCCTCTCGGAGTTCGCAACCAAGTACCCGCGGGAGCTGTCCGGCGGCCAGCAGCAACGGGTGGCGCTGGCCCGCGCGCTCGTGTTCGAGCCTGACGTGTTGCTGCTGGACGAGCCCCTGGGCGCCCTGGACAAGAACCTGCGCGAGCAGATGCAGGTGGAAATCAAGCGGATACACGGCGAGGTGGGGATCACCACCATCTACGTGACCCACGACCAGACCGAGGCCATGACCATGTCCGACCGGGTGGCCGTGTTCAACGACGGCAAGATCGAGCAGGTCGCCCCGCCGCTTGAGATGTACCACCGGCCCGCCACCTTCTTCGTCGGCAACTTCATCGGCGACAGCAACTTCTTCGAGGCCGCTGTGGTCGACCCGACCGCCGGCAGGTTGGCGGTGGAGGCCCTGGGCGACGTAACCGCGGCCTGTCCCGACGGCATCGGCAGCAACCGGGTCCACGCGTTGGTACGGCCGGAGGACGTCCGGCTCGTCCATGAGAAAGAGGCCCTCGAGGGACTCAACGTCTTCGACATGACCGTGGAAGGCTCGGTCCACTACGGCGACAGCGTGTTGGTCATCGGACGCATCGGGTCGGTACCGCTCCGGATCCGGGTTCCGGGCGCGCAGGCGGAGGCCGTGGTACACCACGGCCAACTGCGGGTGGGATGGCGCCCGGAGGACATGCACCTGATTCCGCGGGAGTAGCTAACACGGTGCCTCGAGCAGCCTCCGCCGCCCGCCGCCACGCAGCGCAAAACCACATCGTCTGACGTCTGTAGGTCCTGACCTACTCCCCGTTTTGTCCTCAACAGATCTGGCTCCTTACGCCAACCTTCAGGTCTGAACAACCGTGGGTGCCGCCGATGTCGACGCCGACCAAAAACGGCTTCGCGAGTCAGTCATAACCCGTTGATTGCCTGACAGGACGGCGGACACCGCCATCGTTCATTTGGAACTGCCTTCCGTCCAATAAGAACACAAAGCGTACATGCGGCCGGTACATGGCCTATCACGTCGCGAGCACAAGCGCTCGACGCGGAGCGTCCCGACTAGCCCACGGCGATTCGGAGTTCCCCCACGCGGTGGAGGAATTCCTGGACGTTGAAGGAGTAAATCAACCGAAAGGGGGGGCATGTTGACACTACGCACGGTACTCATCGTACTGATCGTTGGGACCTTTCCGATGGCGGCGTATGCCAGTCCCAATGTCTTGCTTATCATTGCGGATGATATGGGGATTGATACGTCGCGTTGCTACTCGCTTGGAAGCCAGCAAGCCCCGATGCCGAACATCGAGGCCATGTGTGCAAGCGGCATGGTCTTCGACAACGCATATGCGGCACCGGTGTGTTCCCCCACAAGGGCGACCATCATGACCGGGCAGTATG
>JAPPHF010000121.1 GCA_028821115.1 Deltaproteobacteria bacterium | reverse complement strand
CCGCCATCACGGCGCCGACGGTGCCGGTCAGAAACGCCAGCGCGCCGAACACCGCCACGGTGGTGAGGAACGACGCCAGGACACCTGGGGCCACCTCCCGCGTACCCTTCACCGCCGCGTCCATGACCGAGCCTCCGGCGGCGCGGTGGCGCGCGATGTTCTCGGCGATCACGATGGCGTCGTCCATGATCAGGCCGATGGCGATGAGCAGCGCCACCATGGTGATCATGTCGAACGAGTAGCCGATGGCCGCCATGCCCGCGATGGTGCCCATGAACGCCACCGGGAGACCCGCGGCCACCCAGAAAGAGTAGCGCAGCCCGAAGAACAGCCACATCACCAGGAACACCAGGACGAGGCCCTGGGCGCCGTTCCGCAACAGCATGGTGAGGCGGTCGCGCACGATGGACGACACGTCGCGGGTGATCTCGAACACCATGCCCGGCGGCGCCAGGGCGCGCTGCTCATCGAGATAGGCCCGGACGGCATCGATGACTTCCAGGGTATCGTCGGCGCGGCCCTTTTCCACCATGAGATAGGCCGCCCGCCGGCCGTTGAAGCGGTTCTTGTCCTCGGCGCGCTCAAACCGATCGGTGACGGCGGCAATGTCTCCCAGCCGGATCACGGCGCCGCTGGCCGAGGCCACCACCACGAGTTCTTCGAAGGTGCCCGGCGTGCGCCGTTCGTCATCGAAGCGGATCAGCACCGTCGAGTCCCGCGCCTGCACCGACCCCGCCGGGAGCGTCACGCTCTGGCGTTCCACGGCGTCGGCGAGATCGCGCACGCTGAGACCGAACTGGCGCATGGTGGACGCCGGCACCTCGATGCGGATCTGGCGCTGGGAGAAGCCCTGGAGCTGCACCCGCGCCACGCCCGGGATCGCCAACAGGTCATCCTTCATGCGCTCCGCGTAGGCCTTGAGTCCCTCGGGTTGCAACGGCCCGGCCACGGCGATGGACGCCACCAGGTCCACGCGGCCCAGTTGACGCACCACCGGCGCCTCGGCGTCCGCGGGGAAGTCCTGGATGCCGTCCACCTCGCTCTTGACGTCTTCCAGGAAACGTTCGAGATCGGCGCCTTCCCGCATCACCAGCGTGGCCACCGCCACCCCTTCCCGTGCCTCGCAACGGGTCTCTTCGCGCTCGTCCACGCTGTCCGCCGCGGTCTCCAGCTTGAGACAGATGCCCTGCTCCACGTCCGCGGCCGAAGCCCCGGGCCAGGGTACCCGCACCTCCACGGAATCGGACGGGATGTCGGGAAAGGTCTCGCGCTTCACCGTTCCCGCGAAAACGAGACCCAACAGGATGAAGCCGATCATGAGGAGGTTGGCCGCCGTGGGGTGGCCGGCGAAGAAACGGATCATGGGAGTGTCACCGGATGGGCGCGACGCCGGTGGCCTCGGCCACCAGGCTGGCCGAGACCACCGGGTCCGGCTCCGGCCTGAGCAGCATGCCCTCGGCGGCGAACGGCAGGTCGGAGACCACCACGCCCTCGCCCGGTTCGAGTCCCGATCGCAGGACCACGAAACTGGCTTGGGTGAAGCTCTCCTCCACCGCGCGGAACTCCAGCCGGTTCTCCGGCCCGACCACGTAGACCTGATTGCCTCGCAAGGCCGCGCGCGGGATCACCACCGCGCCGGGACGAGGCGTCCCCCGGAGTTCCACCTCGACGTACATGTTCTTGATCAGCGGCGGTCTGCGGCCCACCTGGGCCTGCCGGTAGGGTTGGTCCACCGCGACGATGATCCCCACCGTACGGGTACGCGGATCCACGGTGTCGCTCATCCGCGAAAAGCGCGCCGGCCACTCGATGGCGACAGCACCCGAGTGCAGGCGCACGACGGCCTGCAGCTCCTCGCGCAGCCGCGGCATGACCGCGCCCAGTTCCAGTGCCGGCCCGACGCGCGACTGCAACAGCGCCAAGACCCTGCTCATGGGCACCTGGGCGATGACCTCGGCCACGTCGACGCTGTCGGCTTCCACAAGCACTTGGCCCTTGGCGGCGAACTGGGCGAGTTCGACGTTCACCGCGGCGATGCGGCAGGTGAACGGCGCCACCACGGTGGTGCGCTCCAGGTTCCGCTTGGCCGTCTCCAACTGGGACTTGAGCCGGTCGCGTTGCGCCCGCTGCGCCGCGCGTTCCGCGGGGAGCAGTCTGACCGAGTTACGGAGGTTCTGCACCGCCTGTTCGCCGGCCAGCACCGAACGCTCTTCGCGGTCCGCGTCGGACCGGGACACGGCCCCGCGGCGCAGCAGCTCCCGTGTCCGCTCGAACTGCTTGCGGGCCAGCGCCAGGTTCCGTTCCTCGATGGCAAGAGAACGTTTCGTATTCACCGCGCGCACGTCCAGCAAGGCGAGCTGGGAGTCCGCGGCGCGAATGTTGGCTTCGATCTCGGCTACCGCGTGACGGTAGTCGGTGGGGTCGATGCGCAAGAGCTCCGTGCCGGCGGGCAGAATCGCGCCCCGCTGCAACTCCGGATGCCGGTACACCACCGTGCCGCTCACCTCGCCGACGGCCTCCCACACCTTGCCCGGCTTGACGCTGCCGTGTCCCACCGCCCGCGGCACCACCCCCAGGGAAACCGCTTCCACGACGCGTACGGCCGTGGTCCGTTCCTCGATCTCGATCCGCGTCGGACCTTCCCTGGAACGGACCGCGTACACCACCGCCAGCACGCCCAGGCCTACGGGTATCCAGAAGACAAGCTTCTTGAGGAATCGGAGCATGTATCGCCCTGTCTCGCATTCCTTGCCGGGCTGTCGCCTGGACGCGACAAACCACCGGTCGGAGCGACGGAGTGAGAGGCTCAACTCATAAACGATTCTATTAATACATGAAGTTCAGTGCAGTAAGCCAGTGTGGCCGCGAAAGCGACGAAGCGCTATATGGGGCGGCTTCCCACCATCCGTGCACCGGGCAATCCGGTGGACACCCAGGACGGAAAGCTGCTAGCACAATGTTCACGCACTCACTTCAACCACCGGAGAACCCACATGCCGCTGATGATCGACAACCGCATCGCCGAAGAGGCCCTCACCATGAACGACGCCATCGGCGCCATGGAGAGCGCGCTCAAGCAGCTCGCCGAGGGCGACGCGGTCTACCAGCCGCGCACCGATCTGTGGTCTCCCACCGCCACGGTGGGCGACTACTTCCGCTGGGGCTCGCTGCTGGGAGCGATCAAGGACCCGCCGGTCCTGGCGTTCCGCTTCAAGCTGGACATCATGACCTGGCAGGAATACAACGGCGCGGTCACCGAGCATTGGTTCAACGTCGAGCCCGGCAAGTACTGCGGCATCATCCTGCTGGTGGACACCCGCACCGGCGAGCTCCTGTGCATCATGAACGACGGGTATCTCCAGAGCTACCGGGTGGGCGCCACCGCGGGCGTCGGGGTCAAGCACCTGTCGCGGACCGACTCCAAGGTCATGGGGGTCCTGGGGTCCGGCGCCATGGCCCGCACCTACGCCATGGCCACGTGCGCGGTGCGGCCCATCGAGCACATCAAGATCTTCAGCCCCACCCAGGCCAACCGGGAAGCCTATGCGAACAAGATGTCGGAGGTGCTGCAGATCAAGGTGACCGCCGTGAACTCGGCCAGGGAGGCCATGAGCGGCGTCGATATCGGCGCCACCTGCACGGACTCGCGCATTCCCCTGTTCCAGGCCGACTGGCTCCAGACCGGCATGCACGTGGTGGACGTGCGCCCGGAGGAGTTGGAGAGCGAGATCTACGAGAAAGCCGACGTGATGATCGGCACCTCCAACCTCGCCGTCCTGAACTATGCCCTGGGCACCCAGGAGGAACGCGACCGGCGCCCCATCGACGACAACTACATGCGGCGCTACACCAACCGGAACCACACCACCCTGTCCGAGGTGCTGACCGGCGAGAAACCCGGACGGGAGGACGACGCCCAGACCACCGTGCACCACAACTTCTCCGCCGGCATCCAGTTCGCCGCCGTGGGCTACCTGGTCTACCGCTACGCCAAGGAGAACGGCCTCGGCCACGAACTGCCGCTGGAGTGGTTCCAGCAGGACATCCGCAACTGATGCCGAGCGCACCGGTCTCCGCGTAGGGACGGGGTTCACACCCGCCCGTGTCCGGACCGGCAATGCCAATGGCCCAAGCCATGAACCTTGCGGAAGGCATCCCGCGCGCATGACGCAACTGCTGCCCCAGGCTATCGGCCTGCTGACGGCGTGGACCTACGGCATCAGCATCATCTCCGCGCGCCGGGGGCTGCAATACTCCAACGCCAGCACCGTCACCCTGCTCTCGCTGATCTCGCAGACCGTCATCCTTTGGACGATGGTGGGAGGTTTCACCGGCCTCCCGGACGTAGGCAGGGGTTTTCTCCTGGCGGCCATAACGGTGGGCTTCCTGATGCCCGTGCTGCGCTGGCTCACCTATACGGGCATCGCGAAGATCGGCGCGGCCCGGGGGACGGCGCTACGCTCCACCCATCCCCTCTTCAGCGCCCTGCTGGCGGTGACGTTCCTGGGCGAGACCGCCGCAACGCCCCTGCTGACCGGAATCGTCCTGGTGGTGTTGGGTATCGTGCTGATTTCCTGGCGCGAGGAGCAGCGCGTCTCCACGGCGCGCTGGTGGCACGGCGCCTACTCGCTCTCCGCGGCGTTCACGGCAGCCGTGGTGCACAACATCGCCCGCGCCTCTCTGCTGCCGGCCGCCTATCCTGTCCTGTTCGCGGCCATCGTCGGGGCGGTATCGTTGGTCATCTTCGCGGGGTACCTGACAGTCGCCGGCACACCCCACCGGCCCGTCTGGGACCGGCGCGCCATGCGGCCGTTCCTGGCGGCCGCGGTGCTGGAGACCCTGGGCTTTCTCCTGTTCAACACCGCCCTCAGCGTGGGGCCGGTGGTCATCGTGACCCCCATGGTCGCCACCCAACCCATGTGGGTGCTGGTGTTCACGGTGGTGTTCCTTCGCAACATCGAGATGGTGACGCTGCGGACCGTGAGCGGCAGTCTCGCGGTGGTGGCCGGGACCCTGGCCATCACTCTTGGAGGGGCGCTCAAGTGAACCGCGGCGCATTCATCGGCGGCTACGGCCTAGTGTCGCGTCCCGTGATTTCCTGCCACAATTTGCTGGTCTTTTTCGCCGTCGGCGGCGTTGCTCTTCCTCGCGTGGTGCCCGCCCTGGGG
>JAPPHF010000013.1 GCA_028821115.1 Deltaproteobacteria bacterium | reverse complement strand
GAATGTGTGCAGTTTTCGATTGCCAAAAGTGTGCAGTTTTCAGTTGCCATTGACATTGATACCTCATATTTTGCAAACTTCGGGTTCTGTATGGGTTCATCGTTGTGTAGTCTCCATACGGCCAGATGGGCATCGTTCAGGCCGACTACGCCAGCCCGTAACGGGGCCGTAGGGCTTAGCGCGACAAAGACGAACAACGAAACAGATATCAGACAAAGCCCCATTGTCCGAGTGAATAGATCCACGAAGAGCCTACCTCCTTGCAGGCTACTCGCCGTTTTTCAGGTGCCGTACCAATTGGTACGGCCGGTGTATACACCAAGAGGACTCGCCCGGTCAATTACGGAAATCGCGTCTAACCGGGTCCGCGCTACAATACCGCTTTGAGTTCGAGCAGCGGGAGGGGAAGTGCCACGGGGCGGCGGGTTTCAGTCGGTGATGTCGAAGTGCAGCAGGGTCGCCGGCGTCTTGTAGTAAGCTGCTCGGCAGTCCCCTTCGGACTCGTACTGCCCGGGCTGCATCCGCCGGGCCCGCACGGAGACACGTAGCGGGGCGGTGTCAAAGGGGTAGGGATCCATCTTCACGGAGCCATCGGAATTGGCTGCCAGCCGTAGCTCGACAGCGTCGTCGGGCGCGTAGCCGGCAGGGATGGGCGCCAGGCATTCTTCCTTGAAACCGTCGTCGCCGTAGCCGTCGCAGCAGAAGTAGAGCGACAGCAGGTCGAAGAGCTGAAGCATGCGGTAGTTGATCCACAACTCGTCCTCGAATCCCGAGTTCCCGGCGGCAAGGGCGTCCTTGTCCTGTTGCTGCTGCTCCTCGAGTTCGCCCAGAACGGTCCGGACGCCGCTGCTGAGATCCCGGATTCGCGGTTTCGGACTGGTCAGGACGTCGTAGCGGCCGCGCCACAAACCTGTGCGGTGCATGGACACGAGCAAACCCGCGTAAAGGTCGTGGCCGCGCACCCAGTCCACGTTCCGCCGGTAGGCCTTGAGCTCCGTGGCTTCGAACCCCGGAATTCTCTCCCGGTGTCCGTAGGGCCGGCCCTTTTCGACGTCCATCCGTGGCAGCCCTTCCCACTCCCGGTAACCGCTGTCGTGGTACGTCGTGGCGAAGACCATGGTGTCGTAGGGCCGAAGCCGCGGGAACCGGTCGTTCCCCCAATGGGCCGCGAACTGAGCCGACAGCTCGGCGTGTTCTTCCTGAGTGCTCACGTAGGTTGAACCGTCACCGACTTCGCGTATGACCATTGCCTCCTCCTCCTTTGCCCGCGGACTGTTTTTCTCATCTCAAATTTCTCCGCAGGGAGTCAAGGGCGGTTGTTGAAAGGGCTCTCCCTATTCTATCTTCCTTGGCTGTGACACAGCCCCAGACCAGCCGTGCCGGCATCCTCCATCACTTGCAAACGGCGGGTGGGTTCCACTTGCCCGACTACCAGGGCGGCTCCATCGTGAACCTGCTCTCGTCCATCATCCACTCGCTCGGTGGAGCCTCTCCTCATCCCAGGCTCAAGGTCCTGGATCCAAGGTTGTTCGACTGTGCTTCGCGAATCGTCTACCTGCTCCTCGATGGCGTGGGTTTCAATCAACTGACGCGCTTCATGGCCGCGGGCGGCGGTGACCGGTTCTTTTCGAAGCATCCCTTCGAGCGCATTACGACGGTTTTTCCGAGCACCACGGCCGCGGCGGTGACGACCTTTTCCACCGGTGCTACCCCCGCTGAGCACGGTGTGCTGAGCTGGCATCTGCACTTCCACGACCTGGGCCTGGTCGGCGCGGTCTTGCCGGGGCGGACTCTTACGGGAACCCGGATGACCAGGGACGATTACAATCTGAGACGCTACCTTGGGTTGCCGTCGTACCTGTCGTCGTTGCGCCGGCACAAGCGGCTGCTTTCCTTCGGCACACTGGGTGAAAGCGCCTATTCCAACGCGGGCACTCGCTGGAATGGCTACGGCGCCTACAGGACCTTGGCCGGCATGGAGCGTCAGACTGTCCGCTTCGCCCGGGAAGGGGGACGCGGGGTCGCGTATGTCTACTGGCCCTTGTACGACACGCTCTGTCACACCAAGGGCGTTCAGGCCCGGGAAACGAGAAGTCATCTGGCCGAGATCGACCAGTCTCTCGGGAGGCTCGCGGACCGGCTCGCCGGTACCGGCACCCTTCTCCTGGTCACCGCGGACCACGGGGTGGTGGACTCGCCGCCCCCCAGACGGATCGATCTGGCCGCGGTGCCGGGTCTCCTGGATTGTCTCACTCTGCTTCCCGCGGGGGATGGCCGGCAGGTGTCGTGCTTCGTCCGTCCGGGGCGGGTGGGGCGGTTCCACGACGTGTTGGCCCGGCATCTGGCCGAAGCGTGCGTGTGCCTCACCGGGGAGGAGCTCCTGGGGAGCGGGCTCCTTGGGCCGGGTCGACCCCATCCCGCTCTGCGGAGCAGAGTGGGCGACTACGTTCTGCTGGCCCGGGACGACTACGCCTTTCAGGTTGCGGCTTCCCTGACCAAGGCCCGGGTCCACAGGGGCAACCACGGCGGGTTGTCGTCCGATGAGGTGTATGTGCCCCTCTACGCCCTGCGCCTGTGATGGCGAGGCCTCTTGATGAAGCTTCAGGAACTCACCGACCTCTCTGCCCGGGTAACCCGGAACGCCGGCCGGCTGGCCAAGATCGGACACCTGGCCGAGTGCCTGCGGTGCCTGGAGCTGGGGGAGATCCCCATCGCGGTCGCGTACCTGTGCGGCGAGCTGCCGCAGGGAAAGATCGGCATCGGTTGGTCCATGCTGAAGGACGCGCTGGCCTGTGCACCTTCGGAAAGCGGTGTCTTGACCCTGGCCGATGCCGACGCGTGTTTCGAGAACGTGCGCCGGACCACGGGCTCCGGATCGGGCGCGCGGCGGACAGAGATCCTGGCCGGGTTGCTCGCGCGCGCCTCGGCAACGGAACGGGAGTTCCTGCAACGCCTGATAATGGGAGAGATGCGCCACGGCGCCCTGGAAGGTGTCATGATGGAGGCGGTGGCCAAGGCGTCCGGCCTGCCGTCCCGCTCCGTGCGGCGGGCCTACTTCGTCAACGGTTCCCTCGGGCAGGTGGCCTCGGTTGCGCTGATCCAGGGAGAAGCCAGCCTGAGCGGCTTCCAGTTGACGCCGGGGCGGCCCATCCTGCCGGCGCTCGCGCAACCCTGCGATGACGTCGCCGACGCGCTGCGGCAGCTCGGAACCGCCGCCCTGGAATACAAGATGGACGGGGCGCGTGTGCAGGTGCACAAGGTCGGGTCGGACGTGGCGGTGTTCACCCGGGGACTCCGGGACGTGGCCGCGGCCGTGCCCGAACTGGTGGAGACGGTGCGTGCGCTAGGCGCCGGGGCTCTGATCCTGGACGGTGAGGTGCTGGCCTTTCGGCCGGACGGCAAGCCCCACCCGTTCCAGACCACCATGCGGCGCTTCGGCCGCAAGCTCGACGTCGCCGAACTGCGCCGCGAGCTGCCGTTGACCCCGTACTTCTTCGATTGCCTCCACCTGGATGGCAACACCCTGATCGACGCACCCGGCCGGGAACGCATCGACGCCCTGGCCGCCACGGTGCCCGCGGCTCTGCGGATGCCCCGGATGATCACCGACAGCCCGGCGGCGGCCGATGCCTTCTTCGTCGCGGCCGTGTCGGCCGGCCACGAGGGAGTCATGGCCAAGGCCCCGGACGCCCTCTACGAGGCGGGCGAGCGCAGCCGCAACTGGCTCAAGATCAAGCGCGTGCACACCCTGGACCTGGTGGTCCTCGCCGCCGAGTGGGGCCACGGCCGCCGCAAGGGCTGGCTCAGCAACCTGCACCTGGGCGCCCGGGACCCGTCCAGCGGCTTGTTCGTCATGCTGGGCAAGACCTTCAAGGGCTTGACGGACGCCATGCTCAGAGAGCAGACGGAGATCTTGCAGCGGCTTGAGACCGCCCGGGACCGGCACACGGTCTACGTGCGGCCGGAGGTGGTGGTGGAGGTGGCCTTCAACGACCTTCAGGCGAGCCCGCAGTACCCGGCCGGTCTGGCGCTGCGATTCGCCCGCGTCAAGCGGTACCGGCCCGACAAGCGCGCCGAACAGGCGGACACCATCGAGACCGTACGCGCGATCCATGCGGCCGAGGCCGAATAGGGACCGTCGGTTCCCGCTCCCTAACCGTCTATAAGACGCCAGACATTCGGCCAGCCGTGCCGGGCGGGTTCGCGGGTGCGGTCGCGCGAGTCCTGCGGCATCCCTTCGATGCTTTGGCGAATGTCGTCGTTGACCGCGCCGCAGTGGTAGTAGCTGTGTTCTATGACGCCGCTCACGAGCCGGCTGCAATCGACCTGATGGACACGGTCGGGCAGGTACGCGGGCCACTCCGCACCGTCCCACCCAAGTCTGTCAGTGGCGCCCTTTGCGTAGTCGGAAGCCGGCAAGGTGGGGTCACGCCTGTTGTGGTAGATGGTGACGGCTTCCGCCATCTCCGCCATCCTGTGGAAGGGCTCTCCAGGCTGAAACACGTCGGCAGCCACATCCGCGGCGCACAGGAAGATCTGTTGAAAGATGCGCGGCAGCCTGCCGCCGACGGAGAACTTCGCGGTTCGCTCCAGGGCGTTCTGCAGGACGTAGTTCCCCATCGAGTGACAGAGAAGGTGTATCGGCTGTCCGGCAGGGAACTCGCCATTCAGACGCGCGAGGCTCCGTGCATGGAGAAGGTAGTCCCGAAGCTTGAGGAGGCCGCGTCCGAGGGCATAACCGGACACCTTGGCGTCGGTATGGTCAGAATAATAGGACCAGTGTGGGATTTCCCGGTCGCCTGACGGCCACGCGAACAAGACGACGTGGACCCGCGGCGACTGATCCGAGGACTCCTCGCCTCCGCGGTGCCGGTTCAGCATGCATTGCAGGCTGAGGGCCGATGCAACCGCCTGCCACCAGTGCATGTTGGGACCGTGGACGAAGATGAGGACGTGGTCGCCGCAGTTCATCTTTGCCTGCAGTTCGGAGAACGCCCGGCTGGAACCGAGCTTGCGCCGCGGCTGGTCGGATTCGTTGGCCTCCTTCGAGAGCTCTTCGGTGAAGGCATTGATGGTAGCCTTGCTCCTCTGGTCGTAGAAGTACCTCGATAGCTTCTCGCCGTTCCCGGCGCCGAATCCACAGTCTTCCTCCAGGTACCGGGCCAGTTTCGCGTGGTCGTAGCGGATGGTTACGAGGCCGAACCGGAGGTTCTCGGTGCCGTCCTCACTCGGTTCCGGACCATATCCCGTCGGTTTCCAGCGCTCTCTTCCGTGGTGGCGCCGGTTGGTCGCGTAGTAGAGTTGCGTCGTTGCCATTGGCGGTTGGTCCAGGGAAGTCATGAGCTATACCCGGGGGGTCTCAGCATGAGTCAGAGTCAACTCATTGGCGCCTCTTCCGCTACTCGTTCGCCAGAATGTCTCGGTCTCGTGTCGAAACAGTATAGCGACCTACGGTTTCATGATCCTCCCCAAAATTTGGGAGGCCTCAAGGAAGCGGAGGCAGTTGGGCCACTGTGCTCGCCCGGCTATGCCGCAACCCACGCAGGATATCCTGAGAGGCCCCGTAGGTGGCTGGACGGGACTTTCATTTCTCGATCTGACGGTGCAGCGACAGAGCCACGGGACGTGGGAAGACTGGTTCGAGGCCGCTGGCCGCCCCGGGGCCTTACCTCGCTACCTAGGCGTCAACAGCTATTCCTATGTGTTGGAAGCAGCCATCTCCAGGTGGGGCGTTGCGTTGGGCTCGCGGGGTTTCATCGAGAGATGCCTCGACAACGGCTCGCTCGTTGCACTGGCCGACCGATTTGTCGAAACCGGCAATACCTACTACTGCGTCCTCGCCGAGAAGAGACGAGACGAGCAAATCCCCTCGCGGACAAGTGCCTGGAGTTCTTCGAACACTCGGCGTGATAACCTCGTCGGACGGTGTCGATCAGGTGCTCACTTCGCGTTGCAATATGCTTTTTCAAAAAGTGAAATATCTCCGAGCCTCGCGTCCCTATGCGCCCTGTTTTTTGCCTCGCTCGGGGTGTTCCCGTATAGGCCGGTCCAGCCGTTGTATTCAGGGTCGTAGAAAGTGGCTACGCATCTGAATCTCCATACACTTATACTTGAATATCCGAATGCATCCATCTCCCAGGTGTTGTACGGCGAAGAGCTCGAAAAAGCGTGAATCCTGAGGAGACAATCGTATCCAGGTTGCTTGGAGCACTCCGCGACGGCACGATCAATGGCTTCTCTTGCCGTGGGATAGTTCCAAGCAACGCCCATAGCTTCACCTCCTCCCCTTTGATGCGGCTTGCCCTCAACGAACGCTCCCCAGTATTCATCTGATTGTTGTGAGAAGGCTACAGTGCCGTAGAGTAGGCTCACGACTACAAGAATGACGAAACGAGCAGCCAGCATATCGCGCCTCCTTGGGTTTTCGCTAGAAACCGTACCAATGGGTACTGTCTGCAGCTCCACCTGTCAAGGGTTTTCTTTGGGCTTGGAACGCGATTCCGGTTGCTCGCCGATTCTGGGAACAACCGCTCACACCATCGAGACCGTGGGCGCCGTCTACGGTGCGGCCATCGGTGAACAGGGCCGGCCGAGGCCCGTCGTTCACTCGCCGCGAAACCGCCGCAGCACGTTGTCGGTCATGCGCGAGATGTTGTTGTCGAAGTCGTTGTGGGGAAGGCTGCCGCAGAACGTGATGGAGCCCACCGAGAACACCGCGCCGCCGTTGGGCGTCTCGAAGAACACGATCTCGGCGCGGAGGAGATCCCGCACGAGGTGGGGACGTCTGCGGTAGAGGGCCACGATCTCCTCCGGGACCAGCGTGAAGCTGTCGTCCGGCTCCTCGGAGCGGGCGAGCACGAGGGCGTGGGGCGGAGATCCAAGTTTCGTGTCGAGCGCGTCGAGCTCGAAGCCGGCCGCGCCCCCGCCGCTCAGTCCGAAGTCGCCGAGGACTTCGTCGTCGATGCCCTCGAAGATCCAGGCGGCGCGTGGGTCGTCGGAAGCCGGCAGGCGCCGGTAGCAGGTGCCGCGAAAGTCGCCCTGTGAGATGAACCCCACTCCCGCCAGACGCTGGGGAGCGCGGCCGCTGCTCCGCCACAGTCCGCCGTAGCAGCCGTCGAAGGCGTTGTAGTACTCCCCGGGCTCCGCCGCCCAGGCGCGGATGCCGGTCTCGCCCCGGCGGATCTCCACCGCGCCGGGGAACTCCGGACTGACCGCGACGTGCCAGTAGAAGCCGTTGCCCCCGAGGTACATCAGGCGCCCGCCTTGCCCGGTGTAGTCGGCCAGGGCGTCGAGCGAGCGCGGGGTGTGGTACTCGGGGTGCGTGGTGGTCATCACCACCTTGTACGGCGCGATGGCGTCGACGCCGTCGGCATCGAGGTCCTCGTCGGTGATGACGTCGAAGTCGTGGCCCAGTGCCTCCAGCCATGCCAGCAGGTGGGTGTCAGCGGGGAAATGGCGCAGGCCGGAACCGGCCTTGGGATCCGCGTAGGACAAGTAGCCGGAGCGCTGGTTCAGGATGGGACGGAGCCGCGACGAATAGCTTATCCCGCTGCCGTCAGGGTGGAAGTTGTAAGTGGAGAGGCCGTACTCGGGATGCTCGTCCGGCGTCCAGGGGCTCGCTCCCCAGCGCGCCACGTGCTCACGGTAGGCGTCGTTGGCCCGGTCGCGGACGGAGTTGGCATAGACGATGTAGGTGAAGGTGGGGATGAGCACGCAGGCGCTCGACTGGGGCCGCCCCGGGGCGGCGCGCACGAAGAAGGGCACCATGTCCTCGTCCTGGCCCGCGCGCAGCCGCACCGCGTAGACGCCGCTCCTGAAGTCCTCCGGCACCTCGAAGCTGAAGTCGGTCTCCCAGCCGCAGTCGTAGAGGTCGTCGTCGTGGAAGTGGATGGCGCCGTAGTGCTCCGGGGCATGGCGCCAGCACATCTCCTCGCCGGTCCACCGTGAGCCCTTCATGGCGCGCGTCGGCAGGTTGACCGTCTCGCCGTGCATGGCGTGAGGGCCGGTGTCGATGATGCGCGCTGACGACATCTCGCGGGAGAAGTCCCATGCCCCGACCACCGCCGCGCCGGAGCCGGGAGCCTCCCCCGCGGCCTGGAACGCCGCGTCCGGGTCGAGCGCCGTCCCCAGAACCCGCGGCGCCTCGAGCTTGCCGTTGTAGTGGTCGCAAGGGGGCGAGCCCGCGCGTGCCGCCAACAGGAGGTCGCCGCTCCCCGCACAGCTCCCACCGAACGCCGCGGAGGTGGAAACAACACCCGAGTCGTCGACCATCATCGCCGGCGCGAATGGCTGCTGGCCTAGTCTAAGTTCGCCCCTGTCCGCGTCGTAGCTGAGGAAGACCCGGTACCAGGCGCGGGCGCGCAACTCCTTGCCGACGCTTGCGCTGCTCGTCGTGGTGCCGTCGTTCAACGTGGCGGCGAGCGAACCTTCCTCGTCGATCTCGAGGGCGAAGCCCGCGCCGGTGGCGGCGTCGACCCGTGACACGAGGGCCTGTCGGCGGGGGAGGACCGGCAGGGTCGGCCAGATGATCGCCGTCACCGTGAAGCTCCCAAGGGCGTCCAAAGCCGCGGCACCGGCAATCCGGACATAAGAGCCGCTGTGGATCGGCTGTACCCGCGACGGATAACGCCCGGCGAAGGCGGCATCCACGGGTTCCTCACGCATGCCGGGCCCGTCCGGTTTAGGGTCGCCGCTGATGACCCGCACCAAGCGCGCCTCGTAGTCCTCGGACGCGGCCGAGCTCACCTTGAACGCGATGGTCTGGCCGGGGGCTACCGAGTAGCGGTCGGCATAAGCGGTGATGGGAAGCATGTCGGGTCTCCCTGGCTAGGACAGCCTCTTGTAGCGGCGTACCGTCATTCTTCTCCCTGAATACTACGCAACAACGTTTCTTCGTGGTCACGCCGAGGAGTTGGTCAGAACGACCCTTCCGGTGCTCTTGCGGCTCGCCACCAGGTCCAAAGCCGCGTTGGCCTCGGTGAGGGGAAACCGGGCGCTCACCACCATCTTAAGTCGCTTCGAGCGCAGGTAGCCAAGCACGGCGTCGCCGGCCGGCCGCAACGCTTCCGGCCTTTCGTAGCGGTGCCCGCCGGTACTGTACCCGATCGCGGCCTTGTTTCCGGCGTGCAGGAGATCGGTCGGGATCTGACCGGCCGTCCCGCTTGACTTGCCGCAGGCGACAATGCGGCCCCAGGGGGCCAGGCAGGCAAGGTTCTGCTCCGTGACCGAACCCCCTATCGAATCGAGAATCACGTCGGCGCCCTTGCCCTCCGTGATGGACATGACCCGGGATGCGATGGGTTCCGTCCGGTACAGGATGACGTGATCGCAGCCCAGGCTGCGGGCCAAGTCGACCTTGGATTCGTCACCGACGGTGCCGATGACCATGCCCGCACCGAGCAGCTTGGCCAACTGGCAGCTGGTTGTCCCCACGCCGCCCGCCGCCGCGTGGATCAACACCGTTTCGCCGGCCGCCAGGCGTCCGGCCATGGTGAGCAGGTTGTATGACGTCACGCCATTGGTCGGGAAGGCCGCGGCCGAGATGATGTCTACCTCGGCCGGCAGCGACCAGGTTATGGCGGCGGGCGCCACGACGATCTCGGCGTAGGTCCCGGTTAGCGAGATCGCCGTGACCCGCTCGCCGACGCGGAACCCGGTCGTCCCGGGGCCCAGGGCGGCCAGGGTGCCGACGACGTCGTGTCCAGGAATGACGGGCGGCTTGCGAGGGGTATGGTAATCGCCCTTGCGCATCTCGATGTCGCCGAAACTGACGGCGGTCCCTTCCATGCGGATCGCCACCTGGCCCTGGCCCGCAACGGGATCGGGAACATCTTGCAGCACCAACTCTCCGTGTCCGTTTCTCTGGACGACGACCATCGCTTTCATGTCCGGCACCTCATCCGAACGGGAGCGTCTCGTTTTTCCGTCAACACGATGCCCGACCCTCCAGCGTTGACAGGGTCCCCTGGACGATCTTGTCCGGGGTCACGCTGATCTCGTGCTCCAGGTTCAAGTTGTAGGGGATCGGCACATCGGCCGTGGCCACGCGGCAGATGGGCGCCTTCAGATACGACAAGGCCGCTTCCGCCAGCGTGGCCGCGATTTCGGCGTTGACGCCGAAGCTCTTGTGGCACTCGTCGACGACCACGGCATGTCCGGTTTTTCTCACGGACTCGACCACGGTCGCCGCGTCGAGAGGCGCCAGCGTCCGCAGATCGATCACTTCGGCGGAAACGCCGTGATCCGCCGCCAGGGCGTCGGCCGCCTGGAGGGCCCTCGGCACCGCCACGGAATGCGCGATCAGGGTTATGTCATGCCCGGTCCTGCTGACGCGGGCCGACCCGACGGGCAGCACCGGCTTCGCCGGATCGGCCTCGTCCTCGGACAGGAGCAAAGCGGTGTGCGCGAAGAAGACAGTCGGGTTCCGGCTCTCGAGCAGGCACCACTTGAGCAGTCCATAGGCATCGCCGGCCGTCGCCGGCGCAAAGATCTGCAGCCCCGGAACGTTGCCCAGCATCGCCTGCAACCGGTGCGAATGCTGGGACGAACCGCCCCCCCGGATGCCGCCCAGTGCGTAGCATGTCACCGGCGCGATGCACCGTCCGCCGGTGGTGTAGTGAACGTTGGGGGCCTCGTTCACTATCGGCGGGAAGCCATGCAGCATGAAACTGGCGATGTTGAAACTCAGCAGCGGCCGCCCGCCCGCCAGGGCGGCGCCGACCGCGGCGCCCGCGAGTCCGAACTCCGCGATCGGCACGCTCATGAAGATCCGCTCCGCGTGGCGTTCCAGCACGGCAGCGAAGGCCTCGTTTTCCTGCGCGGTGAGGTGGCCCCCCATGCGAGAGCCCATCAGGATGACCCTGGGGTCGGCCGCCATGGCTTCGTCGATGGCGAGCGCCAGGCCTTGCAGGTACGACATCTTCATGACGAGCCCTCCCGAGCGGCCCAGACATCCGTGTAGGCGCTATCGGGCGGCGGCTGCGGGCTGCGGATGGCTGACTCCATCGCCTCATCGATGCGGGCGGCGATGGCGGCGTCGATCCGGGTCACCTCATCGCGGGAAACCGCGCCCTGGCCCAGGAGCCTGCGAACGAAGCCCATCAGCGGATCGCTGTCCCGGCTCCAGGCGGCCAGTTCCTCGGGCGGTTCACCTTCGTCCCAGGCCCAGCCGAGGTCGGTTTCTGCCCCTGCCAGCTCTGGCCACAGGGCTCGGTTGCCGGGGTAGCGCGTGGTGCGGACCTCGACGAAATACGGCGCGACGTCGCGCCGCACCGTGCCGACCACCTCCGTCATCAGGTCGAACAGCCCCTCCACGTCCGCGCCGTCGATAGTAGCGCAGGGGATGCCGAAAGCGGACGGAATGTCGGTGAGGCGTCTGGCCAGGAACGTGGAGGGCTGCGTGGTGTCGAGCCCTCGCAGCTCGGCCGGTACGCCGTTGTTCTCGCAAACGCAAACAAGCGGCACCCGCCACAACGCGGCCAGGTTGATCCCCTCGTAAAACGCGCCCTCCTCCATCACGCCGTCACCGAAGAAGACGATGACGACGCCGGGTCGGCGCTGCTGCTTGCGGACCAGGGCCGCGCCCACCGCCATGGGGACGCTGCAACCGACCAGCGAGGTGGTCCAGGGCATCCCCAGCTCGGGCGCGATCATGTGCAGTGTTCCGCCCTTGCCGTTGGTGTTGCCGCCGACGCGGCCCAACTGCTCCGCGAACATCCATCCCGGATCCGCCCCGCGGGCGATCAGGTGCCCGTTGCTCCGGTGATTGGTAAAGAGCACATCATGCTCCTCGGCGGCGCGGCAGACCGCGACTGCCGTGGCTTCCTGCCCGATGGAAACGTGAAAGTGGCACGGCAGGATGCCCCGCCCGTGCAGGCGCAACATGCCTTCCTCAAAGCGCCGGATCAGGAGCATTCGTTCGAATCTGTCCTTCATGGACTCAAGTGCCGGCAATGTCTTCCTCTCCATTCTAGCGTGCAACGTAGTGTGCAACGGCGAAGGGGACCGACCCCGCCGCGCCGGGCGGAGACCCGGCGAAACGGGATCGATCCCTTCGTCCACCCGGTAGTCCTACAGTCCTATTTCATCCAGCCCCGTTCCTTGTAGTACTTGGCGGCGCCCGGATGATAGGTGACGCCGAAGTCGGTTGCGGTGCTCTCGACCTTCACCAGCTTGAGCCCCGGATCGGCCAGTTTCAGGTCTTCCCATTTCTCGACCAGGACCTTCGCCAGGCTGTAGGCCCTGTCATCCGAAACGTTCTTGCTCATGACCAGCACGCGCGGCACGGACAGGGTCTGGAAATCCGCCTCCACGCCGGGGTAAAGCCCCTTGGGCAGCACGAGCGGAACGATACCCGGGTTGATCTTCCGAAGCTCCTGCTTCTTCGCATCGGATATCCGCAGAAGATTGATGGGACGGTTGAGCGAGGCGTTCATGATGAGCGAGTCCGGAACCGGCCCCATCCACATCATCGCATCGACGTGACCGTCCTTGAACAGGTTGACCGCGTCGGGTTTGGACACCGTCTCGGCCTTCGAGAGGCTCTTGAGCGTCATTCCGTGAACCTTCAGCACCAGCAGATTGATGGCATGGGCGGCAAATCTCTTCGGCTTGACGTAGACACGCTTGCCGGCCAGCTCTTCAAACTTGCTGAGCCCCGACCGCTTGTAGGCCAGGAACTGAAAGGCTTGCGGGTCGAGCGATGCCAGGGCGCGCACGTCCGGATGCGGTTGCGGAAACGGAGGCCTGCCCTTGATCCCGTCCACGGCGGCGCTGGATAGCGTCATGCCGACATGAGCCTTGGCCGTGCCGGTGGCGACTACCGATCCGACACCACCGCCCGGCGCCAGGCTGACATTGAGTCCGGGAATGTTTTTCTTCCACACCTCCGCGAGAGCCACCGAAAGCGGATAGAACGAACTGCCGGGGCCGGAGGTGGCCAGGAAGAAGTCAACCGTCTTGCTCTGTGCGGCCGCGCTCTGGATGCCGGAGAACACGACCGAAATCGAGATCAGGACAGCCGCGGCGAAGAGCGCCGCCGATTTCCCTTTGTTCATCACATTTCCTCCTTGGTATTGACGGTCAGCGGATATGGGCCGTGTCATTGAACGCATTCCAAAGGGTCTGGCTATTGTCCTCCTTTCTCACTTCGTGACACTCGCATCAACGCTATTCCGACGGTTCCCGGGCGTCGGTACGCGCGTCCTCGTCCCGGACGCGCTTGAACTGGCCGGCCAACACGAGCGCGATCAGCGCGAGTCCGATGATATCGGACCAGATTCCGGGGAAGATGCTCAGAAGGGCGCCACCCAACGCCACCAGGCGTTCATACCAGCGCATGTGCGTCAGCCAGTACGCCGACGCCACCACCGACACCACGTAGACGCCGATCAGGGCGGACGGTATGGCGATGGCGATATCCTGCCAGGAGCCGATCAACATCAATTCCGGTGAGTACGCGAACATGAACGGGACCACGAAGCCGGATGCGCACAGCTTGATCGCGGCATAGCCCGTCTTGTTCAGGTCGGCCTGGGCAAGCCCTGCTGCCGCATAGGCGGTCACTGCCACGGGAGGGGTGACCTGGGCCAGCACGCCGAAGTAGAAGCCGAAGAAGTGCGCCTGCGGCACCGCGAGACCGACCTTGAGCAATCCCGGTATGATCAGCGCCACCAGCAGCAGGTAAACCGCCGAGGTGTTCATGGTCATTCCGAGGACCATCGCGCCCAGGAACGCGAGCAGCAGCGACGCCAACAGATTGCCGACGCTCAGGTCCACCATCAGGGAAGAGAGCTTGATCCCCAACCCTGTCAAGCCGACGATCCCGACGATGATTCCGACCGCCGCCGTCGCCATCGCCACCCCGAGAATGTCGCGGCTCGATGCGACCAGGGCGTCGAACAGCGCCCCCCAGCCCATGCGGGTCGCGCTGCGCAAATAGGCGAGAACGAACAAGGCGATGATCGAGACCGTTATCGAATACATCAGCGAGCGGTTCTGGACGATCAGCCATACCAGGAGTCCGATGGGCACCAGCAAGTGAAGATATTTCGTGACTTGGGATTTCCAGTCCGGCAGTTCGTCGCTCGCGAGGCCCTTGAGCCGCAGTTTCTTGGCCTCCAGGTCGACCGTGACGAAGATACCCAGAAAGAAGAGGATCGCCGGAAAGATCGCGTACTGCATGATGGTGACGTAGGGAATCCGGGCAAACTCGGCCATCAGGAAGGCAGCCGCTCCCATGATCGGCGGCATTATCTGGCCGCCCGTGGAGGCCGAGGCTTCGACCCCGGCGGAAAAGTGGCTCGAGTAGCCGGAGCGCTTCATCAGCGGGATGGTAAAATTGCCCGTGGTCAGCGCATTCGCCGTGGCGCTGCCGTTGATGGTGCCGAAGAGCGCGCTGGAAATGATCGCAACCTTCGCCGGCCCGCCCCGTGTGCGTCCCGCGACGCCCATGGCGAAGTCCGTCAGGAACCCACCGAAACCGGTGGCGTGCATGATGCGTCCGAAGATGATGAACAGCGGCAGGAACGTGGCCGAGATGCCCAGCGCCAGGCCGAACATGCCGGCCAGCGACAGGTATTGATTGTCGATAAAGACTTCGTAGCCGAGCGCCGCATAACCGATGCCGTCGGACGGGAAATACGGGCCGACGATGTAGTACAGGATGAACACGGCAACGACGATGGCCAGAGGCATCCCGAGCGTTCTTCGCACGCCTTCGAGAACAACCGATATTAGGCAAATGCAGAGGACCGTCTCGACCAAGGTGGCCGGCGTTAACATGGAGATGCGTTCCTGGGTCAGATACTCGACATTCCAATAGAGATAGCCCATCGACACGATCGTGAGCGCCAGGCAAACGTAATTGGAGACGCCCGGCGTGCCCTTGGCCCCCTTTTTCGCAGGGTAAATCAGAAAAACCAGCACCAAGGCGACCCCCAAATGAATGCTGCGTTGCAGCATCGCATTCAGAGTGCCGAACACACCCGTGTACAGATGAAAAAGGGCGAGGAATAACGACAAGCCAGCGATCAAGAGACCGATAAGGGTCCGATTGCCGGGGGTTTCAGATCCGCCTTGGGTTTCGTTCACCGTTGTGACTCCCCCAGCCTGTCGTTACACGGCAACCCTTCCCAATCGCGGTAGCCGCTGTCAATGTATGCGGTGATGAAAACATGATGTCGTAGGGCCGCCGTCAAGGGGGGTTCTCCCTTCTCTTTCCCAGATTCCTTTCCCAGGAGTCAAGGGTGAGCGATCCCTTCACCTCGGATCTCTGGCTGGAACCGGACAACACCTTCAAGGACTTGACAGACGCCATGCTCATGGAGCAGACGGAGTTCTTGCAGCGGCTTGAGACCGCCGGGCCGGCACACCTGTTACGTGCTACCGGAGGCGGGGGTGGAAGCGGTTTCAACGACCTTCAGGCGAGCCCGCAGTATCCCGCGGGGTGGGCGGAGACCGGAATGAGCGACTTGGCAACCATGAGAACCGACGTGATCGGCAGCCTGCTTCGTCCGGAGCGGCTCAAGCAAGCGCGGCATCGTTTCGATGCGGGCGAGGCGGACGCCGCGGAGTTACGGGTGGTGGAGGATGAGTGCATTCGGGAGGCGGTGGCGTTGCAGGAAGACGCGGGCCTGGAGGTGGTCACCGACGGCGAGCTCCGCAGGCTGAATTTTCAGGACAGTTTCGGCGCCTGTGTCGAGGGGTTCCGTTCGGTAGCGGCCCGCATTGAAACTCTGGAGAATCAGTCCCGGCACGGAAAAGCGCTGCAGCGCTGGGACGTCCACCGGGACGTGGAGGCCGGAGTACCCGTCTGGCACCGGCTGCCGGCGGCGGAGCGGCTGCGCCTTGCGCGCAACCTCCCCCTCGACGAGTACCGCCATGTCAGCACCGTGGCCCGCACCCCGGCCAAGGTCACCGCTCATCGGCCCGGACCGCATCAGCCAGCGCTTCGATCACGAGAACTCGCGCGACATCTACCCCACGGTGGATGACTTCCTCGCCGACGTCGTGGCCATCGAGAAGACCATGGTGGCGAGCGTGGTGGAGGCCGGTTGCCGCTACGTCCAGATCGACGCGCCGGGCTACACGGCCTACGTCGACGAGCCTTCGCTCGAGGCCATGCGGCAGCGGGGCGAAGACCCGGACGTGAACCTGGAACGGTCCATCGACGCCGACAATCGTATCCTCGAAGCCTTCGGCGACGCTGTTTCCGGCATCCACCTGTGCCGCGGCAACCAACGCAGCATGTGGCACCGGGAGGGCTCCTACGACGCGGTGGCGGAGCGCTTGTTCGGCGGACTGAAGCACAGCCGGCTGCTGCTGGAGTACGATTCCGAACGCGCCGGCGGTTTCGAGCCGTTGCGGTTCGTCCCCAAGGGCACGGTGGTGGTGCTGGGCCTGGTGAGCACCAAGGTGCCGGAGCTGGAGAGCGTGGACGATCTGAGGCGGCGCATCGATGACGCCGCCCGGTTCCTGCCGTTGGAGCAACTGGCCATCAGCCCCCAGTGCGGCTTCTCTTCGGACGTGGTGGGCAACCTCATCACGCCGGACGACCAGAAGCGGAAGCTCGAGCGGGTGGTGGAGACGGCGCGGCAGGTGTGGCGGTAGCCGTTTCGATTGGCGCCTTTTGCTCGACTTCGATTGGCACCGTTCCGCATCGGGTTTCGTCATTCCCGCGAATGACGGATCTGGGGCTGGGGAGTATGAGGGCACATGAGCGATTCCTTGACGGCCGTGTGGTCGTGAAGGTGGGAGACATCACCCAGGAGGCGGTGGACGCGGTCGTCAACGCCGCCAACGGGACCCTCATGGGCGGCGGCGGTGTGGACGGGGCGATCCACCGCGCTGGCGGGCCGGCCATCCTGGAGGAGTGCAGGGACATCCGAGCCACGCGCTACGCGGACGGCCTTCCCACCGGCGGCGCGGTCCTTACGACGGCAGGCAGGATGCCGGCACGCCACGTAATCCACACCGTGGGTCCGGTGTACGGCAGCGGCGGCCCGGACAAGGAGGAGAAGCTGTCCGAGTGCTACCGCAACTCCCTGAGCATCGCCGCCGAGGCGGGATTGACCACGGTGGCCTTCCCGGCCATCTCCACCGGCATCTACGGCTATCCCATGGATGAGGCCGCCGCAGTGTCGTCCCAAGCCATCCAGGATGCCCTCCGTTGAGGAAGTCCGGCTCGTGTTCTTTCTGCCCCAGGATGCGGAGGTGTTCGTGCGCCATCAGGCTTTCGATGCGGATGACAACTAGCGGTTGAAACCGCTTCATTCGACACCGCTCCGCTCCGCTCCGCCCGACCGGTGGAGCGGCCCTATTCCCCTTGCGGCCTTTGGTTTGGGTTGGGTAGTCTAAGGACGTTCCCCTGACATGAACGGAGACCCCGACACCATGAAGATCAGCGTCATCAAGACCGCGCGGCTCGCGAACATTCCCCTGGACTTGCCGTTCCACGAACGCCGGACCGCCTCTGTCGACCTCGTGTGGGTGGAAACCGACCAGGGGCTGACCGGTACGGCGGAGATCGGCCATGGTCCCGGATCCGCCATCCTGCGGTTCATCGAGGCCGACCTGACTCCGTTCCTCCTGGGCCGCGATCCCCTGGAGAACGAGCGGCTCATGCACGAGATGCGCTGGCGCTTCAACCCCCGGGCCGAGCCGGGTGTGTGGAACGCCGCGGTAAGCGCCATCGACGTGGCGTTGTGGGACATCAAGGGAAAGCTCTACGATCTGCCGGTTTGGCGTTTGCTGGGAGGAGCGCAGAAGTCGGTCCCCTGCTACTTCACCTTCGGCGTCAGGAGCTATGGCCGGGACGCTCTGGTGGAGGCGGCGCGGCATTGGGTGGAGCGCGGCCACAAGCGCCTCAAGCTGATGGTCGGACGGGTCAACGTCCACGGCGAGATCGACATGCGCGGCGCCAGCGGAGCGCACCGGGAGGACGACCCGTCGGAGGACGAGCGCCGGGTGCGGGCGGTTCGGGAAGCCGTGGGGGACGAGGTCGAGCTCATGGTGGATGCCGCCTGCCTGCTGCGCTACGACGCGGCGCTCCGCTGGTGCAAGCGGCTGGAGCCCTACAACCTGATGTGGTTCGAGGAGCCCCTTCTCAGGAACGACCCGGCCAAGCTGGCGGCGCTGCGGCGCCAAACCTCCATTCCCATCGCCGCCGGGCAGTGGGAGGACTTCTACGGCTTGACGGGCCTGGCACGGGCCGATGCCGTGGATTTCCTCAACATCCAGGTCGGCTCCGTGGGCGGCTTCACCATGGGCATGAAGGCGGCGGCGGTGGCGCAGGCCTTCGACCTGCCCATCGGCAACGGCGCCTACTACGACATGAACCTGCACGCCGCCGTGCCCAACGGCTGGCGCACCGAGTTCCACGTGAACGACTGGCACATGGCCAGGACCCTCTACAAGGACCCGCCCGAGCCCGAGGACGGCTGGGTGACGCTGCCGGAAACCCCCGGGCACGGGATGGTGCTGAACGACGACGCGGTGCGGGAATACGCCCGGAGTTGAACGCGGGGAACGGCGGCGACCCACGTGTCGTCATTCCCGCGGAAAGCGGGAATCTAGGGCGGGGAGGGGGGCAAACCGGCATGCTTCTCCGCCGCACCCCACCTGGACTCCCGCTTCCGCGGGAATGACGCTCGATGCAGGCAGAAAGGAAGAACCCATGTACCAACTCGAAGACAAAGTCGCTCTGGTCACGGGATTCGGCTCGGGCCTGGGGCGCGCCATCGCGGTTGCCTTCACCCAGGAGGGCTGCGCGGTGGCGGGGACCTCTACCACCGCGAGCAAGGGCGAGGAGACCCTGGCCCTCATTCGCGCCGAGGGCGGCGACGCCATGTTCACCGCGGCCGACGTCCGGCGCCACGACGAGATGGCGGCGGTGGTGGCCGCCGCGGTGGAACGCTACGGCGGTCTGGACATCGTGGTCCACAGCGCCGGCGTCCGCACCAACGGCGCGGTGACGGAGATCACCGAGGAGGATTGGGACCGGACCCTCGACACCAACCTGAAGGGTGTCTTCAACGTCTGCCGCCACGCCATCCCGGAGATGGTCAAACGCGGCGGCGGCGTCATCATCAATATTGCTGCCCGCTCGGGGATGATGGGGCAGGCGGGGCGCGCGGCCTACTGCGCCTCGAAGGGCGGAATGGTCCGGCTGACCGAGGCCATGGCCGAGGACCACGCCCGCCAGAACATCCGGGTCAACTGCATCTGCCCCGGCCCCAACCGCACTCCCATGGTGGACACGTCGACCCCGGAAAAGCTCGCCCGCTACGCCACGCGGGTGCCGCTCGGGCGCATCGGAGAGCCCGAGGACGTGGCCCAGGCGGCCGTGTACCTGGCCTCGGACGCCGCCTCCCATGTCACCGCCGCGATCCTGCCGGTGGACGGCGGCATGCGGCTCACCGGGGCGTGAGTCCGATCCCCGAGGGGTCCCGCCCGACGCCCGCGATTCGGTGCCGGAATCCCTCCAAAAACCCCTTCCAGGGGCCGTTTCCTGGAACGAAATCCGCTCAAAATGTCAAGCGGAATGGCCTCCCAATATGGCTTGACCCCTCACCGGGGATAGTCTAAGAGTGCTACTTTCGAAATCGTAAATGGAGAGGAACGAGGTATGACGGCAGACACTTTAACCGTGACGGACAACCGGACGGGGACGTCCTACGAGATCCCCATCGAGAACGGCGCCATCAATGCTTCTCACCTTCGCCAGATCAAGGCTTCCGAGGGCGATTTCGGGCTGATGAGCTACGACCCGGGCTTCCTGAACACGGCATCGTGCCACAGCCGCATCACCTACATCGACGGCGACGTGGGCATTCTGCGCTACCGCGGCTACCCCATCGAGCAGTTGGCAGAGGAGAGCACCTACCTGGAGACCACCTACCTGATTTTCCATGGCGAGCTGCCCACGGCGGCGGAGCTGGAAGACTGGAGCTGGAACATCAACCACCACACGCTACTCCACGAGAACATCAAGAAATTCATCGACGGCTTCAAGTACGACGCCCACCCCATGGGAACGCTGGTGAGCTCCATCGCGGCGCTGTCGACCTTCTATCCCGACTCCAAGAACATCTTCGACCCGGAGTCCCAGCGCAAGCAGGTCTTTCGCCTGATGGGCAAGATTCCCACCGTGGCGGCCTTCGTCTACCGCCACGCCATAGGACTGCCCTACGCCTACCCTGACAACGATCTCAGCTACACCGGCAATTTCCTCAACATGCTCTACAAGATGACCGAGCTCAAGTATTCGCCGGACCCGGTGCTGGAGAAGGCGCTGGACGTGCTCTTCATCCTGCACGCCGACCACGAGCAGAACTGCAGCACCAACGCCATGCGCAACGTCGGCAGCTCCCAGACCGATCCCTACTCGGCTTTGGCCGGGGCGGCGGCCGCGCTCTACGGGCCGCTCCACGGCGGCGCCAACGAGATGGTGCTGCGGATGCTCGCGGAGATCGGCTCCACCGACAAGGTCCCGGCCTTCATAAAGGGGGTGAAGGCCGGTGAAGGGCGCCTCATGGGCTTCGGGCACCGCGTCTACAAGAACTACGACCCCCGGGCCAAGGTCATCAAGAGGATCGCCGACCAGGTGTTCGAGGTGACCGGGCGCAACCCGCTGCTGGACATTGCTCTCGAACTCGAGCGCATTGCCTTGGAGGACGACTACTTCATCCAGCGCAAGCTCTACCCGAACGTCGACTTCTACTCCGGGCTCATCTACCAGTCCATGGGACTGCCCGTGAGCATGTTCCCCGTGCTGTTCGCCATCGCCCGGACTTCCGGCTGGCTCGCCCAATGGATCGAGATGCTGGAGGACCCCGAGCAGAAGCTCGCTCGGCCGCGCCAGCTCTACCTCGGCTCGGACGTCCGCGACTACGTGCCCATGAACCGCCGGCAGGCGGCGTAGGACGCCAATCCCGCCACATCGTGTTTCGCGACCAGCCTTGAATCGCACTCGGCGTTCCGGCGGGTGGGCGTGTTCCAGTTCCCTCTGTCCGGCGTGATTGAAGCCATGACCAGCCAACGCGTGACACTGGGGTTGATCCAGTCCCGGGCGGTCGCAGACCCGGACCGCAACCTTGCCACCACCGCCCGGCGCATCCGCCTGGCCGCCGGGGAAGGCGCGCGGATCGTCTGCGTCCAGGAACTGTTCCGGTCCCGGTATTTTCCGCAGACCGAGGACACGGCGGCCTTTACCCTGGCCGAACCCGTTCCCGGTCCCACGACCGAGCGGCTGTGTCCCCTGGCGCGGGAGCTGGAGGTGGTGATCGTGGCCTCGGTGTTCGAGGCCCGCGCGCCCGGCGTCTACCACAACACCGCCCTGGTCATCGACGCGGACGGTGAGATCGTGGGCCGGTACCGCAAGATGCACATACCTGACGATCCGGGCTTCTACGAGAAATTCTACTTCACTCCCGGCGACCTGGGCTTCCGTACGTTCCAGACCCGCCATGCGAGAGTCGCCGTGCTCATATGCTGGGACCAGTGGTTCCCGGAAGCGGCGCGGCTGGCGTCCCTGGGCGGCGCCGAGATCATCTTCTATCCCACCGCCATTGGCTGGGGCGCTGGAGAGGCCCGGGCCGAGCGCCGGACCCAGCGCGAAGCCTGGGAGTTGGTGCAGCGGTCTCACGCGGTGACCAACGGCGTCTACGTGGCCGCCGTCAACCGGGTGGGGCGCGAGGGGAAGATCACCTTCTGGGGCGGCTCCTTCGCCGCCGATCCCTCCGGTCGGGTCCTGGCTCAGGCCGGGACCAACAAGCCCGAAACCCTGCTGGTGGACTGCGACCTCCGAGTCATCGCCGAAGCCCGTCAGAACTGGCCGTTCCTGCGGGACCGGCGCATCGACGCCTACGGCGGCCTCACCAAGCACTTGCTGGATTGATCCGTGGGACGGGATGTCCGGTTGGCGGATCCGCGGGGCGCGGGCTATCGCATGCCGGGGGAGTGGGAGCCTCACGCCGCCACGTGGCTTGCATGGCCGCACAACCTCGACACCTGGCCGGCCGACCTGGAGCGGGTGCGGGGGACCTGGTCGGAGATGATCCGTGCGCTGGTCGCGGGCGAGACCGTCAACCTCCTGGTCAACGACGCATCCTCCGAGGCCGCGGCGGCCGCGCGTCTCCGGCAAGGCGGAGTCGACACGGGCCGAGTCACCTTCCACCACATTCCGACCGTCGACGTATGGATAAGGGACTACGGGCCGACCTTCATCACCGGCGCGGAGCCCCCGGCGGCGTTGGCCTTGGTCAACTGGCGGTTCAACGCTTGGGGACTGAAGTACCCCGACTACGTGGCGGACGACACCGTGCCGCTGCGGATCAACGAGTCCCTGGCCCTGCCGGCGTTCTCGCCCGAGATCGTCCTGGAAGGGGGCTCCATCGAGGTCAACGGCGCCGGTTGCTGTCTGGTCACCGAGCAGTGTCTGCTGAATCCCAACCGCAACCGCGGCCGCGGCAGGAAGGATATCGAGGCGCTGCTGCGATCGGCGCTGGGGCTCCGGCGCATCGTCTGGCTGCCGGCGGGCATGGCGGGGGACGATACCGACGGGCACGTCGACAACCTCGCGCGCTTCGTCGACACGGAGACCGTCGTGTGCGTGGTCGAGGAGGATCCGCGGGACGAGAACCATCGCGCCCTTCAGGAAAACTACCGCTGCCTGGAGTCCGCCGCCGCTGCGGGAGGGCGGCGGTTGCGCGTCGTTCCGCTGCCGCAGCCCGATCCGGTGACGGCCGGAGGGACACGCCTGCCGGCAAGCTATGCGAATTTCTACATCGCCAACGGCGTGGTGCTGGTGCCGCTCTACGGCGGTCCGAAGGACGGTGTCGCGCTGGACACGCTGGCAGGGCTCTTCCCGGGCCGCCGGGTGGCGGGCATCGATGCGCGCGCGCTGATCCTCGGCCTCGGCGGCATCCACTGCGTGACCCAGCAACAGCCCGCGACTTGACACGCCGCCCGCGTGTTTCTAGTGTCCTGTGTCATGGCGCGCGTCGTCGGGCGGGGCCTTCGGCGCGGCTTTCACCAGATCATGCGCTGGACCCGGTAGTGGGCCTGGACGTGCTCTTTGGCCGTGGTTTCGGCCGCGGCGGCGCTCTCGCCGCTGAAACGAAGCGGCATACCCGAGCGCGCCAGCACAAGGCAGGCATCGTCCAGCGCGGCGCCGCCGACGAGGATGGGGTAGGCGGCCCACGAGCCGCTTTCCTCGACCGACCGTATCTCGACCCTGACGACGCCGTCGATGGAAGGAACGTGGATGTCAAGTTTCATGGGCGTGAGTCTTGCGTCCGGGCGGGGCCAAGTCAAGGCGGAGGGTGGAACGGATGTAGGGGCGGGTTCTGAACCCGCCCGCGTCCGGATCGAGCGGGACCTGAGTGTCCGCGCCGAGAACCGGTCGACACGCCGCGGATGAAAGGCGGGCACTGTGCCAACGCAACCCAGCAAGCAGATAGAAACCATACCCAACCCGCGTGAGGACCGGGACTACGAGGTGGCCATGGAGTGTCCGGAGTTCACCTGCGTGTGCCCCAAGACCGGGCAGCCGGACTTCGCCACTATTCGCATCCGCTACGTTCCCGGTCCGCGCTGCATCGAGCTGCTGTCGCTCAAGCTCTATCTGTGGTCGTTCCGGGAAGAGGGGGCCTTTCACGAAGACGTGGTCAACCGCATCCTCGACGACCTGGTGGCGGCCTGTTCGCCCAAGTACATGAGCGTCACCGGCGACTTC
This sequence comes from Deltaproteobacteria bacterium, assembly GCA_028821115.1. Taxonomy (GTDB): domain Bacteria; phylum Desulfobacterota; class Binatia; order UBA9968; family JAJDTQ01; genus JAJDTQ01. The sequence goes on along the minus strand of JAPPHF010000013.1, from coordinate 24,663 downwards.
AACGTCCGAGGCGGCATCCACACGGTGGTGACCGCGGAACACGGAACGGCGCCCGGGGACTCTGGGCAAGATCCCGGCGGAGGGTGACCCATGGCCGACGTGACGGAAAGCCTCCACCGGCTTCCACCCCAGAACCTGGAGGCCGAGGCTTCCATTCTCGGCGGCGTGCTGCTCGAGAACGAGGCCATCAACACGGTGCTGGAGCTGGTCAACGCCGAGGATCTCTACCGGGAGTCGCACCGCAAGATTTTCCGCGCCATGGTGGATCTATGGGACCGTAGCGAGCCGGTGGATCTCATCACCCTGAGCGACCAACTGAAGGCCAACGGCGACCTCGAAGCGGTGGGCGGATCCGCCTATCTCGCGGAGCTCGCGGGCCAGGTCCCCACCGCCGCCAACATCGCCTACTACGCGCGCATCGTGCGGGAGAAGGCGATCCTCCGCCACCTGATCCGCGCGTCCACCGACATCGCCTCCCGCGGCCTGGAGGAACGCGGCGACGTCGACGACTTCCTCGACGACGCGGAGCAGGCCATCTTCGACATTGCGGAAAAGCGCATCAGCTCGTCCTTCGTCCGGGTCGGCGACGTCATGACCGAGACCATCAAGAAGGTCGACGAGCTCTACCAGCGCAAGGAGATGGTCACCGGCGTGGCCACGGGCTATCGCGACCTCGACCGGTTGACCGCGGGTTTCCAGCCCTCGGACCTGCTCATCGTCGCCGGGCGGCCGGGCATGGGGAAGACCGCGTTCGCCCTCAACATCGCCGTGAACGCGGCGTTCCGGGGAATCGGCGTGGCCGTCTTCTCCCTCGAGATGGCCATGGAACAGCTCGTTCTCCGGATGCTCTGCTCCGAAGCGCGGGTGGATCACTCGAGGCTCCGCACCGGTTACCTCAGGGACACCGAGTTCCCCGCGCTGGTCAAGGCGGCCGGGCGGCTGGGAGACGCGCCGGTCTACATCGACGATACCCCGGCGGTGACGGTGCTGGAGGTTCGCGCCAAGACCCGGCGGCTGGTGCGCGACCGCAGCCGCAAGATCGGCCTGGTGGTCATCGATTACCTGCAGCTCATGCGCGCACACCGCGACTCGCCCAACCGCGAGCAGGAGATCTCCGAGATCTCGCGCTCCCTCAAGGCCCTGGCCAAGGAGCTGCAGGTCCCGGTGGTGGCGCTGTCGCAGCTCAACCGGCGGGTGGAGGAACGCGGCGACAAGCATCCCGTGATGGCGGACCTCAGGGAGTCCGGCGCCATCGAGCAGGACGCCGACGTGATCATGTTCGTCTACCGCGACGAGGCCTACGACGCCACCAAGAACCCCGGCCTCGCCGAGATCATCATCGCCAAGCAGCGCAACGGTCCGGTGGACACCCTCAGGTTGACTTTCCTGAAGGAGTACACTCGCTTCGAGGACTACTCCGGGCGCGAGGACGAAGGCTATTCGGACGCCGAACAGTCCTAGCCGAGCGTCAGAATCTCCTTCACGCGCGCGGCGACGTCGCCGCCACGGGTGAGGTAGCTGATCATGGCCGCGGCATCCGCGCCGCTGCTCCACGTCTGCGCGACGTTTTCCGCGGTGATGCCGCCGATGGCGACGATGGGCAAGCTCACCCGCCGCCGCACCGACGCCAGCATCGAGAGGCCGCGGGTCTCGTAGCCGGTTTCCTTGGTGCGGGTGGGGAACATGGGCCCGAAGCCGATGTAGTCGGCGCCGCCCCGTTCCGCCCCCTCGGCCTGCTCCACGCTGTGGGTCGAGACGCCGATGAGCTTTTCCCCCACCAGCGGCCGCGCCGCTTCCAGCGGCAGGTCTTCCTGTCCCAGGTGCACGCCGTCGGCGCCGGCGGCAAGGGCGATGTCCACCCGGTCGTTGACGATGAAGAGGCAGCCCGCGCGGGAGGTGCGTTCGCGAACGGTCAGGGCCAGCCGCAGGAACTCGTCCGCCGGCCGTTCCTTCACCCTCAACTGGAGCACCGAGACGCCCCCCGCCAGCATGGCGTCGAGGACCGGCGCCAACGGACGGTCCCCGGTCTGGTCGGGGTCCAGGATGGCGTAGAGTCGCGACGGAAGAACGCTCATGGCTCCCGCTTCACGGTGATCTTGAGGTCCGTGATCTTTTTCCGCAGGGTATTGCGGTTGATGCCGAGGAGCTGGGCGGCGCGTATCTGGTTGCCCCGGGTAGCTTGCAGGGTCAGCTCGATGAGGGGCCGCTCCACCCGGGCCATGACCACGGAGTAGAGGTTCTCCACCTGGACGCCTCGGGTGCGCCGGAAGTAGTCCGCGAGCTTGCCGCGGATGATCTCCTCCAGCGACAGGCTGTCGTAGTCATTGGACGCGGGTTCGGGCGCACTCGACAGGGCGAAGTCCCTCGACGACAGGATCGGTCCCGGCGACAGCACCGCCGCGCGGATGATGACGTTCTCCAACTCGCGCACGTTGCCCGGCCAGTCGTATTGCTGGAGCTCCTTCAACGCGTCCGGCGAAACCCCCGACACCTGCGTACCCATGTCGCTGTTGACCTTGGCGATGAAGAAGTCCACCAGGGAAGGGAGATCGGTGCTCCGCTCCCGCAAGGGCGGGATGTGGAGCGGTATGACGTTCAGGCGGAAGTAGAGATCGTCCCGGAAACGGTTCTCGTGCACCGCTTTTTCCAGGTCCTGGTTGGTGGCCGCCAGCAGCCGGGCGTCGGACTGGAGCATGTCCTTTCCGCCCACCCGCCGGTACGAGCCGTCCTGCAGCACCCGCAGCAGCTTGGTCTGAAGTTCGAGCGGAAGCTCGCCGATCTCGTCGAGGAAAAGCGTTCCTCCCTGGGCCAGCTCGAAGGTCCCGAGATGCCGTTCCAACGCCCCGGTGAAAGCCCCCTTCTCGTGGCCGAACAGCTCGGATTCTAGCAGGTCCCTGGGAATCGCCGCGCAGTTCACGGGCACGAAGGGTTTGTCCCAGCGTGGCGAATTGTAGTGGATCGTCTTCGCCACCAGTTCCTTGCCGGTGCCGCTCTCCCCGTGGATCAGGATCGTGGTGTCGGTGCCGGCCACCTGTCCGATGGTCTTGAAGACCTGCTGCATGGCCGCGCTGGTGCCGATCATGTTGACGCCGGGCTCGTACTGTTTCTTGACCTCCTTCTTGAGATCGCTGAGCTCCCGGGTCAGTTGGCGTCGGTCCAGCGCCCGTTCCACCACCACCATCAGGACGTCGAGGTCGAACGGCTTCGTAAGGTAATCGAAGGCGCCGGCCTTCATGGCGTCGATGGCGTTGCGCATGGTGTTCTGCGCGGTCATGACGATGAACGGCATTTGCAGGCCGGATTCCTTGGCGAAGTCCAGGAGCGCGAGCCCCTCGATATCCGGCAGCCCGATGTCCAGCACCACGGCGTCGAACCCGAGGCGCGGCCAGGTGGTGGCGGTGGTCGCGGCCTCCTCCATCAGTTTTCGAGCCTCGGCTCCCGTTCCGGTGGACGCAACCCAGTATCCCTGGCCCTCCAGCGCCTTCCTGAGCACGCGGCTCAGGGACTCGTCGTCTTCCACCAGCAGGATACGGCCCTGTTCCATGGCAACTAGTCGGGTTGAGCGGGCAGCGACACCCTGAACACCGATCCTTCTCCCAGTCGGCTTTCCACTCCCAGGCGGCCGCCGTGCTCCTTGATGGTGCGGTCGCAGATGGCCAGCCCGAGGCCGGTGCCGCGGCGCTTTCTGGTGAAGAAAGGCGAGAAGATGTCGGGCAGGTCGTCCTCGTCGATGCCCGAACCGTCGTCCCGGAAGTCCACGCTGACAAACTTGGTGGCGCTGGACTGCCCGGTGCGGAGAAAGAAGTCCGTCTCGATGCGCGTGGTGACGGCGACACGGGTGGGCTTGGCCTGGAGCGCGTTCTCCACCAGGTTCAGGAACACCTGTATCAGCCGGCTTCGGTCTCCGATGATCATCGGCAGGCTGGGGTCGAAGAAACGTTGGACGCGGACCTTGGCGGCGGTCGCCGCGTGGACCTCCAGCCTGAGGACGTGCTCCAGGAGCTCGTGGACGTTCAGCGGCTCCACCTGGAGTCCGGCGGGACGCGCCAGGTCCAGGAGCTGGTCCAGGAGCTGATTCACCCGGTCCACCTCCCGGATCATGATGTCGGTGTTTTCCAGCAGCGAGGCGTCGTGCGCCACCTCGGCGCGAATCAGTTGGGCCGCTCCCTTGATCCCCCCGAGGGGGTTCTTGATCTCGTGCGCCAAGCCCGCCGCCAGCTTGCCCAGCAGGGCCAGCCGGTCCGAGCGCCGCAGGTCTTCCTCCATGGCCTGCCTCAGGGTCCGGTCGCGGAGGAGCAGCACGCTGCCGGCGAGCCGGCCGTCCTGATCCCGGAGGGGCGACACCAGGGCGCTCACGGGTACGTTCTTTCCCCGCGGCTTGACGAACTCGTTCTCCGCCCGGCTGGTGCTCTCGTTGGGGCCGAGGCTGTTGTCGATCATGTCCAGCAGCCACCGGTTGGCGCCGAAGAGGTCGTCGGAAGCCCTCGCCAGCAGCTTGCGCGCGGAAAGTCCGGTGAGGGTTTCCGCGGCCTGGTTCACGAAAGAGAGGGTACGTGACAGGTCCACCACCATGACGGCGTCTTCCAGGCTGGTGAGGACGTCCTGCCAGGAAACCGCCGCCGAAACGTCGCTTGGGTGCGTTGCGGTGGGCATGGGCCGAGGCTTCAACATGGGTGGCTTCAGACACGGGATGATAGCCCGTGCGGGGGCGGGTTTCAAACCCGCCCGGGGCCTCCGCGAAGGGGCCCTCGGGAACTCCTGGTTTGCATTGGGGCGCGTCATTGTTGTAAAAGAATAGGCATCAGTGGGCGCCTTGCCCGCTTTTTTATTTGAGGTGCCGATGGCGAGAAGCGAGACGCTGGACCGTCTCTGGGAGTTGGTGGATCCGCTGGCCGCGGGTGAGGGATTGGAGGTGGTGGATATCGAGCTTCGGCACGAGGGGAGATCGGGCCGCGTGCTGCGCGTCTACCTGGACCTACTCGAGAAGCGGCACGAAGACGAGGCGCCCGGCGTGGACGAGTTGAGCCGGGTCAGCAGGGAGCTGAGCGATATCCTCGACGTCTATGACGTGGTGGAAGGTTCCTACACCCTGGAGGTCTCTTCGCCCGGCATCAACCGGCCGCTCAGGAAACCGGAGCATTTCGCCCGGTGCGTCGGGCAGAGGGTCCGGGTCCATACCGGCGAGATGATCGGCGGCCGCAGAAATTTTCTCGGACCGCTGCACGACGCCGCCGCCGGCGGTGTCGTGTTGCTGCAGGACGGGCGCGAGGTGTTTATCCCGTTCGGCCTTATCGTGAGGGCCAACGTCGAGTACGACTGGGCGTCATCAAGGTGATCCGGTAAAGCGTGGTTAGGGGATAGAGATGCAGCAGGATCTGGTTCGAGTCATCGAGCAGGTGACGAAGGAAAAGGGCATCGACAAGGAGATCCTCGTCGAAGCCATCGAGTCGGCCATGGTGTCGGCGGCCAAGAAGACGTTCGGAGCGGAGCGGACCTTCGAGGCTCAGTACAACCCCGATATCGGGGAGGTCGAGATTTTTGAGGCCAAGGTGGTGGTGGACGACGTCGCCGACCCCGACCTTGAGATCGATCTCGACGAGGCCCGCGAGACGCTGGATCCGGACGTGGAGCTGGGCGACGAGCTGCTGATGAAAATCGACGCCACGGTGTTCGGCCGCATCGCCGCCCAGGCGGCTAAGCAGAACATCGTGCAGCGGGTGCGGGACGTCGAGCGCGAGATCATCTTCAACGAGTTCAAGGACCGCCAGGGCGAGCTGGTGCACGGCATCGTGCAGCGTTTCGAGAAGAACAACATCATCGTGAACCTCGGCAGGACCAACGCGATCCTGCCGGAGAAGGAGCAGGTGCCGCGGGAACGCTACCGGCAGGGAGACCGCATCCGCGCCTACATCGTCAGCGTCGAGATGACCAGCCGCGGCCCGCAGATCGTTCTTTCGCGCACCCACCCCGGCATGCTGATCAAGCTGTTCGAGCAGGAGGTTCCGGAGATCTACGAAGGCATCGTCGAGGTCAAGGGAGCGGCCCGCGAGCCGGGCGGCCGGGCGAAGATCGCCGTGACCTCCAACGACCCCGACGTGGATCCGGTGGGCGCCTGCGTGGGTATGAAGGGCACCCGGGTCCAATCGGTGGTGCAGGAGCTGCGGGGAGAGAAGATCGACATCGTCCACTGGATCCCCGAGCAGGCCGAGTATGTCTGCCGGGCGCTGGCCCCGGCCAAGGTTACCAAGATCCTGCTGGACGAGGACGCTCACAGCATGGAGGTCATCGTTCCCGACGAGCAGCTTTCGCTCGCCATCGGCCGCAAGGGTCAGAACGTCCGGCTGGCGTCCCGGCTCACCGGCTGGGGCATCGACGCCCGCAGCGAGTCGGAGGCGGACGAGGAGAGCCGGCTGGCAAGGCAATCGCTGTCCGCGATCCCGGGCGTGAGCGAGGTGATGGCGGAGCTGCTCTACCAGTCGGGGTTCAAGTCCGCCGAGGACCTGTCGGAGGCCGAGCCGGCCACCATCAACGAGATCACCGGCATCGAGCTGGAGAAGGCCTCGGTGATCCTGGAGGCGGCCGCGCAGCACGTGGAGGAAGAGCGCGAGCGGGCGGCCCGGGAGGCGGAAGAGGCCGCGCGGGCGGAGGAGGAGGCGGCGGAGGCCGGCGGGGCGGAGGAGACGGTAGGCGAATCCGACGAGACGGAAGGCGATCCCGTGGACACGGCGGGCGAAACCACGGCGGCGGAAGGCGAATCCCTGGAGACGGCGGAAGAAGCCGCGGCGACGGAAGCCGTGGAGGAGCCGGCCGCGGCCTCGGATGAAGAGGAGGCGGAGTCGAGCTCCCGGCAGGGGGCTTGAAGCGGCACGCCGGGAATGAGCGCCCGTTCGCCGGTACGGACCTGCCTGGGTTGCGGTCAGCGCGACGACAAGGCTGTCTTGCGGCGGATCACGGTGACGGAGGACGGCCTGCAACCGGAAGATTTCAGGGGACGAGGAGGCTACCTGCATAACAGCGAGGATTGTTGGCGAGCTTTCCTGAAACGGAAGAGCGTCTATCGCGCGTTCCGTCGCGATCTGCCCCGTAAGGATCGGGAGGAACTGCTGGGAAGGCTTCGAGCCCAACGGAGTGGGAAATGAGCAAAGTGAGAGTGCACCAACTGGCCAAGCAGCTCGAGATCGAGCCGAAGGATCTCATCGCCCAACTCGAAAAGATCCGGATCCGCGGCAAGAAGCCTCAGAGCTCCCTCGAGGAGTCGGAAGTCGAGGCGGTCAAGGCGGCCCTCGCCGCCATGGAGAAGCCGAAGGTCACCGTTGGCGAGGAACGCGTCGTCGTCGATCGCACGATCACGGCCGAGGACCAGGACATGGGCGAGGTGCAGGCGCACGAGAAGGTGGTCGAGCGCCGCGTCCGCGCCAACGTCATCCGGCGCCGCAGAAGCACGGTCGAGCTGGTCACTCGCAAGCCCATTCATCCGGTGGAACGGGAGGAGCCGGAAGCGGAGGCCGAGGAAGCCGCGGCCGAGGAAGCCGCGGAGGCGGCCGTCGAGGCCGCGTCTGCGGAAGCCGCCCCGTCCGAGGCAGCTCCCGAGGAAGCCGCGCCCGCGGAAATCGAGGTCGAGGCGCCCGCCGCCGAGCAGGTCGACGCTTCGCCCGCCGCCGGCGACACGGAGGAGCCGGCCGAGACCGAAGCTCCGGGCGCCGTGGAGGTTCAGGCGGAAACCGGACAGGAGGCTGGAGCGGAGGAGCCGGCTTCGCCGGCTTCGGTAGAGGAGCTCGAGCCGGAGGCGGCCGCCAGCGGCGCCAACGGTGCAGCCGCCCCCGCGGAAGAGGACGCCGAGGCAACGCCGGGGCAACCCGCCGTCACCGGGCCGCGGATCCTCGGCCGCATCGACTTGAGCCGGAAGGCGACACCGGCGCCGGCAAAGTCCGCGCCCTCCAAGACGGCGGCTCCGGCGACGGCGCGCGACGGGCAGCAGCCGGCGGAAGCCGACGGACAGGACAAGGCCGGCAAGGGCGCCAAGGGCAAGAAACGGGTCATCCGGAAGCAGGAAGTCATCGAGCTCAAGGAGCGCGAGTTCCGGTCTCCGCGCGGCCGTGTGCTCCGGAAGAAGCGCGCCCTGCCCGGCAAGGAGCAGAAGAAGACCGAGATCACGGTGCCCGCGGCCCGCAAGCGGGTCATCCGCATGGACGAGGCCATCACCGTGGGCGACATGGCCAAGGACATGGGCATCAAGGCCGGCGAGGTCATCAAGAAGCTCATGGGCCTCGGCATGATGGCGACCATCAACCAGGTGCTGGATTACGACACCGCGACCCTGGTGGCCAACGAGTTCGACTACCAGGTCGAGAACGTCGGCTTCGACGTCGAGACCGCGCTCCAGGACCAGCACGAGGTCACCGATCCCGAGGAGGCGCGGGAGCCGAGGCCCCCGGTGGTCACCATCATGGGCCACGTGGACCACGGTAAGACGTCGTTGCTGGACGCCATCCGCAGCACCAACGTGACCGACGCCGAGGCGGGCGGGATTACCCAGCACATCGGCGCCTACCACGTACGGCTCGACGGCAGGGGTGTGACCTTCCTCGACACGCCCGGACACGAAGCCTTTACCGCCATGCGCGCGCGGGGTGCCAAGGTTACCGACATCGTGGTGCTGGTGGTGGCCGCCGATGACGGCGTCATGCCGCAGACCGTCGAGGCGGTGGATCACGCCCGCGCGGCCGAGGTTCCGATCATCGTGGCCGTGAACAAGATCGACCGTCCCGACGCCGACCCCGAACGCGTCCAGCGCGGCCTGTCCGATCATGGCCTGGTGCCCGAGGCGTGGGGCGGCGACACGATCTTCGTGCCGGTTTCGGCGGTGACCCACGAGGGATTGCCCGGCCTGATGGAGATGCTGCTGCTTCAGGCGGACCTGCTGGAGCTCAAGGCCAATCCCAACAAGCTGGCCCGCGGCGCGGTCGTCGAAGCCAAGCTGGAGCGGGGCCGCGGTCCGGTGTCCACCGTGCTGGTCCAGGAAGGGACGCTGAAGGTCGGCGATCCCATCTTCGCGGGGCCCCATCACGGCAAGGTGCGGGCCATGATCGACGACCAGGGACGCAAGGTCGACAGCGCGACGCCGTCCGTACCGGTGGAGATACTGGGCCTTCAGGGGGTGCCGCAGGCCGGCGAGGGCTTCTCGGCGCTCACCGACGAGGCCAGCGCCAGGCAGTTCGCCGAGTACCGGGAGACGCAGCAGCGGGAGGCCGAGCTGGCCAAGACCAGCAAGGTGTCCCTCGAGGAGTTCTACGACCAGATCAAGGCCAACGAGGTCAAGGAGCTGCGGGTCGTGGTGAAGGGCGACGTCCACGGCTCCGTGGAGGCCCTGAACGAGGCGGTGACGCGGCTCTCCACCGACGAGGTGAAGATCCGGGTGATCCACGGCTCCGTGGGCGGCATCACCGAGAGCGACGTGCTCCTGGCCAGCGCCTCCAACGCCATCGTCATCGGCTTCAACGTGCGGCCCGAGCCCAAGGCCACGAACCTCGCGGTGCAGCAGGGCGTGGACGTGCGCCTCTACACCATCATCTACGAGGTCATCGACGACATCCGCTCGGCCATGGAAGGTCTCCTCGAACCGGTCTTCCGCGAGGAGTTCCACGCCCGCATCCAGGTCCGGGAGGTGTTCAATATCCGCGGCGTGGGCACCATCGCGGGTTGTGCGGTCACCGACGGCAAGATCATGCGGTCGAGCATGATACGCCTCCTGCGCGACCAGGTGGTGGTGCACGAGGGCCGGCTCTCGAGCCTGAAGCGGTTCAAGGACGACGTGCGCGAGGTGGGAACGGGCTACGAGTGCGGCATCGCCATCGACGGCTACCAGGACGTCAAGGTAGGCGACGTCATCGAAGGATTCGAGAAGGTCCCCATCGCGCGGGGAGCCGCGCGAGTGGACGGCGGGGGCGCCCAGCTCTCGGCGGACCGGTAGCCCTCCCGTTCGTCCTGAGCGTAACGCCGCGCAAGCGGCGCGAAGTCGAAGGACGTCAGCGTCATGGTGGTCGGCGTTCTCAAGATCGCGTTGATCCTGCCGGAGAACCATTCCCTCAAGGGCAAGAGGTCGGTCCTGCGGAAGATCCAGGCCCGGGTTTCCAACAAGTTCAACATCTCGGTAACGGAGTGCGGCGACCAGGAACTGTGGCAGCGTGCGCTGCTGGGGTTCGGCGTCGTCGGCAGCAACGCCAGGATCGTCGAAGCCACGCTTCGGCAGGTGGTCGAGTTCGTGGACCGGCTGGGGCTTGCCGAGCTCGGCGAGTCGGACATCCGCATCCTGCACGAATAGGGGCGGGTTTCAAACCCGCCCGTGCCCGGCCTCTCGCGCCGGCCGACGAATTTCATGAGGAATCGAAAAAAGACGGAAAGCTCCCGCTCGCAGCGGGTCGGCGAGTTGCTGATCGAGTTCGTCTCGCGGCTGCTGGCGCACACGCTGGATGATTCACGGGTCCAGGGGGTGACGCTCACCGGCGTCGACGTCCGACCCGATCTGAAGCACGCCAGGATCTTCTTCACGGTGCGCGACGGCGCTGCATCGAAGGACGAGGCGCTCGCGGGCCTGCGCGGGGCCGCCGGTTTCATCCGCGGCCGTATCGCCGCCGACCTCAAGCTCCGCTACGTCCCGTCCTTGGAGTTCGTCTACGACGATGCGCCGGACGTGGCCCGGCGCATCGACGACATCCTCAAGGACGTGGCGCCGAAAGAGTAGGGCGGGCGATCATGAAACTGGTCAGGAGCGGCATCCTGCTGGTGGACAAGCCGGAAGGTCCTTCCTCGGCCCGGGTCGTCGCCGCCGCGAAGCGGATCACCGGGGCGCGGAAGGTCGGCCACCTTGGCACCCTGGACCCGTTCGCTTCCGGCCTCCTGCCGCTGGCTGTCAACGAGGGGACCAAGATCGCGCAGTATTTCCTGGACGCGGACAAGGGCTACAGCGGCGTGATTACGCTGGGAGCCGAGACCGACACCCAGGACCGCACCGGCAATTTCCTTTCTCGGCGCGAGCCACCGCGCCTCGGTCCGGCGGAGATGGAGTTCCTGCGCCGCGAGTTCAGCGGTTCGCTCCAACAGGTGCCGCCGATGTATTCGGCGCTCAAGAAGGACGGTTCCCGGCTCTACGAGTTGGCGCGCAAGGGGCTGGAGGTGGAACGGGAGCCCCGCCCCGTCCGGATCGACATCACCCGGCTGGAGCAGGTGGGCCACGCCGAGTTGGAGTTCGAGCTCACGTGCTCCAAGGGGACCTATGTGAGGACCCTGGCGGCCGATATCGGCCGCACCCTGGGGTGCGGCGCCTACCTGAGCCGTCTCCGTCGGGTGGCGTCCGGCGGGTTCCGGATCGCCGACGCCGCGCTCCTGGACGACCTCGAGGCGCTCGAGGACGGCGATGCCGTTCCCCTGGTGCCGTTGAACGACGCCCTGGCGCATCTGGATTGCGCCGTCCTGGGGGCGGAGGCGGCGGATCGGCTCCGGCGCGGCATCCAGGGCGCCCTGGCGGAGGTCGCGGAGCCCGCGGCCGCCGAGACCACCCGCCGGGTGGTGGATCCGGAGGGTCACCTGGTGGCGCTGATAGGCTGGGAGAAGGCCGCCGAGGCGTGGCGGCTCCTGCGGGTTTTCGACGATCGCCCCTGAGCGGACAGCTTTACAGGCGCGGGACCCGTATGCTACAAACCATGTGAAATACGAGAAAAAGGGAGAAAGAAAAGGGTCAGATGGAATCAGCTCGGGAGCAGACCAGCGAGACGGTCAAGAAATTCAGACTCCACGACACCGACACCGGTTCGCCTGAGGTGCAGGTCGCAATTCACAGCCACCGCATCGCTTACCTGACAGAGCATCTGAGAACTCACAAAAAGGACCATCACACGCGGATGGGCCTGCTCAAGCTCGTCGGAAAAAGGCGGCGGCTTCTGGATTATCTCAAGAAAAGGGATGTTCAGAGGTATCAGACTTTGATCCAGCGCCTGGGTATTCGCCGCTAGAATACCCGCTGCTGGCGTCCCTTCCCGCGTTCTTCTCTTCAGCCCCCACTACCCTTGAGGGGATACCTGTATGCACACAAAGATAGAGTTGGATTATTGCGGCCGGCCTCTATGTATCGACCTGGGGAAGGTCGCCGGGCAGGCTGACGGCGCCGCGCTCGTACGCTTCGGCGAGACCGTGGTCCTGGCCACGGCCGTGGCCTCCAAGGATGTCCGGGAAGACATCGATTTCTTTCCGCTCACCGTCGACTACCAGGAAAAGACGTTTGCCGCGGGGCGGATCCCCGGCGGCTTCTTCAAGCGTGAGGGCCGCCCGTCGGAAAAGGAGATCCTCACCTGCAGGCTGATCGACCGCTCCGTTCGCCCGCTGTTCGCGGGCGGGCTCAAGGCCGAGACGCAAATCATCGTCACCGTGCTCTCCGCGGACGGCGAGAACGACACCGACGTGGTGTCGATGTTCGCCGCTTCGCTGGCGGTGGAGATATCCGACATCCCGTTCCAGGGACCGCTGGCGGGCGTCCGGGTGGGTAGGATCGACGGCGAGTGGGTGATGAACCCGCTTCTGAGCGAGATCCCGCAAAGCGATGTCAACATCTTCCTTTCGGGGACCCGCGACGGCATCGTCATGGTGGAAGGCGGCGCGTCCATGGTGCCCGAGGAGGGTGTGCTGGAGGCGCTGTTCAAGGGACACGAGGCGATTCAGCCGCTCATCGACCTGCAGCAGAAGCTCAAGGACCAGCTTGGCAAGACCAAGCGCGTACCGCCCCCCGAGGAGAAGGACGAGTCGCTGGCGGCGCGGGTCCGGGAGCTCGCCCAGGACAAGGTCAAGGAGGCGGTGACCATCGCCGACAAGAAGGAACGCAACGCCCGCATCAGCGAGGTGGGCGGCGAGGTCATGACGGCCGGATCGGAGGAGTTTCCCGGCCGTGAGAAGGAGGTCAAGGGGGCCTTCAAGGACCTCGAGAAATTCCAGCTCCGGGACCTCGTGCTGCAGCAGCGCAAGCGCATAGATGGGCGCGGGCTCAAGGACGTGCGCCCGATTACCTGCGAGGTCGGCCTGTTGCCGCGCACCCACGGGTCGGGGCTCTTCACCCGGGGAGAGACTCAGGGGCTGGTGGTCGCCACCCTCGGCACGGCCGCCGACGTGCAACGGGTCGACGCGCTCAACGGCGAGCAGTTCAAGAAGTTCATGCTGCATTACAACTTCCCGCCCTACAGCACCGGCGAGGTCAAGTTCCTCCGCAGCCCGGGCCGGCGCGAGATCGGCCACGGCGCCCTGGCGGAACGCGCGCTGCTCGCGGTCCTTCCCGAAGAGGACGAGTTCCCGTACACGTTGCGCGTGGTTGCGGAGATCCTGTCGTCCAACGGCTCCACCTCCATGGCCAGCGTCTGCGGCGGCTCGCTGTCGCTGATGGACGCCGGCGTGCCGATCAAGGCGCCGGTGGCGGGCATCGCCATGGGCCTGATCAAGGAAGGCGACGAAGTGCGGGTGCTGACGGACATCCTCGGCGACGAGGACCACCTGGGCGACATGGACTTCAAGGTGGCCGGCACCCGTGACGGCATCACGGCGCTGCAGATGGACATCAAGATCACCGGCGTCACCCGGGAGATCATGCAGGAAGCCCTCTACCAGGCCCGGGAAGGGCGGCTGCACATCCTGGACATCATGGACGCCACGCTTTCGGAAGCGCGCCAGGACGTTTCCCGCCATGCGCCGCGGATCACCACCATCAAGGTCCGGCCGGACAAGATCCGCGACATCATCGGACCGGGAGGCAAGGTCATCCGCGGCATCGTCGAGGCCACCGGCACCAAGATCGACGTGCAGGACGACGGCACCGTGACCGTGGCGGCTGTCGACGAGGCGGGAAGCCGCAGAGCCATCGACATGATCGAGGGCATCGCCGCCGAGGTGGAGATCGGCAGGATCTACAAGGGCACCGTCCGGCGCGTGATGGACTTCGGCGCGTTCGTGGAGATCCTTCCGGGCACCGACGGGCTGGTGCACATCTCGCAGATCGCCGACGACCACGTGCGCCGCGTGAGAGACGTGCTCAACGAGGGCGACGAGCTGATGGTCAAGGTGCTGGACGTGGACCGCCAGGGTAAGATCCGGCTCAGCCGCAAAGAAGCCCTCAAGGAAGAGCAACAGTCCGAGCGGGTGTAGGGGGGGCTCGATCCCGCCTGCGCCCGATCCAGGCAAGTCCTGTAGGGGGCGGGTTTAGAACCCGCCCGTCTCCGAATCTTTTCCGATGTTCGAAAAGACAGTTCTGGACAACGGCATCAGGATTCTGACGGAGCAGCATACCGGGACCCGGGCGGTGAGTCTCGGCGTCTGGGTGCAGAACGGCTCCCGTCACGAGCAACGCCGGCAGGGCGGACTGTCGCACTTCGTCGAACACCTGCTGTTCAAGGGAACAGAACGGCGTAGCGCGCAAGGTATCGCCGAGGAGATGGATTCCGTCGGCGGTTTCATCAATGCCTTCACCGGCAAGGAAACCACCTGTTACTACGCCAAGGTGGTGGACGAGCACCTGCCGCTGGCGGTGGATGTCCTCAAGGACATCTTTCTCAACTCGGTGTTCGATCCCGACGAGATCGAGCGGGAGCGGACGGTAATACTCCAGGAGATCGCCTCCGCGGACGAGAACCCCGAGGACTTCGTCCACGACCTGTTCAGCCGCGACTATTTCGGGGACCACCCGCTGGGCCGGCCGATCAGCGGGGAAGCGGCAACGGTCGACGGTTTCACCCGCGCCGACTTGGTCGGCTTCATGGCGGAGAGGTATCTCCCGGGCCGGGTGATCATCGCCGGCGCCGGCAACCTCTCGCATGCCGAGTTGGTGGACGCGGCGGCCGGCGAGTTTGGCGCGCTTCCTTCCGGCTCTTTGGAGGGCGCGGACGTTCCTCCCGACATCGGCCACGGCCTGTTCCAGCATCCCAGGGAGCTGGGGCAGGTGCACATCTGTCTCGGGGCGCCGGGACTGCCTCACGGCGATCCTCGGAGCTACGTCGCGCACGTGCTCAACACGCTGCTGGGCGGCGGCATGAGCTCGCGCCTCTTCCAGGAGATCCGCGAGCGGCGCGGCAAGGCCTACTCGGTCTATTCCTTTCTGTCCTCGTACTGTGATGTGGGCTACCTCGGCGTCTACGTCGGCACCAAGGCGGAATGGACCCGGGAGGTCATCGACTTGGCCCTGGAGGAGATGTTCAAGGTGGCGAAGGGGGATGTGACCGAGGCGGAGCTTGCGCGGGCGCGGAATCAGCTCATCGGCAATACCCTGCTGGGTCTCGAGTCCGCGGACTCGTGGATGAGTCACATGACCCGGTGCGAGATGCACCACGGCAGGCAGATATCGCTGGACGAGATCGCCGAGGGCGTCCGCGCCGTGTCCCTCGACGCCGTCGAGGCCCTGGCCCGCGAGTGTTTCGTCGCCGGATCCCTGACCGCCACCGTGCTGGGCGACCTTGACGGGCACAGCGTCGAAGGGCTACCGTTTGGCAATCCCGTGCAGCCCTCGGTGGCTGCATCCGCAATCGATTCCTGATTGCTCGAACAGACTTCCGGCAGCTTGCCGGATCCGCTGATCGATTCGAACAACTATAGGGCGGACTTCAACCCGCCCGTGTCGGTACCCGCGGAGGAGAGCCGCTTGGGCGCGAAAACGACGCCGGAGTTCACCGCCGAAGTCAAGGTCGCGATCAAGCGGGTTCGGCACGGCGAGCCGGCGGTTCCGTTGCCCCGGTACATGACCGAGGGCTCGGCGGGCCTGGATGTCGCCGCGGCGATCGGGGATGACATCGTGCTGGCGCCGCTGGAACGGGTGCTCATACCGGCGGGCTTCGCCCTGGCACTGCCCGCGGGTTTCGAGGCCCAGATCCGTCCGCGGAGCGGCTTGGCGTTCAAACAAGGCGTAACCTTGGTGAACAGCCCCGGCACCATCGATTCGGACTACCGGGGCGAGGTTCAACTGGCTATGATCAACCTGGGGTCCGAGCCCGTGACCATCCGTCGCGGCGACCGGATCGCCCAAATGGTCGTCCAGCGCGTCGCCCGGGTGCGCTGGGAAGAAGTGGACGAGCTTCCGGCATCCGCGCGCGACGCCGGAGGCTTCGGTCACACATCGAAGTAGGATGATAGAACGCTACACACGGCCCGCGATGGCGCGGATATGGTCGGAGGAGAACCGCTTCGCCAAGTGGCTGGAGATCGAGATCCTGGCCACGGAAGCGCTGGCCGGCATGGGCAAGGTACCCGTGGACGCGCCGGCGCGTATCCGTGAGAACGCTCGCATCGACGTAGCCCGTATCCGAGAGATCGAGCGCGAGGTCCATCACGAGGTGATCGCGTTCCTGCGCTGCCTGGCCGAGTCTATCGGCGACGACGCCCGCTTCGTGCACGTCGGCATGACCTCGTCCGACGTCATGGACACGGGGTTCTCGCTGCAGCTCAAGGACGCCAGCGCGCTCCTGGTAGAGGACGTGCGCGAGTTGTTGTCGGCGTTGCGTGAGCAGGCGTTCCGCTACAAGGACACGCCGATGATGGGCCGCACCCACGGCATCCACGCCGAGCCCATCACCTTCGGCCTCAAGATGGCCCTGTGGCACGAGGAGATGCGCCGGAACCTGGCGCGTCTGGAGGGCGCCGCCGGCGAGATCAGTTGCGGCATCATCTCCGGCGCGGTGGGCACCTACGCGCAGGTCCCCCCGGAAGTGGAAGCCTACGTGTGCAAGGCCGCGGGCATCACCCCCGATCCGGTGTCGAACCAGATCATCCAGCGCGACCGTCACGCCTACTTCTTCAGCGTCCTGGCGGTGCTGGCCAGCTCCATCGAGAAGTTCGCGGTGGAGATCCGCCACCTTCAGCGCACCGAGGTGCTGGAAGCCGAGGAGCCGTTCGCGGCGACGCAGATGGGCTCGTCGGCCATGCCCCACAAGCGCAACCCGATCCTGACCGAGAACGTCTGCGGGCTAGCCAGGCTGGTGCGGTCGTATTCCGTCTCGGCGCTGGAGAACGTCGCCCTCTGGCACGAGCGCGACATCAGCCACTCCTCGGTGGAACGGGTCATCGGCCCGGACGCCACCATCCTGCTGGACTTCATGCTGTACCGGGTGACCCACGTGATCCGGAACCTGTGCGTCTATCCCGAGAACATGGAGCGCAACCTCGCGCTGAGCGGCGGCGCGGTGTTCTCGCAGGGCGTCCTCCTGCGGCTGGTGGAGAAGGGCATTTCCCGCGACGATGCCTACAAGATCGTCCAGCGCCACGGTCTCGTGGCCGCCAAGGAGGGAAAGGACCTCAAGCAGCAATTGCTCGAAGACCCGACGGTGATGGAGAGCCTGACCGCCGGCGAGATCGATGAAATCTGGGACCTCAAGGATTGCTTCAGGCACGTGGACGCGATCTTTGACCGTGTGTTCGGCGAAGCGTGAAGCGGCGGCTGCGCCGGACGGGATTCAACACGCGCCCAAGGGGCGCACGAGGAGAGCCATGGAAAAGCGCGAGTTCATGTACGAGGGCAAGGCGAAGAAGCTCTACGCCACCGACGACCCCGCCAAGATGATCCAGTATTTCAAGGACGACGCCAGCGCCTTCAACAAGAAGAAGCTCGGCACCGTCACCTCCAAGGGGATCGTCAACAACGCCATCTCCGAGGTGCTGTTCAAGCACCTGGAAGACAACGGCGTGCCGACGCACTTCCTGGAGCGCCTGGACGAGCGGGAGATGCTGGTGTGGAAGCTGGACATGCTTCCCATCGAGGTCATTATCCGGAACATCGTCGCCGGCAGCATGGCCAAGCGGCTCGGGCTGGAGGAGGGGCAGTCGTTGTCCACCACCATCTTGGAGTTCTGCTACAAGTGCGACGAGCTCGATGACCCGATCATCAATGACTACCACATCCTGGCGCTGGGCTATGCCACCGCCGAGGAGCTGGCGGAGATCAAGCGTCTCACCTTCCGCATCAATGATCTGATGACGGCGTTCTTCGACGAGCGGGACCTGATCCTGGTGGACTTCAAGCTCGAGTTCGGGAAGCGCGACGGCCAGGTCGTCCTCGCCGACGAGATCTGCCCCGACACCTGTCGCTTCTGGCAGAAGGGCTCCCTCGAGAAGATGGACAAGGACCGCTTCCGCCGCGACCTGGGCGGCGTCGAGGACGCCTACCAGGAGGTCTGCCGCCGGGTCACCGGCGGCTAGGACCGCACCTTGCTCGTCAAAGTCTTCGTGACCCTCAAGGAGGGAGTCCTGGACCCCCAGGGCAAGGCGGTCCAGAACTCCCTCCACAGCCTCGGCTTCGGCGCGGTGCAAGACGTCCGCGTCGGCAAATACCTGGAGCTTCACATGGACGTGTCTGCGGCCGAGGACGCGGAGCAGCAGGCTCGGCGCATGTGCGACAAGCTCCTCGCCAACCCCGTCATCGAAGACTACCGCTTCGAGATCCTGGAACCCGCGGAATAGTGTCCTGTCTGGTCCATTCGCGCGGCAAGATGCGCAGGATTTTTCGTTGTCGGCAAGGCGCGATGACGAGTGGGGGCGACCGTAGGTCGCCCCAGGGCGGGTACCACGCGAGGAAGAGCAACGCAGCCGACGGCGAAAAAGACCAGCAGATTGTCGTGCGAATGGACCAGACAGGACACTAAGCATGCGTTGGGGAGTGGCCGTTTTTCCCGGTTCCTGCGACGACGACGACGTCCTCCACTGCCTGCGCAACGTGCTCGGGCAGGATGTCCGCACCCTCTGGCACAAGGACCCGTTCCCCGGCGGCTGCGACGGCGTGGTGCTGCCCGGCGGCTTCTCCTACGGCGACTACCTGCGGGCCGGCGCCATGGCCCGCTTCTCGCCGGTCATGCAGGGCATCGTCGACTTCGCCGGGTCGGGCGGGCTGGTGCTCGGCATCTGCAACGGTTTCCAGATCCTCTGCGAATCGGGGCTGCTGCCTGGGGCTCTGACCCGTAATGCCTCGCTACGTTTCGTGTGCCGGCGGGTGTATCTGCGGGTCGAGGACAACCGCTCCCCGTTCACGCGTCTGGCCGAGCCCGGCGAATTGCTGGAGATGCCAGTGAAGCACGGCGAAGGCCGCTACTACGCCAATCCCGCCACCCTGAAACAGCTCGACGACAACGGACAGGTGCTGCTGCGCTACGCGGACGCGGCGGGCGAGGTGTCCGAAGAGGCCAACCCCAACGGCTCGGCGGACGGCATCGCCGGCATCTGCAACCGCGCGCGCAACGTGTTCGGCCTCATGCCGCATCCCGAGGACGCCACCGAAGCCGTGCTCGGGGGAGAGAGCGGCCTCAAGATCTTCTCGTCCATGGTCGACGAGATCCGGCGCGGGAGCGGCTCGTGAGCGGCGGCACGACCAAGGATGGCACCGCGGGCGGAACCCCTGGCAATGGCGCCGCAAGCACCAACCTCGACGCCGCGCCCGTGACCCCCGAGGTGGTGCAGGCTCACGGCCTGACCGAGGATGAGTACGACGAGATCCGCCGGCTTCTGGGCCGCGAGCCCAGCCTGACGGAGTTGGGCGTCTTCTCGGTCATGTGGTCTGAGCACTGCAGCTACAAGAGCTCCCGCAGACACTTAAAGCACTTCCCTACACAAGGCGCCCGGGTAATCCACGGCCCGGGCGAGAACGCCGGCGTCATGGACATCGGCGACGGCCTGGCCGTGGTGTTCAAGATCGAGAGCCACAACCACCCCTCCTTCATCGAGCCCTACCAGGGCGCGGCCACCGGCGTGGGCGGCATCCTGCGGGACGTCTTCACCATGGGGGCGCGCCCCATCGCCAGCCTCAACTCGCTCCGTTTCGGCGACGTCCGCCACCCCAAGACCCCTTACCTGGTGAACGGCGTGGTGGGCGGCATCGGCGGCTACGGCAACTGCATCGGCGTGCCCACCGTGGGCGGGGACATCTACTTCGACGAGTGCTACGACGCCAACATCCTGGTGAACGCATTTACCTTGGGACTGGTGGAGCGGGACCGGATCTTCACCGGCAAGGCCAGCGGCGCCGGCAACCCGGTGGTGTACGTGGGCTCCAAGACCGGGCGCGACGGCGTCCATGGCGCCACCATGGCGTCGGAGTCTTTCTCCGAAGGGTCCGAGCAACGCCGGCCCACCGTGCAGGTGGGTGACCCCTTCACGGAAAAGCTGCTCCTCGAAGCCTGTCTCGAGCTCATGAAGACCGACGCCATCGTCGGCATCCAGGATATGGGGGCCGCGGGCCTCACCAGCTCGGCCGTGGAGATGGCCGGGCGGGGCGGCTCGGGCGTGGAACTGGAGCTTTCGCACGTCCCGCTCCGGGAACAGGGCATGACCCCCTACGAGATCCTGCTGTCCGAGTCCCAGGAACGCATGCTGCTGGTGGCGCGCCCGGAATCGGTGGAGCAGTTGCAGGCCATCTTCCAGCGCTGGGACCTGGATGCGGTAGTGGTGGGCAGGGTGATCGACGAGCCGGTGTTCCGGGTGCTGTCGGAGGGGCGCGAGGTGGCCGCGATCCCGGTGGCTGCCTTGACCGATGCGGCGCCGACGTACGACCGCCCCGCCGCGCGACCGGCCCGGCAAGACGAGGTCCAGCGCCTGGACGAGGCCGCGCTGCCGCAGCCCGAAAACATGAACCGGGTGCTGGAGCAGCTCCTGGAGTCCCCCAACATCGCCTCGCGGGAATGGGTTTACCGGCAGTACGACCACTACGTCCGCAGCAACACGGTGGTGGCGCCCGGCGGCGACGCGGCGGTGGTGCGCATCAAGGGCACGTCCAGAGGGCTCGCCCTGACCGTCGACTGCAACGGCCGGTTTTGCTACCTGGATCCCCACTTGGGGGGCATGGCCGCGGTGGCCGAGGCGGCCCGCAACCTGGCCTGCGTCGGCGCGACGCCGCTGGGACTGACGGACTGTCTCAACTTCGGCAACCCGGAGAAGGAAGAGGTGATGTGGCAGTTCTCCCAGGCCATCCTCGGCATGCGCGAGGCGTGCCTGGCTCTGGACATCCCGGTGGTGAGCGGCAACGTCAGCTTCTACAACGAGACCGAGGGGGTGTCCATCCATCCCACGCCCACGGTGGCCATGGTGGGCCTCCTGGAGGACGTCGAGCGCATCGCCAGGCCCTGGTTCAAGGAGGAAGGTGACTTGGTGGTGCTGCTGGGTTCGAACCGCGGCGAGCTGGGCGGCAGCGAGTATCTCAAGGTGGTCCACGATCGGGTGGCCGGGAGGCCGCCCGCGATGGATCTCACGCTGGAAAGGGGAGTCCAACGGACCTGTCGCGCGGCCGTGGAGGCGGGCCTTTTGTCCTCGGCCCACGACGTCTCCGAGGGCGGCCTGGCCGTGGCTCTGGCCGAGGCGTGCTTCGGCGACCCAGGGATAGGAGCGGTCATCGACGTGGAGCCGGAAGGCCGCCCGGACGTGCTTCTTTTCGGCGAGTCACAGTCGCGAATCGTGGTATCGTTGAAGAAACAGGACTACGCCCGGCTCCAGGAGTTGGCATCGACGGAGAATACCTCATGTGAGGTCATTGGCCGCGTAGGTGGAACACGGTTGGTGATTGGCAACATGGTGCGGGCTCGCGTGGACCACCTCAAGAATCTCTGGTCGACGGCATTGGAGCGCTGTGTTAAGTGAAACTTATACGGATGGAGTAGCGTTTGGCAGGCCAAACAGGTCGTAGGGGCGGGTTTCTAACGCCTTGCTTGGGACAGGGACGTCATGTTCGACAAGTTCCATGAAGAATGCGCGGTGGTCGGAGTCCATGGCCACCCCGAAGCCGCCAACATGGTGTACCTGGGGCTCTATGCGCTGCAGCACCGCGGCCAGGAGTCCTCGGGTATCGTGTCATCCGACGGCGGCGCCCTCATCTCCCACCGCCAGATGGGGCTGGTGGCCGATGTCTTCAACGAAGATATCATCAAGAACCTGCAGGGTACCTCGGCCATTGGCCACAACCGCTATTCCACCGCCGGGCACACCGACATCAAGAACGCCCAGCCGTTCGTGGTGGAGTACGCTAACGGACCCATCGCCGTGTCCCACAACGGCAACCTGATCAACGCCAACCAACTCCGGGAGCAGCTTGAGGAGTCCGGCTCCATCTTCCAGTCCACCTCCGACACCGAGGTGATCATCCACCTCATCGCCACCTCGAGGGAGACCACCCTGACCGCCCGGGTGATCGACGCACTCCGTCAGGTCAAAGGCTCCTACTCGTTGGTGTTCCTGACCGCCGACACCATGATCGCCGCCCGCGACCCCGTGGGCTTCCGGCCGTTGATCCTGGGCCGTTTCCCGCGAGCCGACAAGTCGGACTCCTACGTGGTGGCATCGGAAACCTGCGTGCTCGACCTCATCGAAGCCGAGTACGTTCGCGAGGTGGAACCCGGAGAGGTGCTGGTCGTCGGCCCCGGCGGCATGGAGTCCCTCAAGCCTTTTCCGGAGACGTCGCCCGCCCGGTGCATCTTCGAGTCCATCTACTTTTCCCGGCCCGACAGCAACGTCTTCGGCCACAGCGTCTACCAGTACCGAAAGGAGCTGGGCCGCCAGCTTGCCCGGGAAAGCCACGTGGACGCCGATCTGGTGACTCCGGTACCCGATTCCGGCGTCCCCGCTGCGATCGGCTATGCCGAGCAGTCCGGCATCCCGCTCGACCTCGCCCTGATCCGCAACCATTACGTCGGCCGCACGTTCATCGAGCCGCAGCAGCACATCCGCAACTTCGGCGTCAAGATCAAGCTCAACGCCATGCGCGAGGTGCTCCAGGGCAAGCGCGTGGTGGTGGTGGACGACTCCATCGTCCGCGGCACCACCAGCCAGAAGATCATCCGCATGCTGCGCGAAGCCGGGGCCGCCGAGGTCCACGTGCGCATCAGCTCACCCCCCACCATCAGCCCCTGCTACTACGGCATCGATACCCCCACCCACAAGGAGCTCATCGCCTCCGTCCACTCCGTCGAGGGCATCCGCGCCTTCATCGGCGCCGACTCCCTCGCCTACCTCAGCCGCGAAGGCCTCTACACCTTCTTCAAGGGCGACACCACCGGCTACTGCGACGCCTGCTTCACCGCCAACTACCCCGTGCTAGCGGACGACAACGGGAAGACGCCGCAGTTGCATTTGTTTGAGGCGGTGAGCCGGCGGTGACCCGAGGAACGACAAGTGTATTTCATCAGAGTAAACGGACACACGGCCCACAACAATCCTAATGTAGAAAACTGCTTCGTTCCAGGGGAGCCTCCCGAATATCCGCAAACCTTCTTCAGCTATTACAGCAAATGCTTGGCGGACAGCTTCGTGCGCATAGGCTGGCCGGGTGTAGGAAACCTGATGGACGATGGGGCAGAGGCTGTAGCTGACTGTTACAACTGGCAGGATATCCCTCGGCACGTAGCTGGATACTTGCACGGCTTTAGTCTTATTCCGATTGGCAGCACGGTGTTAATGCCAAACAGCAACAACCCAGGGGAATTGGCAATTGGAAGCACGACTTCAGAGTACTATTTTTCCCACCACGTTCCGGATGATCCGTACGAATGCGCACATCGCATTCGCGTTCGGTGGGATACCAATGAACAGGGCAATCCTATTCAGTACCAAGCAGACGAGCTCGGCATAGATATACATGGAGGGTGGTGGAGGCGAGCATTCCACCACATTGTAGACGCCAATGTCATTGCCGGTGTCGAAGGCGCGCGCCATCAGTGAAGTGGTGTGCGGAACAGCAGTGCACTATGGGTAGGTTCAGGTGGATCAAGGGTGTGGACGAACAGATTTATGTAATCATTTCTCGGGACGCCCGCGTCGTGATCACATCAAGATCTGACAGAGATTGACGCGATGCCCAAGTCGACATCGAAGGAACAACTTGCGACCCTGTGGGATGCAGTCCTCAACCTTGCACTTCCCGCCAGTGAACAGCTTGCGATACTTGAGGCGGCAGGTGATTGCCGAGCGGTCGATGAGCTGGCGCTCGACTACAACGACAATTGCTGGGTCGTTACCGACGCGGAGTCACGGAACCAGTTGACACAAGACGAACTACTAGCACTCCAGTCTTTGGACCGTAAACTTGACCAAATGAGCGGCGAAGCAAATTCCGGAAATTGGACGATCGAAGCTTTGCAATCCTATGATTGTTGGAAAGATGTCCGCAGGCTGGCCGTGGCTGCCTTGGCAATGAGACAGATCGCCAAGGTCAAGAAACCGACTGCATGACATGTCGCTACGCGGTGCCGGATCAACAGGCACCGTCACCTTGTTTGCCACGCAGTGCCCGGGTCGCGGCCCGATCCAGGACGACCTCGTCCTCTTGGCCGCCTAATACCGCCCCGTAGTCACTCCGCGCCCTCTCCACCGACACGTACCCCTGCCGCACATCGTCCAGCACCGCCTCCAGATTTCGCTCAAAGGCCGCTCCCACGCCGCCGCCGCCCGGCCTCTCCACCCGCAGCACGTCGCCGGTCTTCAGCCGCTGGTCGCCGAACCGCGAAGGCATGCTGCGCTCGTCCTCTCTGCCGGGGTTGATGATGCAGCCCCCGGTGCCGCCCGGGCGGCCGCCGTCGATGCCCTGGGGGGCGAGGGCGTGTTTGTCGGTGCGCATGGAGAAGCGGACTTCGTCCTGGAGGATGCGGTATTCGCGGACGAAGCCGAGGCCGCCGCGGTGGC
>JAPPHF010000183.1 GCA_028821115.1 Deltaproteobacteria bacterium | reverse complement strand
GCTGCTTCATCTTCGACAGCATGTTGGCGAGGAACAACATCTGACCGTCGCTGGATCGCGTGACCAGGGAGAACTCCGGGTCGCCGTGATGCTCGATCAGGAAGCGCGGGTCCCGCATCCCCCTCCTGCCGCCCTTGCGCTCCAGTTCGGTCTTCCAGCTCTTGCCATACGGCGGATTGGAGAGCATGAAGTCGAACTCGCGGGATGGGAAAGCATCGTTGGCCAGCGTCGAATGCTCCGGACCGCCCACGATGTTGTCGGCGGCCTCGCCCTCCCCCTTGAGCAGAAGGTCGGCCTTGCAGATGGCGTAGGTCTCGGCGTTGATCTCTTGCCCGTAGAGATGAGTAGAGACCTGCTTGCCGTGCTCGGCGGCGAGCTCTTGCAGAGTCTCTTCGGCCACGGTCAGCATGCCGCCGGTGCCGCAGGCTCCGTCGTAGAGAAGGTAGGTGCCGGACTCGATCTCGTCCGCCACGGGCAGGAAAACGAGCTTCGCCATCAGCCGCACGGCATCCCTCGGAGTCCAGTGCTCGCCCGCCTCCTCGTTGTTCTCCTCGTTGAAGCGGCGAACCAGCTCCTCGAAGATCGTGCCCATGCCGTGGTTGTCGAGGCCGGGGCGGCGGACCGTTCCGTCCGTATCCGTCACGGGATCGGGACTCAGGTTGACGTCGGGGGAGGTCAGTTTCTCGATCAGTGCGCCGAGCGCGTCCGCCCGGGCGAGACGCGGGATCTGGTTGCGGAACTCGAAGCTGTCGAGGATGTCCTGCACATTCGGAGAGAACCCGTCGAGCCACGCCTCGAAATCGGCCCTGAGCTGCTGCGGATTGGAACGGGCGCGGAGGTCCCGCAGGGTGAACCGCGAGGCGTTGTAGAAGGCCTGACCCGCGGCCTGGCGCAGGGCGGCATCCTGTTCGATCACCCCCGCCGCATCGAGCGAAGCCTTCATGTCGAGAACGGCCTGCTTGCCGTCTTCCAGGACCGCGTCGAGCCTGCGCAGCACGGTCATCGGCAGGATCACGTCCCGGTACTTGCCGCGCACGTAGAGATCGCGCAATACATCGTCCGCGATGCCCCAGATGTAGTTCGTGATCCAGTTCAGGTCGCCGTTGGTCACGTTGCGCTCATCCTCCGGTGTGAACGCCGGTCCGACCGCCCGAGACCCGATGAAGTGGAATCGGCAGCGGCAGGCGGTTGCACGCCATCGGGGATCGACCGTGCCTGTGTCGTCTCCATAAACCGAAATTCTACCTCCAATGACTGGGCTAGTACAGAGCGAGAGCGTGGCGTGCTGGATACGCCATTTCGCGCCTCGCGTCCGAAGCAGGCCCAGGGTTCCGCAGAACATGTTGAGGTTCGTTCGCGGTCTTGCGCAGGTCTGCGCGTGGAAGCGCGCATTTGTCGTCAACCTGTTGATTTAACTGAATATTCGAGCTTGCAAGGCGCTCTGATTCGTCTTATGTTCCAGTCCAACAGGAGCGTCAGGACCGCCTTCGTGGACTCGTCAACGGCGGCGATTATCCGGCGTTCCACGGGCAAGCGCGGGGGCGTGTGAACGTTCCCGGCAAGGAGACGGCGGTGTTGGGAAAGCGGACAGATCACGGACGCCGCGACCGATGGACGGGCGCCTTCGATCCCGTGCTGTGGCGGCAAGCCCTTGCGGCCTTGACGGCGGGCGCGGTCTCGATGGCGGTCCTCGCCTGCGCGGTCATGCTGGCGCGGGACACCACGGGCCATGACTGGTATGCCGCCGCCAGGGTTACCGCCGCGGACATCCTGATAGCCGCCGGCTTCGACCGGAATGCGCCGGTCGAGTACCGGCGCGCGGACGGCGCCGTCGAAACCATGAGCCGTTACGGCATGACACTGAGTCTCGAGGCGCGGTGGGCGCGGCAGGATATTCTGGCGGCGACCCGGGACGGGGCGATGTTGGGGGCCATGTGCGGGTTCGGCGGGGCGCTGCTGTGCCTCGTGCTGGTCCGGCGGCCCACGGACGATCGCCACGCTGGGCGTTCCCCATACGGGCAGGCGCCCGCGCGCCAGCCCGAGGCGCGGGCGCGGTTCGCTTCGCCGCTGCCCGCGACCGCCCCGCCGAGCCGAGTGGCAGCCGACCGGCAAGCAAAACCCGAACCTCCTCGCCCCTCGAAGGCGGACCTTACGGTCAAGACGCGAAGAGAACCCGATACCGGCAAGGAAAGCACGCCGGCGTCCGCTGAGCGCGGGCGTCGCAAGCGGGACTACGGGCGCTGGATCTGATGGTTGCGTCGATTGGAGCGGTGGCGAGCCCGTCCCAGGGCGCGAGCTACTACGAGAGGGACGGATACTACGCCAAGGACTCTCCCGAGCACCGGGCGGCGAGCGCGTGGGCGGGCCGCGGAGCGGCCGAGCTCGGTCTCCAGGGTCCGGTCGACCCCGGCGCGTTCAAGGCGGTGCTGGAGGGCGAGATTCCGGACGGTTCCGGGCTTCGGCTCGGCCGCAGGACCGGGGACGGCGGGATCCGGCACCGTCCGGGCCGCGACCTGACGTTCTCCGCTCCCAAGTCCGTGTCGCTGGCCGCTCTGATTGGAGGCGACGAGCGCATCGTGGAGGCCCACGGCCGCGCGGTCGGGCGCGCGCTCGACTGGTTCGAGAGGAACGCGGCCGAGACCAGGGTGCAGGACCCGGCGACCGGCCGCATGGCGCGGGTGCGCGATCAGAAGACGGTAGTCGCCACCTTCAGGCACGAGACGTCCCGCAACCTCGATCCAACGCTGCATACCCACTCTGTGATCGCCAACATGGTGCTCGGCCCCGACGGCAAGTGGCACACGATGGCGAACGAGAGCCTGTACGCCTCGAAGATGCTCCTGGGGGCGCTCTACCGGAGCGAACTCGCGGGGGAACTGGCAAGACTGGGATACGGCATCGAGAGGACCCACTCGGACGGGCGGTTCGAGATCGCGGGTGTGTCCCGTGACACCGTGGAGGCATTTTCGACGCGCCGCGCCGAGATCGAGGCGGCGATGGAGGAGCGGGGCCTTGGCGGGACCGCGGAGAACCAGCATCTTGCCAGGCGCGCGGCGCTGATGACCCGCGCGGCCAGGCGCGACGTGGACCGGGATGCGTTGCGCGAGACATGGGCAAGGCAGGCCGCCGAGCTCGGCTTCGACGCCAGGGCGCTGGCCGCCTCGGCAATGGAACGGGGCCTCGGCCGGGACGGCAGGGAGCGCGGCAGCGCGGAGAAAGCCGGCAGGGACGGCTCTCCCACAGCCGCGCGGCAGGCGGACCTCTTCGAGCACGCCGCGCGATCCGGCCCCGCGCGCGAGGCCGTGGAGTGGGCAATCACTCACCTCTCCGAGCGCAGCGCGGTGTTCGCCAGGACCGACCTGCTCTCGGCCGCGCTCGCGTACAGTCCCGGCGCGGCGTCCATCGAGGCCATCGAGCAGGCGGTTGATGGGCTCAGGGGCGAGGGCCGCCTGCACGACGCGCCGGCCCTTGGGGGCCGGGGCGGCCTCACCACGGACAAGGCGGTGGCCGGGGAGCGGGAGGCCATCGCGCTCATGCGGGGCGGCCAGGGCCGGGGCAAGGCGCCGATGCGCGGCTGGACGGTGGACCGGCACCTTCGCAAGGGACCGCTCACGGCCGGACAGAGGCAGGCGGTGAAGCTGATCCTCTCGGAAAAGGACCGCACCGTGGGCGTGCAGGGGTATGCCGGGACCGGCAAGACGCGGATGCTCGACCGCGCACGGGCGCTGGCTGAGAAGAAGGGCTGGCGCATGGCGGGGCTTGCGCCCTCGGCGTCGGCGGTGCGGACGCTGGCGGCGGAGTCGGGGATCGAGAGCGAGACTTTACAAAGGTTCCTTGCAAGGAACGTGGGCGTGGCCGAAGGCAGGCTCACCAGGAAGGGTGCCAGGGAGATGCGCGCCGCCTTCGCCAGGACAGTGCTCGTTGTGGACGAGGGGTCGCTTGCATCCACGGTCCAGGTCCGCGACCTGCTGAGGATCGCGGGCGAGCTGCGCATCCCGAAGCTCGTGCTGGTGGGCGATGCCAAGCAGCTGGACGCGGTGGATGCCGGCAAACCCTTCGCGCAGTTGCAGCAGGCGGGCATGAAGACCGCGGTCATGGACGAGATCCTGCGCCAGCGCGACCCGGACCTCAAGGCCGCGGTGGAGGCGAGCCTCGCGGGGGAGATCGGCAGGGCGTTCGACAAGCTGGGCAGCAACGTGGCGGAAGTGAAACCCGGCAACATCGCAGGGGCGGTGGCGGCGCGCTGGTTGAAGCTCTCGCCCGAGTTGCGGGAGCGCACCGGGGTGATGGCCCCGAGCCACGAGCTGCGCGAGGGGATCAACGCCCACATCCGCGAGCGCCTGGCCCGCGAGGGGCGCATTGCCGGGCCGGCCCTGCAAACCCGGCGGCTGGTCTCGAAGGGTTACACCAACGCGGAGAAGACGCTCGTCTCCAACTATGCGCCCGGTGAGGTGGTCGCATTTCACCGTTCCTATAAACGTCTCGGGGTGGAGAAGGGCAACGAGCGGCGCGTCCAAAGCGTCGATCACGAAAAGAGAATCGTCCGTCTCGAAGGCCCCAACGGCTCGGCCGTTGCCTGGAAGCCGTCGGAGATCGGCGGGCGGCGGGGCGGAACCGAGGTCTACCGGACCGACACCGTCGAGCTTCGGGCCGGCGACCGCGTCCGCTGGACCCGCAACGACAAGGGGCTCGGATTGGTCAACAGCGGCGCGGCCGAGGTCCTGGGCGTCGGGAACGGGCGGGTGACGTTCATGCTGGAGGAGGGCCGCAAGCTCACGCTTGCCCCGGGCGATCCGCAACTGCGCCATCTGGATCACGCATGGGCCTCGACCGTGCACTCTTTTCAGGGGCGCACGGTGGACAACGTGATCGCCGCCATGGAGGCGAACCACCCCCGCCTGACCACGGCCAAGTCGTTCTACGTGGAGGTCTCGCGGGCGCGCGACCGGGCGGAACTGGTCACCGACGACGCCAAGGCGCTCAAAGACCGCCTGGAGTCGGTGACCGGAGAGCGCATCTCCGCGCTCGAAGGCATCGGCGAGGCCGTCCAGCCAGGGCACGAAAGGGATGGGAAAGCCTTGCCCGAACCGGAACGGCAGAGCCCGGAGGAATCCGCGCCGGCTTCGCCGGAGAGGGAGATCGAGCCAACAGTGTCCCGGGACAAGGCACCGGAGCCCGAGCCGCCCGCCCGCGGGAAGCGCATCGAGATGGATCTCGAGCTCTGAGCGAGGGCTGTCCCGTCTCCATTCGCGCATTTCCGGGCGCCATGCGCTTGCGGATGAGGGATGAGGGTTCACCGGTTCTCATGATCGCTGTATTCCTCCAACCCTGCTTCACTCACGCCGGGCCATCGTCCATGGTCTCCGCCATCGTCCTGTGGGCCGCGGCGACCAGATCATCGACTTCCTGGTCGCGTTTTGCGTCGAGCAGTTCGTCCCGCTTGAGGGTGGCCATCACGTAGACCGAGCGGTAGATGGCTTCGATGAGCGCGGCGTGGCCTTTCGACAAGGTCTGTGGCGGAGGCTCGCGGAGACGGTCCTCGGCGGCGGCCACCGCGCCCGAGCGGACGAGTTCCCCGGCCGGG
>JAPPHF010000111.1 GCA_028821115.1 Deltaproteobacteria bacterium | reverse complement strand
CAGGACGAACGGTTGTGAGATCCTTTCCCGTTCGTCCTAAGCGTAGCGAAGCGAAGTCGAAGGACGCCATCTCCTTAGATCGACTGTATGATCACGTCCACCAGCGCTGGCTTGCGCTCTTCCTTGACCACGGTCAGCGCGCGCCTCACCGCGGGCTGGATGTCCGCGGGGTCCTCCACCGGGCCCTCGCTGTAAACGCCGAAGGACTTGGCCAGGGTGGCGAAGTCCACCGGCGGGGTCTCCATGCGCATGCCGATGCCCTTGTTCTCCACCGGCCGGCTGCGCTCCACCGCCACCCGCTCCTGGTGCTCCTCGTCGTTGTAGTAGGTGCGGTTGTTGGTCATGAGCATCAGCAGCGGCACACTGTAGCTGGCGGCGGTCCAGAGCGCGCTGTTCGTGTAGAGCAGGTCGCCGTCGCGCTGCAGGTCGATGCACACCGTGCCGCTGTCCTTGAGCCCCAGGGCAGCGCCCACCGACGCTCCCGGGGCGTAGCCCAGGCCGCCGCCGCCGTAGCCGCCGAGGAACGCGTTGGGCTTCTCCCAATCCCACAGCCGCCGCGGCCAGCCGCGAAAGGCCCCGGCCACCAGCGTCCAGTCCTCGTCCTTGATGACCTCCCAGATCTCCTGAGACATGCGCGGAGGCGAGATGGGGCGCTCGTCCCAGCGCTTGCGCAGCATGGCCTGGCTTTCCTCGCGGATCTCCCGGTGGCGCTGCTCCAGCGCCCGGCAGCGGTCATCCTTCACGGATTGGTCGGGGCCGCCACGCCGCTTGACCGCCTCGGTCAAGGCGGGCACGAACACCGACGTGTCGGCCAGGATGGGAAGGTCCACGGGCGACAGCTCCATGAACTCGGTGGACCAGCTCTTGATGGCGAAGTCCGCCAGGGTCACGTTGATGATCTTGCAGCCGGGCTGGAAGGCGGGCTCGGAGGTCTGCGTCCTGGCATCGTGCCGGTGCAGCGCGCCGTAGAGGTCCATGACGTCAAGCCCCAGGATGACGTCGGCCTCGGCCACCATCTCCTTCTCCTTGCCGCTCAGGTCCAGCGGATGGGTGTTGGGGAAGTTGTGGCGTGCGCCCCGGTCCACCACCGCGGCTCCCAGCGCCTCAGCCAGCTCCACCAGCGAGAGCATCGATTGCGGATTGCGGCCCAGGTAGTCGGCGATGACAAGCGGGTTCCGCGCCTCGCACAGCCACGACGCCGCTTCCTCGATGGCTCCCTGCTCGGCCTGTAGCGGCACCGGCGGGCGGAAGCGGTCCGGCGCCGGCATGCCCGCGGCCATGGCCTCCGGCAATCGCGACTCCTGCAGGTCGAGATCGAAGCACAGGTAGACCGGTCCCTTGGGCTCGGTCATGGCCACCCGGTAGCCCCGCAGGATGGAGTTGGACAACGCCCCCAGGCTCATGGGCTGGTCGTCCAGCTTGACGATGTCGCGCACGAAGTTGCCCTGCACCAGCGCCGTATGGATCCAGTCGATCCAGGGCCGCCGCTTGGTGGTGTCCATGGGCCCGGTGCCGCCCAGCACCAGCACCGGCGTCTTGTCGCACCAGGCGTTGTAGATGGCCATGGAGGCGTGCTGGAGGCCCACCACGTCGTGGACGATTGCGGCCATGGGTTCGCCCGTGGCCTTGGCGTAACCGTGGGCCACGGCCACGGCGATCTCCTCGTGGCAACAGATGATCATCTCCGGGTTCTTGTTGTGGTTGTAGTTCACCAGCGAATCGTGGATGCCGCGAAAACTCGCTCCAGGGTTCAAGGCCGCGTACTTGATCCCCAGGCTCTTGAGCATGTCCACGATCAGGTCGGAGCCATATTCCGCCATGTCATCTCCTCGTCGGTCAGGCCGAGACCGATGGTCACTCTCCGCGCCACTGCGGCGCGCGCTTTTCCACGAAGGCCCGAGCGCCCTCCTTGACGTCCGATGTGGTCCGGAGCAACGCCGACAGGTCGGTCTCCAGGCGCAGGCCGTCGTCCAGCGACATCTCGTAGCCCTCGCGCACGGCCTCCTTGGCGAAAATCACGGCCAGCGGCGCCTTGGTGACGATGGCCTGGGCGTATTCCTCGGCCGCCGCCATGAGCTGGTCGCGCGGCACCACCTTGTTCACGAGGCCGATGCGAAGGGCTTCCTGGGCGTCTATGACGCTGCCGGTGAGGATCAGCTCCAGCGCCTTGCCGAGGCCCACCACCCGCGACAGACGCTGGGTGCCGCCGCTGCCCGGGATCATGCCGCGGGAAACCTCGGGCAACCCCAGTTTCGCATCCTCCACCGCCACCCGGATGTCGCAGGCCAGCGCCAGCTCGCAGCCGCCGCCCAGGGCAAAGCCGTTGATGGCCGCGATTACCGGCTTGTTGAGTCGGGCGATCAGTTCGGTGTCGCCGATTTCCATCTTGGCCTGACGGGCCGCCACCACCCCCACTTTCTCCTGGGCCGCCTCCTTGAGGTCCCGGCCGGCCGAAAAAGATCGCTCCCCCGCGCCGGTGACGATCATCACTCGAACCTCGGGGTCCGCGCGGATGGCGGTGACCGCGCTGATGAGCTCCTCGCGCATCTGGCGGTTGCGCGCGTTCAGCACCTCCGGGCGGTTAAGTGTCACGTACGCGATGCCGTTCTTTCGCTCGAATATGATCGCTTGGTGGTCCATGTTGCTCCTCGCGTGTCTTGCGCGTGTTTCTTCGTACCCTCTGCACGACACGGGCGTCAAAACGCCCCGGCAGCCTCCAGGCGACGAATCTCCTCGTCGGTCAGTCCGAGCAATCCGCTCAGCACCGCGTGTGTGTCCTGGCCCAGCAGCGGCGCATGGCGGCGGATCTCCCCGGGTGTCCCGGAGAGCTTCATCACGATGCCCGGCAGCGTGAGACGGCCCTGGCGCGGATGGTCGTGCTCGACAACCGCGTCGCGGGAGCGCAGATGCGGGTCGTGGACCAGCGTCGTGCCGTCCGACACCATCCCGGCGGTTACGTCCTGCGCCTGAAGCGCCTCCATGACCTCCCGCGGGCTCCGCTGCCGCGTCCACTCGGACACCAGCTCGTCCAGCTCTGCCGCGTTGGCCCGGCGCCCGGCCGCGGTGGCGAACCGCTCGTCCCGAAGCCCCGTACCGTTCTCGGTTGCCGCGCACAAACGTTGCCACTCCGCATCGTCCCCCACCGAGATCACGCACCACTCGTCTTCACCCGCGCAGGGATAGCAGCCGTGGGGGACGCCGGCGTGGCCGCGGTTCCCCACGGGCTCCGCGGCGCGCCCGTTGACCAGTCCGTCCAGGAGCGCCGGCCCGATGAGCGATGCCGTGACCTCGCCCTGGGCGATGTCGATGAACTGCCCCTCACCGGTATTGGCGCGGTGATGCAGCGCGGCCATCAGCGCGAAGGCCATGTGAATGGATACGATGTAGTCGGGGTAGGAGGTCTGGGATCCCACCGGCGCGCCGCCGTCCGGGTGGTTCCAAAGCCAGGTCATGCCGGAGAACGGCATCAGGCTCGGGCCCCAGGTCACGTAGTTCTTCCGGGGGCCGGTGGTGCCGAGCCCCTGGAGCCGGATCATGATGATGTCCGGCTTCAGCGCCCGAAGCTCCTCGTAACCCAGCCCTAGGCGGTCCATGACCCCGACGCTGAAGTTCTCCACCACCACGTCGCTCTCGGCGATGATGCGCCGCGCCAGTTCCCTGCCCTCGGCGGTCTTGAGGTTGGCGGTCACCGACAGCTTGTTGCGGTTGTGGTCGGCGAAGGGCAGCGACGCCTCCACGTCCTTGTTGCCCTCGCGGATGCGCCAGGTGTCCGGCCGCGCCCGCGACTCGATCTTGATCACCTCGGCGCCGAAGTAAGCGAGCTGCATGGTGCCGTAAGGGCCGGCCACCATGTGCGTGAAGTCCGCGACGCGGATACCCGTCAAGGGCAGCCGGTTCAGTGCCGTCCGGTCTGCCGGCCCCGCGGCCGTCCGCGGAGCCTGATCCGATTCGGAATCCGGAGCCGCCGACCCCTTCCGGGGTGAATCCGGCGCGGCCCCAAAGCCGTTCAGCACGACCTCTTCATGCTCCCCCACCGCTGGTGCATGATGCCGGAACCGCCAGCTCTCGGTCTTGTAGGCCCGGCCGGGAAACGCCATGGGGCCCAGCCGCGGGTGCACGGTATCGACGACGAAGCCGCGAGACTCGATGTGGCGGTCGCGCACGAACTCCAGCGGCGTGTTCACCGGCGCGCACGGGATGTGGCGGTCCTGGAGCTCCTCGTAGACCTTTTCCTTGGGGAGGTTCGCCAGGATTGCCGACACGACCTGGTCCACCTCCGCAACATGGGCGCGGCGGTAGACCGGATCGCCGAACTCGTCGCCCGTCAGCGCCTCCGGCAGCCCGAGCCAGTCCACGAACCGGTCCCAGGCTCCGGGTTGGGAGTTGGTCACGAAGATGTGCACGTAGCCGTCACGGCAGCGGTAGATGGTGCCGGGGGTGGCGAAGCGGTGCTGGGTGCCGTCCCGGCGCGGATGCACGCCGGTGGACGCGGAACGCGAGACCATGTTCTCCATGGCCGCCAGACAGTCCATCATCGACACGTCGACGTGCTGTCCGGCGCCGCCCCGCCGCACGCGCCACAGCGCCATGAGAATCGCCAGGGCGGCGTGAGCCGAGCCCACCAGGAACGCCTGCGCGCCGGGCGCGTTCACGGGCGGCGCGGACGGCTTGCCGCTCACGTACATGAGCCCGCCCATGGCGAACGCCACCAGCCCCGACCAGCGGTAGCCGCTATAGGGCCCGGTCTGGCCGAACGCGGTGACCGACGCGTAGACGAGTCCAGGGTTGGCTGTGCGCAAGTCCTCGTACCCCAGTCCCAGGGCCGCCAGGGTTCCGGGCGCACCGCTTTCCAGCAACACGTCGACCTCCGTGCTTACGCTCCGCACGCGTTCCCGGCCCTCCTCGGTCCCGAGGTCCGCCGTGATGCTCTTCTTGTTGGCGTTGAAGTAGAGGAAAGGGAGGCTTCGATCGGAGCCCGGCCGGTCGTCCTTGAACGGCGGCTCGTGGCGGGAAGGACTGCCCTCGGGGGGCTCCACCTTGATCACCTCGGCGCCGAAGTCCGCCAGGAGCTTGCCGCAGTACTCTCCCTCGGCGCCCGCGAGTTCGAGGACCCTCACGCCGTCCAGCGCCTGCGGTGCGGTTCGCGGCTCCGCCATCGGTTCGAATCTTCCAGGTTGACCGTGTCCTTCGACTTCGCTCCGCTAGGCGTCGCTACGGTCAGGACGAACGGAAATGGTCCCACAACCACTCATTATGAATTCGGCGGCTCAGCCGCGCCGGTCGAGCGGCTGAAACTCCAGGCCCGTGGCACCCACGTACCGTGAGTTGGGACGGTAAAGGCGGTTGTTGTCCATCTGCTCGATGATGTGCGCCGACCACCCCACCACACGGCTCATGGCGAATATCGGCGTGTTCAGCCCTATCGGGATCTTCATCATGTGGTAGATCGGCGCCGCGTAGAAGTCCACGTTCGGACACAGGTTCTTCTCCCGCCGCATCACCTCCTCCACCGTCATGCAGATCTCGCTCAACCGCGTGTCGTCCAGTTGCCTGCCCAAGACAGACCGTGTGAAAAC
The DNA here is from genome assembly GCA_028821115.1 of Deltaproteobacteria bacterium. Lineage (GTDB taxonomy): Bacteria > Desulfobacterota > Binatia > UBA9968 > JAJDTQ01 > JAJDTQ01. The sequence continues at coordinate 38 of JAPPHF010000111.1, read as the reverse complement.
TGCGGCGGGATCAAGCAGTCTCAGATGGGGAGTCGTTG
>JAPPHF010000050.1 GCA_028821115.1 Deltaproteobacteria bacterium | reverse complement strand
CGTCATGGGTGGCGTAGATGGCCTCGATGGCCTTGGTCTGGTTGGTGAGCACGCCGCGGCCGCCGAGGTGGATCATGAGGTCGTCGCCCGGCATGTAGGTGATGTACGCGCCGGAGGCCAGCGCCGCGCAGCCGCTGCGCCCGAACACGGACTTGTCCACCAGCAGCACGTCCGCTCCCGCCTCGCGCGCGCGGATCGCCGCCATGGCTCCGGCCGCGCCGCCGCCGATGACCAGCACGTCGGCCTGGTGGTGAATTGTCTTGTAGCTCATGATGGCCCCGTGGTGTGCGTCATGAGTTGAGTTCGTAGAACAAGTGCGTGCCCCTGTCAAAGACCGCCCGGGCTCTGATGCAGGGGAGGAATTATGGGCTCGTCTTTCCTTGGTGATCTCCGTGGCCCATGGTCTTGCCCGTACCGCCGTGGGACATGCCCGACTTGGACGCATCCTGTCCGGCCATTCCGCCGAAATGGAGCTTCTTGATCACGCGATCGCGGTTCGGCTTGGTGAAGTCGAGCTTGAGCGCCCACTCGCCTGTCATCTCCAGTTGGAGGCGGGCGCGGTACATTCCGGGCATTCGGTGCGGTTCGGCGGGCACCGGACGAACGTTGTGGGCTCCAGGCATGGACGGCATGTCGGCACCGACCGTGAACTCGGCATCCGCGATGGGGCTGCCGCTCTTTCTCCCCTTGACGGTGATCATGCAGTCGTAGACGAGTTTCTGTTGCGCCGGTTTGCATTCCACCTCGGCGACCTTCCGTTCGGCCCCGAAAGCGGGCATCGGCCACGGCCCCAGGCCGGCAGCGACGAGCACCATGGACAGAAGGGTCTTCATCACGATTCCCCCTTTCTTTCACCTGTTCGGAACACGATGGGACGGCGCGCCCACGGAAACGCCCAGGTAGCTCGACACCAGCCGTTCGTCCGACAGCAGTTCCGCGGCGGCACCGTGGAGGGTGATCCGTCCGCTTTCGAGCACATAGCCCCGGTCGGCAAGCGCCAGGGTCTGCCTCACGTTCTGCTCGACGAGGAGCACGGTAAGCCCCCGATCGCGCAACCGCCGGATCAGCTCGAAGACCTCCTCGGTCAGCTTCGGCGACAGGCCCAGCGAAGGCTCGTCCAGGAGCAACAGGCGAGGCTCGGACTCGAGCCCGCGCGCGAGCGCCAGCATCTGCGCTTCGCCGCCGCTCAGGCTGGCAGCCGGCCGGTCCAGCTTGTCCGCGAGTGCGGGGAACAGGCGCCGCAGACCCGAACGGTCGCGGCTTCGAAGGATGAACCCGCCTCGCTGGTGGGCGCCGACCCGGAGGTTTTCTTCCACGCTCAAGGTACCGAAGATCAACCGCCCCTCCGGGACCTGCATGACGCCGCGGGCGACAACGGCGTGCGCGGGCAGACCGCCGATGGCCCTTCCGTCCAAAAGGATCTCGCCCCGGTCCGGCGGCCGGATGCCCGCGATGGCATTGAGAATCGAAGTCTTGCCGGCGCCGTTCGGGCCAATGATGGAGACGATCTCTCCGGTGCTCACTTCCAGAGACACGCCCTGGACGGCACGAACCCCGCCGTACGAGATGTGCAGCCCGCGTACGTCAAGCATCGAGCGCTCCACCTCTGCCCAGATAGGCCTGCCGGACCCGGGCATCGGCAAGCACCTCGTCCGGGCCTCCCTCGGCGATCTTGCGCCCGAGATCGAGCACGCAAAGCCGGGTGCACACACCCGCGACCAGCGCCATCTTGTGCTCGATCACCACACAGGTGCGGCCAGGGGCGACGACCTCGCGGATGAGTCGGGCCATGTCGGCGGTTTCGACCGAGGTCATGCCGCCCGCGGGCTCGTCAAGCAGCACCAGCCGTGGATCCACCGCCAGCGCGCGGGCGACCTCGAGGCGCCTTCGGGCCGGCAGGGGCAGGTCCTTGGCCAGTACCTCGCGGTCCCTCAGCAGCCCCACCCGCTCCAGCACTTCGTCGACTCTTCCGACATCGCCGCGGTCGAGCGTCGGCCGGCTGCGCAGCAGGCCGAGCAGCCCGCCGGGAATGCGGCCATGCTGCGCGGCCCACACGTTCTGGAAGACGGTCATGGTCGGAAACAGGCGGATGTTCTGGAAGGTGCGCACGACCCCCAGGCGCGCGATGCGGTGGCCCCTCCATTCGGTGATGTCCGTGCCCTCGAAGGAGATGCGTCCGGCACTCGGTGCGTATACGCCCGTCACCGTGTTCAGGAGCGTGGTCTTGCCCGAGCCGTTGGGTCCGATGAGGCCCAGAACCTCTCCGGCCGCGACCTCGAGGTCGATGCCGTCGAGCGCGGCCAAGGCGCCGAAGCGTTTTTCAACGCCGCTGAGAGCGAGCATGACTTCGCCTCGCGAAGAGTGTCCTCAACCAGTGCACTCGCTCCTCGTCGAGGAGGCCCCGGGGCATGAAAACCAACAATACCGCGACCAGACCGCCGAACACGATCATTCGGTAACCCTGTATGAACCGCACCGCTTCCAGGAACCCCACGTCGATGGCGACGCCGATGAGCGGCCCGAACGCAGTGCCGAGTCCACCGATCAGACCGTACGCGAGGGCATGGACTCCGAGCATCACGTTGAAGAACTGAGGCTCCACGTATGTGGTGAAGTGAGCATAGAGGGCGCCGCCGATGCCCGCGATCACGCCGGCCACGCCCGCGGCCAGAATGCGGTAGCGCACGGTGTCCACGCCTTGCATCTCGGCCAGCAGGTCATCCGAACCGAGCATCCGGAAAACGGAACCCAAACGGGAGCGCTCCATCAGCAGCAGGACGATCAGCACCAGCGCCAACAGGCCATATATGAGGAGCATGAACTGGACGAGGCTGAGGTCGCGCTCGAACATCCAGCGGATGCCGTGGAACCCCTCCGCGCCGGCCGGGCCCACCATCTCCCCTTCGACCTCGACCTGGACGTGGACGATCAACAGAATCAGGCGTACCATCTCGGCGAACGCCAGGGTGGAGATGGAGAAGTAAAGACCGCTGAGCCGCAGAGTCAAGGCTCCCACGACCATCGCCACCAGTCCGGCCAGGCAAGCGCCGACGAGGATCCCCGCCCAGATCGGCAGGAGCAGCATGGCGGTGACCGCGCCGGCGGCGTAGGCGCCCAGGCCAAAGTAGGCCTGCTGGCCGAAGGAGATCTCACCGGTCAGCAGCAGCAGGTAGGCCGAAAGTGCGATGAACGAGATCATGCCGATATTCGACAGGACCGTGATGACGTAGTCGTCCATGGCTCAAACCCGCCGGAAGGCCAGCTCTTCGCGACCCAGAATGCGTTGACCCATGAGGCCGCCCGGCCGCAGCACCAGCATGGCGAACAGCAGCAGGAACGCGCTCAGGTCTCTGTACTCGGTGCCCAGGTACCAAAGCGCATTCGCTTCGACCACGCCGAGCAGCAGGCCGCCCACGATCGCGCCCGGGAGGGAACCCATGCCGCCCAGCATCATCGCGATGAGGCCCTTGAAGGTCGCCCAGAGGCCGAAGAACGGCGTGATCTGCTCGTCGGTGGCCAGGATGGCGTAGCCCGCGATCCCGCCCACCATGGATACCAGCGCGAAGGCGCACAGAACGACCCAGGCTGCGTTGATGCCCATGTAGGCCGCGGCCAGGGGGTTTTCCGAGATCGCCCGCAGGGCCACGCCGAACCGGGTGCGGTGCAGCAGCAGGTGCAGCACGCCCACCATGACCGCCGCCACCACCAGCATCGTCGTTTGCTCGGCCCGGAACAGAAAGGGCCCAAGCTCGTAGGCGCCGGCCGCGAACAGACCGGGGAAAGCGTAGGTGCGCTCGGGCAGCAGATGGATCGAGGCTTCTTCCAACTGCATCCAGATCACGAAGCTCGACACCATGGAGGCGAGAGCGGCATCGCGGCGGACGGCGTGAAAGCACAAGCGTTCAATGTAGATGCCGGCAAGGACGGTGCCGGCGATCGTCGTCAAGGCGACGACCAGCACAGGGACCTGATAGTGCACATGAAGCCACGTGCCCACGTACGCGCCGAGCATGATGCTGGCGCCGAAGGCGAGGTTGATCCGCCGCATCACGCCGAAGACGATCGTGAACCCGATCGCCAGCAGCGCGTAGGACGAGCCGAACATCACCCCGTCGACCGTGTTCTGGATGAAATCGATCAACCCGCGTCTCCCGGTGTCACTCCTTTCGCGACCCGAGGTAGGCCCGTTGGATGACCTCGTCCTGCTCCAGCTCGCCCGGCGACCCGGAAAAGGTGATCCTGCCGCCTTCGATGAGGTAGAACTTGTGGGCCACATCCAGCGCCATGCGGGCGTTCTGCTCGACCAGGAAGATGGTGACGCCCTCCGCGTTCAATTCGCGGATGATGTTGAAAATCTCCTCGACGATCATCGGCGCCAGCCCGACGGACGGCTCGTCCATAAGCAGGATTCTGGGACGGGCCATCAGCCCTCTGGCAATGGCCAGCATCTGCTGCTCGCCTCCCGACAGCGTACCGGCAAGCTGATCCTTGCGTTCCTCCAGGCGGGGGAAACGCCGATACATGTCCGCGACGTCGGTCGCGATCTCCGCCGCGGAGGCCCGTCTGGAGTAGGCGCCGGCGCGGAGGTTCTCCTCGACATCCATGCCCGGAAACACCAGCCGATTCTCGGGAACCAGCGCGATGCCTCGCGACACCACCTTGGCGGCCGGGAGCCGCGTCAGGTCCTCGCCGTTCAGGACGACGGAGCCGGACCTGGCGGTGAGGATCCCGGCAATGGTGAACATTGTCGTGGTCTTGCCGGCGCCGTTGGGGCCGAGCAGACACGTGATCTCGCCCTCGGCCGCGTCAAGACTGATGCCCCGCAGGGCCTCGATATTGCCATAGGAGGTAACGATGTCGCGGATGCTCAGCATGGGCTCAATCGCCCCCTTCGCCGGGGCGGGAAGTCGAGCCGGCGGTTCCGAGGTAGGCCTCTTGCACGGCCCTGTCCCGCTGCACCTCCCCGGGCGTGCCGGATGCGATCTTGCGTCCGAAGTTGAGAACGGCCATCTGCTCGGTCACACCCATGACGAGTTCCATCACGTGCTCGACCAGCAGTATGGTTACGCCCGAATCGCGCACACGGCGGATGCGCTGGCTCAGATCGTCGATCTCCTGCTGGTTCATTCCCGCCGCCGGCTCGTCCAGCAACAGCAGTTTCGGCCGGGCCGCCGCGGCGCGGGCGAACTCCAGGCGGCGTTGCTCCCCGAACGCGAGATTCGACGCCAGCTCGTCGTCCTTGTGTCCCAGGTCGGCGAGCTCGAGAAGGCCGGCAATCTCCTGCCGCGTCCGGCGAGTCGCACCGAACCAGCGCGGCAGAAAGCCTTGCGTGGCGACGTCCTGACGCGAGTTCTGGGCCACCCACAGGTTCTGCCACACGGTGAGGTTCGGAAACAGGCGGATGTTCTGGAACGTACGCGCGATACCCGCTCGCAGGCGTCGGTGCGGAGGCTTGCCGTTCATCAGGTCCCCGCGAAATCGAACCGTGCCCGCGGTTTCCGCAAACACGCCGCAGATCAGGTTGATGGTGGTGCTCTTCCCCGATCCGTTGGGGCCGATCAAGCCGAAGATCTCGCCCTCGTTGACGGTGAGGTCCAGCCCGTCAACGGCTTTGACTCCGCCAAAATGTTTCGACAGGCCGCTCAGCTCAAGCACGGGGCTTCTCTCCGCCACCGAGGCCGATGGTACGTCTCAGGACATACGCGGTGCGGGCATCGAACAGGCCCGAAGGCTTCAGGTTCATCGCCACCACGATAAGCAATCCGAAGACGATGCTGCGCCAATCCCCCATGAACCGGAGCCCTTCCACCAGCACGCCCTGGATGAAGATGACCGCCACA
>JAPPHF010000089.1 GCA_028821115.1 Deltaproteobacteria bacterium | reverse complement strand
CGGCGAAAAAGACCCGCAGATTATGCTGCGAATTAACCAGACACCACACTAGGTAACCGGCTTCCCGACGCAAAGACCGTCGTGGTCGCTTCCCTTGATGACGACATATGCGCGCTACAAGTCCGGTACGAGCAGCGGCTTGAGCGCCTCGCCTTCCCGGATCAGCTCGAATCCGCGCGGCGCCTCTGAGAGCGGCAGTACGTGGCTTCGGACGGGGGCGAGGTCGACGGCGCCGGCCGCGAGAAGCTCGGTGGCGCGCTGCCAGGTTTGCCAGATCCGACGCCCGTGTATGTTGTGCATTATCGGACATTTGAGCAGCCAGTAGGTAAAGTCGACCGGGATGGCCGACGGTGGCGCGCCCACCAGCCGGAAGTCGCCGCCCTTGGCGAGGGAGGCGAAGACGGCGTTGAATCCGGCTTCGCTGCCCGAGAACTCCATGCCGACATCGGCGCCGGCGCCCCCGGTTACATCGTTCACCACGCTCGCCAGGTCCTCGCTGCCGGCATCCACCGCGCGGTCGACGCCCATGGTTTCGGCCGCGCGGAGACGAAGCGGGTTGATGTCGCAGGCGATGATTCTGCGAGCGCCCAAGGCACGCGCGACCGCGCCCGCCATCAGGCCGATGGGTCCGCAACCGTTGACCAGCACCGACAGGCCCGCGACGCCCGCGCCCGCGAAGCAGGCGTGGACGGCGATGCCGAACGGCTCGAGCATGGCCGCGGTCTCGTGCGGGAGGCCGGGCGGGTTCGCCCATGCGATGGACGCGGGGACGGTCAGGTACTCGGCGAACGCGCCGTCGATGTCGATGCCCGGGTAGCGGGTGTTCTCGCAGAGATGGGCGCGCCCGAGCCGGCAGGACCGGCAGCGGCCGCAGAATATGTGGCTTTCGAGGCTGACCCGGTCGCCCGCCGCGACGCCTTTGACCCCCGGACCGACGGCTTCGACCGTGCCCGACACCTCATGGCCCAGCACCCGTGGCAGGACCATCCTGCGCGCCATTCGTGGCGCCCAGTTGTAGATCTGCATGTCGGTGCCGCAGATCCCGGCCGCGCCGACCCGGATCAACAACTCGCCGGGCCCCGGGTCGCGCGGCTCCAACTCGCGTAGCGCGATGCCGCCCATTTCGGGAGCGATCTTCTGAAGACCGAGCAAGGGAGCTCTCTACAGGTGGTAGATGTCCACCGGCCCTTCGAGCCGGTCGTCGATGAAGGTGATCTTCTTTCGCGCGATCCTGAGGGCGCCGTCGATGCGCCTGAACGCGAAGTCGTAGCGGCTGCCGCGGGTCGCCGCCCCTTTTTTGCCGTAGACGTGCACGATGCAGTTGGCGGTGGCCTCGATCGCGTCTCCTTCCGCGCTCTCCACCAGCACGTTGCCGATGACGTGCACTGTGCGGTCGAGAGGAAGCGAGGCCCAGGACTGGCGCGACTCGATGCGGAACACCCGGTCTTCGAGCCGGCCGCGGTTCTTGAGATAGATCAGGTTGAGCTGGGTCTCGGGATCGGTGGTGGTCTCCTCCTCGCTGGCCCAGGCCGGCGCCCAGTACACGGCATCCTCGGCGTAGAGGTCGAGCCACTCGTTCCAGCGGCGCCGGTCCAGCAGCATGGCTTCGCGGTTGATGAGCGCCGCGACCTCGCGCTCCAGCCCGGCGTCGATGCCGTCCGCGCTCATGCGACGCCGGTCCCGTTCTCCAGCCGATCGAGCCATGCGCGGTAGAAACCGAGGAACATTCCCTCGTGTTCCCAGTCGGGGCAGGACGCCACCGGCTCGAAGCCCAGGTCACGGGCGCCTTGGTCGGGGCCGGTGACCAGGGCGTCCAGGCCGCGGGTCATGTCGTTCCACTGGCTCGGCGGTCCCGTAGAGCCGTTCTGGACGGCTTCGAGCGCGGCGGCGTCGTCCGACGTCGCCATCCCGGCTGTCAGGTAGAAGTCCTCGAACTTCCTGAGGCGCGCCGCCCGCGCCGCCGGGCTCTCTCCCCTGGGCGCGATGCAGTAGACCGAGACCTCGGTCAAGGCGGGGGAGATGGGTTTCACCAGACGGATCTGTGTCGACGGGTTGTCCATCAGCATGACGTTGGGAAACACGTGGAGGTTGCGGCCGCGGTTGAGGATCCAGTCGACCTCTGCCGGCTTGAGGTTGTCTTCGAGCCACGCCCGCGCCTCGTAGATCGGGCGGACGTGCGGCGTAATGTGTTGCGCCCACAGCCCCATGTGGCCGTTGCCGAGGTCGTAGGTGCCGCTGGGAACCTTGCCCCGGATGCGCCCGGACTCGGTCCGTCCCATCCCGCCGGTGGCATCCCGGGCTTCGCGCTGGGCCGTGGTGGCGGCGAACACGCTATGGAGGGTGGTCACGTGGTAGCCGTCGACGCTGTTCTCGGACTGGAGCTTCCAGTTGCCGTGGACCACGTAGGTGGAGCAGCCGGGCACGACCTCCAGCCCGTCCCGCGCCTGGTCGGCCAGGAGGTCGATCCAGCGCGCCGCGGCCGCCAGATGGTCCCGGAGCGCGGGCACGTCGCTCCTCAGGCTCCCGAACACGAACCCCTTGTAGGAGTCGAGGGCGCCGATCCGGCGGAGGTCGAAGCGTCCGCCCGCCCGTTCCTCGGCGGCGTAGCCCAACTCCTCGTTCTTGATGCTGATGCAACGTCCGCCGCGGTCGTACACCCAGCCGTGGAAACGGCAGGTGAGCACATTCACGTTTCCCTGCTTGAGCGGGGTCAGCACCGCGCCCCGGTGGGAGCAGGAATTGATGTAGCAGCCCAGCGATCCGTCCGTCTGGCGCATGACGTATACCGGCTGGCGGCCGATTTCCGTCGCCCAATAGTCGCCCGGCTTCTCCACCTGGCTCTCGTGGCAGAGGAAGACCCAACCGCCCTCGAAGATGCGCTCGATCTCCGCCTCGAAGACCGCCTCGTCGGTGTAGACGGCCCGGTCGACGCGGAAGACCCCCTCGTCGACCCGGTCATCGACCAGGTCGCGGAAGCTGCGTGATTGGGCGGTGCTGCTCATGACATCCCCCACCCGGACGTCCAGGCGACCGGGACCAGTTCCGTCAACTGCCGGCGTAGACCCTCTCGATGGCGCCCACCGCGTCCGCCACCGGAACGTCGGCGCCTTCGTCCTTGAGGATCTGTCCCAGCGCCTGGACCAGCGCGACCACGTTCTCCCTCCGGCTCGATTCCCCCATCAACCCGATGCGCCAGGTCTTGCCGGCGAGGGCGCCGAGGCCGCCGCCGATCTCGATGTTGAAGTCCAGCAGCAGGCGCTTGCGGATGGCGCCGTCGTTGAGCCCCTCGGGGATCTTGACGCTGTTGAGCATCCACAGGCGGTGGCCCTCCTGGGAGGCCAGGGGGATGCCCAGTACCTCCAGGCCAGCCACCAGCGCCCGGTGGTTCAGTTCGTGGCGCGCGAACCGCGCTTCCTCGCCCTCCTTCTCGACCTCGCTCAAGGCGGCGTGAAGGCCGTAGTTCATGGAGATGGGGGCGGTGTGGTGGTAGGCGCGGTCCTCGCCCCAGTAGCGCGCGATCATGGTGAGGTCCAGGTACCAGCTCTTGACCTTGTCCTTGCGCCGGCCCAGCTTGTCGCGCGCGGCCTGGTTGAAGGACACCGGCGACAGTCCGGGCGGGCAGCTCAAACACTTTTGCGTGCCGCTGTAGGCGGCGTCGACGTTCCAGGCGTCCAGGGTCACGGGACAGCCGCCCAGCGAGGTCACGGTGTCCAGCACCAGCAGGGCACCGGCGTCGTGGGCGAGCCGGGAGATCTCCTCCACCGGCTGCCATACTCCGGTGGAGGTCTCGGCGTGCACCAGGGTGACGATGTCGACCTTGTGCTCTTTGAGGGCCTGCTCCACCTGTTCGGGCCGGATGATCTCGCCCCAAGGGGCCTCGACCTTGACGAGGTTGCCGCCCAGGCGCTCGACGATGTCCGCCATGCGGGTGCCGAAGACGCCGTTCACGCACACCAGCACGGTGTCGCCTTCCTCGATGAGGTTCACGAGGCAGGTCTCCATGCCCGCGCTGCCGGTGCCCGACACCGGAAACGTGAGGTCGTTCTCGGTGTGGAACAGCCAGCGCAGCATGGCCTTGCTTTCCTCCATGATCTTGAAGAATTCCGGGTCCAGATGACCGACCACCGGGGCCGACAGCGCCTCCAGCACACGCGGATGCGGGTTGCTGGGGCCGGGTCCGAGGAGAGTTCTCTTGGGCGGGTTCAACGGCGAAGCCATGCGGTTGCTCCTTGGGGTTATTGCGATTTTCCCTGGGTTTCTTTGTTTGTGAGCGGCTCGGGTGCGGTGTATCCTGAAATTTTTCAAGGTAATAGCACCCGCGAAGCGGGGCCACAAACCTTCCTGCCTCCATGAGCCTCGACAAACAGTTGGCGGAAACCCTGGTCCGGACCGGTATGCTGGCGCCGGGTGACGCGGTGCTGGTGGGGGTGTCCGGTGGCCCGGATTCCGTCGCATTGCTGCATTTCCTCCACGAGATCGCCGCCTCCCTCCGCCTTCGTCTGGAGGTGGCCCACGCCGAGCACGGCATCCGCGGGGACGAGAGCCGTGACGACGCCGAGTTCGTCCGCGGAATCGCCTCCAGGTTGTCGCTGCCATTCCATCTCACGCGCCTGGAACTGGCGCGGCCGGGTCGGGATCGCCGTTCCGGAAACGTCGAGGCGTTGGCGCGGGAGCGGCGTTACCGGTTCTTCGCCGAAGTGGCGGCGCAACGGAGAATCGCCAGGGTGGCGGTGGGGCACAACCGCGACGACCAGGTGGAAACCATGTTCATGTGGCTGCTCCGGGGCTGTGGCCCCGAGGGGTTGCAGGGAATGCCGGCGGTGCGCCCCCTGGCGCGGGACGTCGCCGGCGCCGAAGAGGCCGTGTTGATCCGTCCGCTCCTGGATGTCTCCCGTCGCGACATCCTCGCCTTCCTGGAGCGCCGGGGTCTCGAGCACCGCGAGGACCGCACCAACCGCGAGACCCGCTACCTGCGGAACTGGATCCGCCTGGACCTGCTGCCGGGGCTCCGGGACCGCAGCGACGGCGGCCTGGATGAGCGGCTCGGCCGCCTGGGCGGGATGCTGCGGTCCGACAACGCGCTCCTGGAGCGATGGGTGGCCGAGGTCTATCCACGGGTCACTCAGGGAGACGCGTTGGACCGCGCGGCCTTTCTCGGGCTCGAACCCGACCTCCAGGCGCGGGTGCTGCGCTTCTGGCTTGGCCGCGGACGGGGGACGCTGCGGCACATCGGCTTCGTCCACGTGGATGCCGTCCTGAAGGTCATCGAGGCGGCCGCGCCCCACGGCATGGTGTCCCTGCCGGGTTCCTGGACCGCCGTCCGGGAGTATGATTCCGTGCGGCTCGTCCGGTCCGCCGGCGGCTCCCGGGCGGACGACTACTGCTACGCGCTGCCGCTGGAGGGCGAGGTAGAGATCCCCGAGGCCGGAGTCCGGGTCACGGCGTGGCGCTCCGACAGCCGGGAACGTCCGGAAGGCGGTTTCGAGGCGGCCTTCGATCTTACGCAACTGGAGCGCGACGGCAGCGAGCTCCGGATGCGCAATTTCCGGCCCGGCGACCGCCTCCAGCCCCTGGGCATGACCGGACACAAGAAGCTCAAGAACCTCTTCATCGACCTGAAGGTCCCGCGCTCCCGGCGCCGCACCCTGCCCCTGCTCCTGGCGGGTGAGGAAATACTATGGGTTCCCGGTTGCGCCCGGAGCGATTTCGCCACGGTGGAACCCGATACCGGCGCCGTCTGGCGTGTCCGGATCTCCTGGCGGCCTCGGATGCCCGCCCAATGGCGCGACGGCAGCCCCTCGGTTGACTTGGGCCGTTCCGGTTCTTATTGACTGTCAAACCAAAGCCAAAATGTCCCCTTTTGACAAAGCAGAGATGTCCCC
>JAPPHF010000102.1 GCA_028821115.1 Deltaproteobacteria bacterium | reverse complement strand
CCCATGAACCACGCCCGCGACGACGATATCACCGAGGGCTATGCCGCCGACTGGATCGTCGACCAACTCCGGAAGCCTCCCAGCGCGTCGCAGACCGCATCGAAGCCCTGATGGCAGAAACTACACCCGAGCAGAGTCTCCGTCCGTCGGCTGGTAGCCTGACGCGCGCCGACTATCCAGCGGCGTCAACCGGACAGTCAGCTCCACACTACTCGTAACGACAGATACCCTGCCACCGAAGGCGACCTCGACACCAACGGGGTGCTCCGGCCTTAGGTGTATGCTCCGACAGACCGTTCCGGGGCGGTTGAACCCAGAGCCGGTTTTGTGGCCAGAGGGAGAGCGGGCGGCAACGGTTCGACTCAAAATAGCTTCGACCGTGCGCAGGTACCGCCACTGAGTGGCTCATTGTCTTAGGCAACGGGCTCGCGCACACCTCCGATGGCCAGAAGGCATCACCCGCCGCGATGTCGAAAACCGACTCCGACTCCATACTGAGTGCCACTGCCCCAGGTTCGCGATACGGTGCCCGTCGTTCCTGCGCTCGGCATGCCGAACACCCTGAGTTGACTACGACGGTTCGCAACCTACTGGAGCAGGGATTTGTGGTCGCGACAACGGCGTTCCAGAGGAGGTTGCGAGTGCATCTTCCCGTCAAAGCGAGCGCCTACGGACAAGTGGAGGACTGTGGTCCTGGTTCGTCCGACCACCTCGCATCCATCCCGCTCGCCACCACGAATTGCCTCACGGTTCCTACTGACAGTGGAGAGGTTCGTCAAGCACCTCCCGGCAGAATGCAGCGTCTCGTATTGGACCGCCGATTCGGCCCAGGCCCTTCCGCAAAACCTTTTCCAAGAAATTGTATTGTCCAGTGCTGACTGCGTTGCTGAGGATACGTCGGTTCTTCTCAATGTGCTCGAACACGTCGAGGCACCCATAACCGAAGTCCCGCTTGCACATAGGTAACCTCACGAACATCGTTTTGCCTGCGTTGCTGGCATCGCCTTCGACGAAGTGATACACCAAGTTTACCCAAAACAACTCCAGATGAGGGGATTCGACCGCGACCCTTATAAGGTCGATATTGGCGGCCATCATCTCGTTGCAGTAGATGTGGGGATAGGCCGCTTCAACGGTGATTTCCTCGCCTACATAGCGCTTGCCAGCGTTCTTGAGAATCTCTCTGACCCCAAAGAAGTTATTGCTGCCGGCGATGTGACAAAGTGACTTCCTCAGGCGGAGAATCAACCCTCTCTTTGCTTCAGATATGGAGGGGTAACCTTGCGAGGGGCTACCCGAGACATTGGTCAGAAGAGAGTCGACGCGGTCACCGGCGGAGAGCGTAAGGGGGGAGAGAAGGAGAAAAAGGGAGATACAGATATTTTTCATTTCAGCTTTCGAGTCCGGCCACTCGTTCAGGTCAATGCCGAACCACTCGGTGGGGCAGCTAGTAACCGAACCCTCTCTTCCTGACTGCTCGCAGATCACCGCACCCGTGGCTGCGAAACCGGATACCGGCCGCACTCTTGCGGCCGGTGCTTTCGCAAAACGAACCTGAGCGCCACACTAGCACGCCCGGTACGGTAATCCAAAACCTTAAGGCCCTCCGCGATAGAACCAAACAGAGCCTCGGCACCGCGCCCGGAGTGAGGTCGGCCCATGTCGCCGTCGGAGTCCCGGTTCGACCGTACCTCTCGCGGATATCCCTACGGGAAGCCTTCGAGGCACGAGACCGTGCGTACCTACCTCAGGGGCGCATCATCCCCGCCTTCGGCCACAGGTTTCTGGATCGCATCGGCCGCGAGGACGTGACGGCGTCGATGCCGCCAACCTGGAGCGCACCGGCGCGGCTATCCGGGTGCTCAAGATCCTTGCACCCCATGATGTTCCGCGCCGAGCAGCGGGGGGTGTTACCGCCGAAGTTGCACGCGAATTCGAAGTCAGAGAAACGTCGACCGGTCGGTTTCGCTTGGCGGTTTCGTAGGCTATGGCGTGCGTTGGTATCGGTCCAACGGGACCCGTCCCACACGTCGGGCTTTCGCTCAACATGAACGGTGTCCTGGCACCCTAGCTGCACATACAAACAGCGAAGGCTCGCCAACTGGTCCGCCGGAACGCAAGTTCACCGGGCCACCCCCCGTTCTACGGCGCGCTTCTGTGCCCGAGCCTGTTCAACATCCGGGGCGCCCCTAGGCGGAATGTCCGCGCCAAGTGCTGAGGGCACGGGGCTGTCCCATCAAGGGACTGTACAGCGCCAGCGAGTTGGGCTCGATTGGTCCCGGAACTACACCCCGGCGTCGGCCACCCGACGGGGTGCTGGCCTTCGGCCGCGACGCCTCTGCCGAAGGACTCTGACACGTGTATCCCTTTTCCGTACCTTGGCCCAGTTTTTGCGCCAATCAGGGCGAGCCTGTCCGGCCCGACCTCGCGCCAGCGCAAGCGGCGTATCTCGCCGGGCCTGCATCCGGTCAGCAGAATCAGCCGCACCGCCGCGGCTCGGAGGAGGGTCCATTTGCCTTCGAGCCAGCGCAGGACCGCGCCGAGCTTCACCAAGTCGTCCGCTCCGAGTAGCCGTCCTCGCGGCAGACGGCGGTAGCGGAACACCCAGAACCGCGCCCCGTTCGGCTGGACCCGGAGAATGAAGCCGCCTTGCAGGGCGGTATCGTGGATCGAATACTCGCGCCCGCGAGGTTGGGCTGCATGGGCCAACGCATCGGTCAGACGGGCGCGTTCAGTCATGGTCCGCCTCCCCGCCGTCAAGCATGTCGGCAAGGCCGCGCGAGACCCGGTTGGCGGCGTCCAACACCGAACAAGGTGCGCAAAGCCGAAGGTGGTCGCGATGTCGGCATGGCCGAGCAACCCGGCGACCACGCGAACGCCCTCGCCGCCGTTCACTGCCACCGCCGCGTGGGAGTGGCGCAGGTCGTGAATGCGAAGCGTCCCAACCCCGCCGCTTCGCGGACCGCCTGCCATGCCTTGTCTAACTTGAGCGGGTTCCCGCGGCGCGATGCGAATACCCATGGGCAGTCATTGCCACGAGGCAGCGCGGCGAGCACGGCGCGGGCCGGAGACGCGAGCTCAGATCGTGTGGGGACCTGTCTTGCTGTCCGGCAGCACCGCGCGGTCGCCGTGAACGTCTTCCCACCTGAGCCGCAACGCCTCGGACTTGCGCGCTCCCGTGTAGAGCAGGAAGCGCAACGCGGCGACCGCAATCGGATGTTCGGCTTCGGCGCCGTCGAGCGCCTCGCCCAGCGCCTCGCCCAGCGCGGCGAACTCGTCGTCGGTAAGGTAGTGAGCCTCGAAGCCGGTCTTACGCCGCCGAAGGCCGCGGCACGGGTTGGAGTCCTCGGGCCGAAGCCCCAGCGTCTCGGCGTGCTTCATCAGCGACGACATCGCTGCCAGCGCCCAGTTCGCCGAACCGGGATGCGAGGCCGTGATGCCATCGATCCAGGTCCGCACTTCCTTCGCGCTGACGGCATCGACCAGGCGGTTGCCGAACGCAGGCAGTATCCAGCGCCGCACGGTGCCCGCGTAGTTCTCCCGCGTCGCGGGCTTCCTCCTCTCCGCGCAGTCAGCGAGGAATACCCGTGCGAACGCCCGCATCGTCGGGACCGTCGTCGCTCCGTCGCCAGCCTCTGCTTCCGCGATCACCGCCCGCGCCGCGTGCCGTGCATCTTCCACAGTCAATGCCTCCAACGGCCCGAGCGTCCGCCTGATCACCCAGCCGTTGCACCGCCGGTGCACGATCCACGACTTGTGCCCGCTCGGCTGTACGCGCAGCCCGAGCCCGGGCGCCGTGTTCCCACAGCACCACCTCGCGGCCGTCCGCCGACCTGAAGGCGTGAGCCCTCGTCATCGTGATCTTTGTTCCCTTCGCCATGGCGCGATCCCTTCCGTTCCGTCTTGTCCGCACCCAGGCACCCGGCGCGCCGTGGAAGTTCCCCGTTGCGGGAACAGCCAGGACACGCCAGATAACAGGGTTGGTTCCAGGATTCGGAAGGGTTCGGAGCGTCGCGCTCAATCGCCGCGCGGGCTTGCAAGCCCTTGCCACAACGGAGCTTTTGGATATCGCGGTGCTTGGGTAGGTGGTTGGTTCCCCTACGCCTTACGGCGTTAATTCTCTCACACGCCACGCATCCGCGATGCGCCCTCGGGAGTCCACCCGGGTCCAACTTCGAGAGAGAAATCTCGTAGAAAATCAAGCCGATATGCGAGGCGATCCCTGGACGCTCCGTTCTCCTTCTAATCCCGATGCTGTTACTCAATCAGGACACGTTTCGGTCTCAATTTCTCCCAGCTTCCAAATCTCTTCCTTGATTCGTTCATCGAGTGACTGCGGCTTCCTGACCTCCTCTCGGACCTCCTTATCGAACTCAGCGAGCGAAGGACGAGAATATACGTTGATTTTCTCTTCGCCATCGCTCGGATTCTTGCCCCAACGACACTTCGCCACGAGCGCAGGCTCAAAGGCAAGAACGAGGCAGCCTCTTACGCGTCTCCTTGTCAGGTGCCAATTTGACCGCCCATTGGCGCACAGCGTCCATGTTCGTCGCTATGCCGTCCAGTACCTTAGGAAAACGGTCCTTCCGGACCTTCTTGTACTTCGTTTCGATCACCCAGACCGCCTTCGGTGTGGCGATGATGTGATCGATGTCGCCACCCTCCGCGATTTCTTTGACCGAGTGCGCGACGGCGCAGTTTTCGGCGGTCATTGCGCGTTCGATGGTCTGCCCCACGAGCATCTCCGCATCCAAGCCCTTTCTCAAGTTCTC
Organism: Deltaproteobacteria bacterium; assembly: GCA_028821115.1. Lineage (GTDB taxonomy): Bacteria > Desulfobacterota > Binatia > UBA9968 > JAJDTQ01 > JAJDTQ01. The sequence continues at coordinate 1,134 of JAPPHF010000102.1, read as the reverse complement.
GATATTCCATTTCACGAAGATGGCGATCACCAGCCCGACCGCTGTGGTTCCCCAAACGACGATTGTCCAACCGAAACCGATCCATTGTGGAAGCAACCAGAAGAACATCGGCCCGAATACAAGGCCGATGACCATCCCCAGCCCCACCGCGATCAATATGGCCTGCTTGACCAACCATCCCCGAACGAACCAACCTGCCGCACCCCGTAGTCTCTGTTTAAGGAACGCGTCAGCAATCATTGCATGTCTCCTTTGGGCGGCGTGGCGCCGCCGGTCCCGAGGGGTTTCGACGAATCCACTTCTTCGCGTGGCCAATGCCCGGCGTACATCGGCCGGGTAACCCTCGCATGGGTACCGGAGTTTGCATTCGCGCTCAAGCGCGCCGGCGGAAATATGCCAATGACCAAGGTATCGGAGTACGAAGTATCTCTCACTCCACGGCCGCGAGCCCGGAACCTACCTGAAGGATGAGGTTCGTTTCCACCGTTTGTTACACCCCTTGGGGGATGCCCTCGTCATCCATTGCGGTGACAGCCCGTGGTTGATCGTCGACGGCTACGTGACGCACCTCCACGGGCTACCTCGGTCCCGTGCTCGAATCACTGAATGGACCTCGACGACGCCCTTGGAACAGTCCGACCTGTACAACTAGATGTTACTTGGGCTCAAAGCTAGCCGCGTCGATAAATGGTATCTCAAAGACGCTTACATTGTAGACTGTTTCAATGTAGGCTCGAAAAAACCAAAAGCTAAGAGCCAATATTACTAATCCAATTACAGAACTGTGTATCTCTACGCTCCCGCTTCCTAATCTCAGAGTAAAGTTGGATTTCGATCGTGAAAGTTGGTCACTTTTAAACTGTAGATAACTTAGCACTAATCCCACTAGAACCATAACAAAAACCATTATCGCGATTACATTCGTCTGCCATTTTTGTTGTCGAAGCTTGTTTTCCAGGTCTTCCATAAGGTTGTACTGATGTTTGGTCAGCTTCTTCAGGTATTCTTCCTGTATAGCGTAGAACTTTCCTCTGAACTCGTCATGCAGAGTTGCCTCGCTGTCCCATACGAGAACTTGACAAAGAAACACGAGCAGAAATAACAATCCCTTCATAGCAAAGACCTCATCAACAC
>JAPPHF010000030.1 GCA_028821115.1 Deltaproteobacteria bacterium | reverse complement strand
AGGGGACATCTCTGCTTTGTCAAAAGGGGACATTTTGGCTTTGGTTTGACACCGGGAGTCAAGAAGTCCGTGCGCCAATGATACCTCCCCGCTTTGTTTTAATCGCCGATGTGGTATGGGTCATTGAAGATGCCCTGTATGTTGCGTGTCATGGATCTGGGCCGGCTCGACTACCAGGCCGCGCTCGCCGTTCAGGAACGGGTCCTCGAAACCAAGACCCGCGAGCCCGCGGACGACTGCCTGATACTGGTGGAGCATCCACACGTGATCACCACAGGCCGGAGGGAAGCGGGCGCCCACATCCTCGACCCCGGCGACGTCCCGGTCCACGCCACCAGCCGCGGCGGCGACGTGACCTACCACGGCCCCGGGCAACTGGTGGCGTATCCGATCATCGATCTCCGGTCGAAGCTGCGCCGGGCCGTCCACCGTTACCTGGACCGACTCGAGCAGGTCATCATCGACGTCCTCGGATCTTTCGGCCTGGAGGGCGTCCGCCGGCCGCCCTTCACCGGCGTCTGGATCGGCGACCGGAAGATATGCGCCATCGGCGTCGCGGTCAGGCGCGGCGTCACGTTTCACGGCGCGGCCCTCAACGTGGCGCCCGACATGAGCTACTTCCGCAGAATCGTTCCCTGCGGCCTGGACTGGGCCCGGATCACCTCAATGGAGCGGGAGACCGGGAAGTCGATCGAAATGGAGGAGGTAAAGTCCCTTCTGGTACGAGGCTTTTGCGGGACGTTCGAGTACGATGGGTTCGTGCGGGACGGGGACGCGGCCATGCCCGCGGCGGACACGGCCGGCGCCCGGGGCGATTAGCGGTTACTTCTGAAACCAGTCGGCGTTGATCTGAGTGTATTCCTGCCATTTTTCGGGGACCGCCGCCTCCTCGAAAATGGCCTCCACGGGGCACACCGGCTCGCAGGCGCCGCAGTCGATGCACTCCTCGGGATCGATATAGAGCATGTTCTCCTTCTCGAATGTCTCGGGGTCGTTCTTGGTCGGGTGGATGCAATCGACAGGGCAAACATCGACGCAAGCCGTGTCCTTGACGTCGACACAAGGCTCCGCAATCACGTAGGTCATTCACTTCCTCCTGGAGATTCTAGTGTGCCCGACCACGAACAGGCTACAATTTTTTCGCTAACAAATAGGCCGGTTCAAGTCAAGCATGCGTCCTGGTGTCCTGCCCCGCGGCCTCCCTGCCGTTCCCTCGGGGACGTTTTCGGGGCGGCGCGTGGGTGGCGGTCCCGTAGAACAGCTCGGCGCATTCCATGAGGGTTTCCGAGAGGGTCGGGTGCGGGTGGACGGATTCGGCCAGGTCCCTGGCGGTGGCGCCCATCTCGATGGCCAGGACGCCCTCGCCGATCAGCTCACCGGCGCCGGCGCCGGTGATGCCCACGCCCAGGATACGCTCCGTCTCGGGCTCGACAATCAACTTGGTCAGGCCTTCGGTGCGGTCGAGAGTGAGGGCCCTTCCGGAGGCGCCCCAGGGAAGCTTCACGATCTCAACCGGAACGTCCCCCGCCTTGGCCTCCTGCTCGGTAAGGCCGCACCACGCTACCTCCGGCTCGGTGAAGACCACCGCCGGGATCACCACGTCGGCGATGGTGCTGGACTCGCCGGCGATGACCTCCACTGCCACACGAGCCTCCTTCGTGGCCCGGTGCGCCAGCAAGGCGCCGCCGTTGGCGTCGCCGATGGCATAGATGGCCGGATCGTCGGTCTGCTGCTGATCGTTGCACTCGATGAAGCCGTTGGCGCCGATCCTGACCCCGGTGTTCTCGAGCCCCAGGTCCTCGTAGCTGGGGGTCCGGCCCACGCTCACCAGCACGCGATCGTAGGTTTCCTCGCGCCTGGCGCCGTTGACCTCCATGGCCACCTTGATCTTCCTGCCGCTGGTGGCCATGCTCAGCACCTTGGTCTTGAGGCGGATCTCCTTGAACAGCTTCTCGGCGGCCTTGGCTACCGGCCGCACCAGGTCGGCGTCGACGCCCGACAACAAGTTGTTCAACGCTTCCACCAGGACGATGTCGCTCCCCAGCCGGGCGTAGACCATCCCCAGCTCCATGCCGATGTAGCCGCCCCCCACCACCAGCAGCCGGCCCGGGATGTCCTCGAGCTCAAGCGCCTCGGTGGAGGTCATGATGCGCCGGTTGCCCAGATCGAAGGCCGCCGGCATGGCCGGCTTGGACCCCACCGCGATGATGGCCTTGTCGTAACTGACGAACTGTTGTCCCTCGGCGGTCTCCACCCGCAGGGTATGGGAGTCCTCGAAGTGCCCGCGGCCGTGAAGCCGCCGCACGCCCCTCCGCGAGCACAGTCCGTCCAGGCCCTTGGCCAGCTTTTCGATGACGGCTCCCTTCCACTGCCGGAGCTTCTCGAGCTTGACCTTGGGCTTGCCGAAGGCGACGCCGCGCGCTTCCGACAGCGCCGCTTCGTCGATGACGTGGGTGGCGTGGAGGAGAGCCTTGGACGGGATGCAGCCGCGGTTGAGACAGACCCCGCCCAGGCGTTCGTCACGTTCCACCAGGAGCACGCGCTTTCCCATGTCGGCGGCATAGAACGCCGCGGCATAGCCGCCGGGTCCCGCGCCGACGACGACGATTTCCGTTTGGATGGGGTCCACGGTCCTCCTAACCTTTCAACCTAGCCCTTCAACCAGTGCCCTGTCTGTCGATTCACACAATATCATGCGAATGGACCGCACAGGACACCGGCCTGTCTCGCAGGCGCGTTCATGAGACAGGCCACTTGATCTCCGCTTCGGGATAGTCCTCCAGACAGCGCACGATCTCGCGCAGGAAACGCGCTCCGTCGGCGCCGTCGATCACCCGGTGGTCGTAGGAGAGCGCCAGCGGCAGCACCATCCGCAACGCAACCTTCTTGTCCCGCACCATCGGGCGTTGGACGCCCCGCCCCATGCCCAGGACCGCCACCTGCGGGCTGTTCACGATAGGCGTGAAGTAGGAGCCGCCGATGCTTCCGAGGTTCGAGATGGTGAACGTCGCCCCCTGCATCTCGTCCGCGGACAGCTTGCGTTGCCGGGTCCTCTCCGCCAACTCGTCCAGCTCGACGGACAGGCTCAGCAGGTCTTTCTTGTCCGCGTCGCGGATAACCGGCGCGATCAGTCCCGCCTCGGTGTCCACTGCCACTCCGATGTGGACATAGTCGCGGGTGACGATCTCCAGGGCCTGGTAATCGACGCTGGTCTTGAACGCCGGATACTTGTCCAGGGCCGAAACCGCCGCCTTGATGGCGAAAGACGTCACCGTAAGCCGCGCCCCGGCCTTCTCGTAGGCCTTGGCGTAACGTTTGCGGAGCTCCATGAGGCCGGTGATGTCGGCGTCGTCGAACTGCGTCACGTGGGGCACGGTGGTCCAGGATTCGGTCATCCGCTGGGCGATGGTGCGCCGCAGCGGCGACATCCTCTCGCGCTTGGCGGGGCCCCACTTGGTGAGGTCCAGGGTCTGGAAGACGTCCACCACCGGCTCCGCCGCCGGAGCGGCGGGCTTGAGCGCCAGTTGCTGCAGCCCCTGGATGTAGCCCCGGACGTCCGCCATGACGATGCGGCCGCCACGCTGGCTGCCCTTCACGCGGGTGAGATCGATGCCCAGCTCCCGGGCGATCTTTCGCACCGTGGGCGAGGCTGCCGGCGGCGCACCGCTGCCGGAGATGTGGACCTGGGCCTCCTGCGGAACTTCAGGCGGAGCGGCCGGCGTGGTCGGGGCCGCCGGCTCCGCGGCGGGAGACGGCGCCGGAGCCGCGGGCGCCCTGGCGGCCCGATCCTCGTCGATGGTCACCAGCACCTGCCCCACGGAAACCACTTGCCCCACGTCGACGTGAACCCTCGCCACCCTGCCGTTTCCGGTGGAAGGAATGGGGGCTACCGCCTTCTCGTTCTCGAGCTCCAGCAGGGTCTGGTCCACCTGGACCGGATCTCCTTCCACCACCAGGATGTTGACGACGGTACCGGAGTCCGCCCCTTCGGCGAGTTTGGGAAGCGTTACATCCATGTCGGGTCAGCGACCGTCAAATGGCCATTTCGGGGTGGGACTTGCCCGGACCGAAACGGAGCTCGCGCATGGCCCGTTCCACGACCGCCTTCCTGATCAAGCCCTGGCGGCACAAGGAGTGGAGCGTCGCCACCACCACCGACTCGGCATCCACCTCGAAGTAACGGCGCAGCCTGGGCCGGGTATCGCTGCGGCCGAAGCCGTCCGTCCCCAGCGTCACCAGTCCGCCCGGCACCCACGGCGCGATCTGATCCGGCACGATCTTCATGTAGTCGGACACCGCCACGAACACCCCCTCCTCCGGCTCCAGCAACGATTCCACATAGGACTTGCGCGGCTTCTCCCCGGGATGCACCAGGTTCCAGCGCCGGGCCTGCTGGGCCTCGCGGCGCAGCAGGTTGTAGCTCGTGGCGCTCCAGACGTCGGCGCCGACGCCGTAGCGGCTCGCGAGGATCTCCTGGGCGCGAAGCGCCTCGAACAGCAGCGGCCCGCTGCCGAGCAGGTGCGCGCGGTGCTTGTGACCCGCGTCCGCTGCCTTGAACTTGTAGAGCCCCCTGAGGATGCCCTGCTCGACCCCCGGCGGCATGGCCGGCATCTCGTGGTTCTCGTTGTAGAGCGTGAGGTAGTAGAAGACGTCCTCGCGGCGCTGGTACATGCGCCTGAGCCCTTCCCGGACGATGACGGCGACCTCGTACGCGAACGCCGCGTCGTAGGTGAGCAGGGCCGGGACCGTGCTCGCCAGGAGGTGGCTGTGGCCGTCGGCGTGCTGGAGCCCTTCCCCGTTCAAGGTGGTGCGCCCGGCGGTGGCGCCGAGCAGGAAACCTCGGGCCTTGCTGTCCGCCGCCGCCCACATGAGATCGCCGATGCGCTGGAAGCCGAACATCGAGTAGAACGTGTAGAAGGGGATCATGGGCTTGCCGTAGTTGGCGTCGGCCGTCCCCGCGGCAATGAACGAGGACATGGCGCCGGCCTCGCTGATGCCCTCCTCGAGGAGTTGCCCGTCCCGCGCCTCCTGGTAGAACAGCAGCGTCTCCCGGTCCACTGGCTCGTAGAGCTGGCCCTTGGGCGAGTAGATGCCCACCTGGCGGAACAGCGTGTCCATGCCGAAGGTGCGGGCCTCGTCCGGGATGATCGGCACGATGTTCCTGCCGACGTTCGGATCCCGCAACAGCTTGCTCAGGAGCCGCGCGAACGCCATGGTGGTGGAGACGCGGGTCTCCGAAGAGCCCTTGTGGAATTCCTCGTAGGCCGTCTCCCCGGGCAGTTGGAGCGCCGGCGTCTTGCGCGCCCGCCGGGGCAGGAAGCCCCCGAGGCTCTTGCGCCGTTCCAGCAGGTAGCGGGTCTCCTCGCTCTCGAGGGGAGGCCGGTAGAACGGCGTCTCCACCACCTCCTCGTCCGACAGGGGCACGCCGAACCGCGAGCGGAAGTCGCGAAGCTCCTTCTCGTTGAGGGCCTTCTGCTGGTGCGTGATGTTGCGCCCCTCGCCCGCCTCGCCGAGGCCGTAGCCCTTCACGGTCTTTGCCAGGATCACCGTGGGCGTCCCCTCGTGGCTGATGGCCGCGCTGTAGGCGGCGTACACCTTCTGGGGATCGTGGCCGCCCCGGGCGAGCCTGCGGATCTGGTCGTCGCTCAGGTGGTTCACCATCTCGAGCAACTCGGGGTGGGTGCCGAAGAAGTGCTTTCGGGTGTAGCTGCCCGGGGCCACCGAGTATTTCTGGTAGTCGCCGTCCACCGCCTTCTCCATGCGCTCCACCAGCAGCCCCCTGGTGTCCGCCTCGAGCAGCGGGTCCCAGTCCGAGCCCCAGATCACCTTGATGACGTTCCAGCCCGCGCCCCGGAACAGCGACTCCAGCTCCTGGATGATCTTGCCGTTGCCGCGCACCGGCCCGTCCAGCCGCTG
>JAPPHF010000172.1 GCA_028821115.1 Deltaproteobacteria bacterium | reverse complement strand
CGGTTTTCGTAATCGAACCGCAAGCGACTGGAATCAAATCCAGGAGTATTGAAGCGCATCCACGACGCGAATACAAGCGCTTCCATTTACTTATAACTAGCTAATATACAACAACTTATCACAGCCTTGCGCACCTCGGCACACACCTGTCAACCTATAGGATAGGTGCCGTGGCGGAACGCGGCGACCACCGTCTTCTGACCGCCCGCGCGCGACACGCGGCCGGTCCCGGGGTCCCTCATCCGGGTCTCCGCCACGTTCCGCTCGAACCAGTCGAGGGTGAACGCCACGGCGCGGTCGTGGGCTTCGACGACCCGGTCGTCACCGCCCACGAGCGCCGCGAGAGACACCGACTTGGGCGCGGAGAAGGTGAGGTCGCGGCCCGGGCGGTGCGTGATGCCGCCGTCCCTGTCCAAACGTCCGAGGCGCCGTCCGGAGCCGTCCGGCACACGGCCTTCGAGAACCGACCGGAAGACATCGGGGTCGACCGGCCCTTCGAGCCCGAGCTCGGCCGCGCCCCTCCCCACCCAGGCGCTGGCGGCGCGGTGCTCGGGGGCGTCCTTCGCGTAGTAGCCGTCGCGTTCATAGTAGGCGGCGCCCTGGGAAGGGCTCGCGACTGCGCCGATGGACGCCACCATGTCAGATCACCACGCCCCGGCGACTCCCGGATTCGGCCCTGGTGTTTCCACCGATTGCCGCTGCCGGCTCGGGCGGCGGATTCTCCTGCGACCGTGCGCCTGCGTCTTCCATCCGCCCCTCCGCTTCCGGAGATGCCGGTTCCGTGCCGGACTCCGGCGGGGTCCCGGACTTCAGCTCGTCCTTCGGATCGGCCTGACCTCCGCCGTCCACCGGTTCGTCCACGAGGCGGGCGCCGCCATCGTCCTGCACGCCCTTGCCGCCCACGCCTTCGACCGGAGGCGCATCCGCGCCGGGCGGGGTTCCATCGGCCTTGCGCGGAACGAACCGTTCGGCGGAAGCCGGGCGGTCGACGTGCTTGAGCTGGATGGAGGTGACGGGGTACGGGCCGGGGAATTTCAGGTAGCCGTGCAGGTTCTCCAATCGCATGATCTCCGAGGGGAGCGCCAGCGGGCGCATCTGCCGATGCTGGGTGAGGGACACCCCGTCCCGCATGGTGCTGGCGCCGTAGCTCATGCCGTGCGTGTACTCCTCGACCTCGCCGCGCCCGAGGCTTTCCGCCGACCACTGCGCGGTCTCCTGGTCGGGGGCGGACAGCACCACCCGGGTGCCGCAGAGTCCGGAGATGGTCTCCGCGCCGTTCTTTCCGTAGATGTCCCGGAGCGCCGAGAACACCTGTATGCCCAGCACGAAGCAGCCGCCGAACTGCCGGGACTCCGCAAGGCCCGGCTGGAGGCTCGGCACCTGGTGGAGCGTCGGCAACTCGTCCAGGACGATCCATATCCGCCGCCCGCCGTCCTGCTGGAGCGAGAGCAGCGCGTTGACCGCGATCTCGAGCCACGTCGAGATGAGACCCCTCAGGCTCGCGTGCTGGTCTCCCCGGGAGGTCAGGAACAGGAACCCCTTCTCGTCCTCGCGGCCGACCCAGTCGCGGATCGAGAAGGGCTCGCCCGTGTCCGGCAGGAACTCCAGCGCTCCCAGGTGAGCGGTCAGCATGGCGCGCACCGAGAGCGCGGTCTTGGGGTTGTCCGGGCTCACGATGGACTGGGCCACGGTGCCCTCCATGGCTTCGGCCAACTCCGACAGCTCGGTCTTGAGCAGGTCCTCGACCAGCCTCCGGTTCTCCGTGACCCCCTGTGTCCACAGCACCCCCGCGCCGTTGGAGAAGAGTTGCCTTGCGGCGGTCACCCAGAACGGATCCACGGTGTCCTTCTGCTGGGGGATCAGGGCGGCGGCCATCATGTCGAAGTCCCGCGAGGTCCTGGCCTCGTAGAAGGGCGACCAGCGCGGGGCGCGGGCGTCCAGGGGGTTCATGAGCACGTCCCGGGCGGGATCGAAGAAGGACCGCGTGTAGGTGCCCATCTTGTCGTAGACGATGCAGCGCTCGCCCCGCGCCCGGACCTGAGCCACCAGGTCCGAGATCAGCACGGTCTTGCCCGAGCCCGTGGTGCCCGAGACGATGGTGTGCTGGGTCTCGGCGCGCCTGGGCCAGGGGATCCCGGCGATGCGGCACGAGGCCCGCCGCGCCGCTGGAACAACGGCCGTCGCCAGACGCTCGGAGAGGGGCTGCACGCGCCTTCGTAGCTGGCGCGCGGTGGCCAGCTCCGCGCCCCGCACGCGCCGGGTCCGGCCCAGGCGCCGGCCGAGCAGCCAGAATCCCAGGGTGGAGACGGCCACGCCGCCCGCTCCCCATCCCGCGCCCGCCCATGCCTTGGCGTAGACCGTCGCGAGCATGCGCTTGCGCAGCCATTCGATTCTTGGGTCCGCGACGATGTCCACGATCGGGGTCGGGGTCTTCCGGCCCTCCCGCCACTCGTGCATCTGGCCCGAGCGGGGAGAGTACCCTATCGAGAGCTTCAACTCGGCCAGGGTCCCCGTGCCCACCAGCCGCCAGTCGTAGGCGGTCGTGGAGCGGTAGAGCGCCGCGGCGGGGAAGATCACCACCACCAGGACCAGGCCCATGATCTGCCAGCGCACCAGCTGCCCCCACATGTGCACGTCGTGGAGCAGGGTCTGACCTCCCCGGAGCGTAGCCTTGCCGAACATCATCGGATCCTCCCTTTCGGCAGCGCCTCAGGCCTCACGGCCCGAGCGCCTCGTCGCGGCCCATGGGACCGCCCCGGGCGCCCTCCTTCTTTCCGCCCTCGTCCGGCGCGACGTTCCGCGCCGTGCCGTAGAGCCTGGCGCCGAGCCACTCGCCCACCAGCGGAACCGCCTCTGCGGCGTGCTCGCCGAAGGGCCGGCCGGTCTCGGCCGCGACCCCGGCGCGGCCCTTTTCGCTCAGCTCTTCCGCCGCTCCGCTTCGCGCCTCGCGCTCCGCCTCGCGGATGTCGAGCTCCGTGTCGGTCTCGGCGCGCAGGCGCTCGGCTCCTCTCCCGACACTCCCCCGTTCATGCTTCCCGCCTCCGCGTCCGGCGTCCCGCGCCCAGCCGGACCATTCCGCCCAGGCAGCCGTGGTCCCGCTCCTGTGGGACTCCCGCATCCCCTCGCGGCTTCGCTCGTAGTCCGCCAGGCCCGGCGCCGACGCCGGGTCCGGGCCTTTGGGCTGCGGGAACCTCTCCGCGATGAAAGCGGCTGCGTGCGTCCGGAGCTCCTCGGCGTCCTCCGGGGTCTGCGGCTGTACCAGGCGCATGGCGCCCGCCATGCCGATCTCGCGCCCGTCGGCGCCGGCGCGGGTGCTGAGCCAGTTGAAGAAGGGCTGGCCCAGATCCCGGTCTATTGACTGGGCTTGGCTCCGCACCTCGGCCGCCTGCCGGCTCCAGCTCTCGGCTTGGCGTTGGCTCAGCGCCTCCTGCTCGCCGTAGCGGCGCATCCTCGTGAGGTTCGCCCCGAAGCTCTCCTCCAGGCTCCTGAGCTCGCTCTCGCCCGAAGCCGTGGAGTAGCGTCTCGACGCCTCGGCCGCCCGCGACCATACGTCGAGCACGCTCTGCTGCTCGGCGTAGTCCGTCATCCGGTTCCAGGCCTCCCGGCTCAAGGTATTGCCGCGCCAGCTCACCGACCCGTCCGCTCCGAACTTGACGATGAAGTCGAAGCCCCCGCCGGCCCTGGCCTCGCTCGTGAGAGCCGCCGCCTGCTCCTTCGTGATGCCGCCCGCCTCGGAGAGCCCCTTGAGATGGGATTCCAGGCTCTGGACCGTCTCGCTCTCGCTCTCCGTGACGCCCCTGGAATGGGCCACGCCCGTGTTCACGTCGCGGGAAAACCGCTCCACCAGGGCCGCCGAGTCCGTGGCGGCCGCGGTGCGCGCGGTCGCCACCTCGGCCGACCAGTACCGGGCCTGCTCACGGGCGGCGCCCGCCCGGCTCTCGTGGCTCGCCGCAAGGGACTCCGAGAGCCTCACCCCCGCAGCCGGTATCCGGCTCGTGGCGGAACCGGCGTCCACCACCACCGTGCCGTCCCCGGTCACGGTGAAGCCCGCGCCTCCGGGAGCGTAGCCCGTGTAGCGGCCGGTGTCAGCGTGCAGCGAGGTGCGGACTTGGTGTCCTTCCACCGTTGCGAAGCGGTGGGTGTCCGTCTGGGTGTTGGCGAGCGAGACGTTGCCCGTCGTTCCTTCCTGTGCGGCCGAGGACGCCGCTTCCTGGCCCACCGCCAGCACCGAGGTCGCGAGCGCGGTGGCCCTGCCTACGCCGTAAGCGAGGGCGGCGGCGAGGAACGGCACCGACATGGAGAGGTAGCCCGACATGACCGCCACGTCCGACGCCACCGCCTGAATCCCCGCCTGGGCCACGAGCGACACGCCTATGTCACCGCCCGGCATCAAGGCTCCGGCGCTCATGCGCTCGGCCGCCTCGCCCATGGAGATCCGGTGAAGGACCGCGTAGAGCGGCCCCCAGCTCTGGAGCCACACGAGCCCCGAGAAGTAGGACCGGAAGATCGCGCCGCCCGCGGGCGTGAGCATGAGCAGCACCGCCATGGGGAAGGCGCCCACGTAGAGGCACTCGAACACGATGCGGAGCATGGGCACCCAGGTCTCGGCCTGGCGGCCGATGGCCCGGTAGGCGGAGACGGTCTGGGTCTCGGCCCGGGCCTCGGTGTAGGCCCTCAGTGCGGCGGCGTTCCCCGCCTCCGAGGCCCACTGCTCGCCGGCGTCGTGGATCGCGTTCAACACCATCTGCTGGCGCAGGATCTCGGCCGCGGTTCTCGAAGCGCCTATGAGGAAGTCGTGGGCCGCGGGCAGAGCGGCCATGAGCTCGGCCCGGGCCAGAGCCTCCGTCGCCGCTCCGGGGAAGAGCCTCTGCCCGAAGATGCCGGACGCTCTCGCGATCTCGGCCACCCAGAGCCCGTTGAGCCGCGTGGCGGCGTCGGCGCAGGTGACGATCTGGCGGTCCACGGTCGTGGCGCCCGTGCCTGAGGGAGCGCCGCGGGTCGCGTATTCGACCATGCGCGCGGGAGATGCCCCGGCGGAAGGCGAGCCCGCGGCGGTGACGAGCCGCCAGACGTCCGTGCTCTCCCGGAGGTCGTCGGCGGAGATGTGGCCCAGGAGGAGGGCGTGGAACACGCACTGCCGCGCGTAGGCCCGGAGGTTCCGGGCGAACACCGCGTCGGTGACTTCCATGCGGGTCGCCTCGGCCGCGAGCCTCGCGCCGAAGATGAGGCCGTGGCGGCGGTAGGTGAGATCGGCCGGAAGGGAGAAGGCCTGCTCGGTGAGGCGGGTCAGCCCGTCGCCCACCTGGCTCGTCACCGAGGCGAAGAGCGCCAGGCCTATGGGGACGTTGGCCACCACCGCGGGCGCCAGCGCCGGGTCGAGCCGGTCCACCACGCGCACGGTGGCCCTGGGAACGACCATCGCGCCCCAGACCGCGATGAAGAGAAGCATCCACCTGGCGTTGTCCTTCCACGAGCCCCCGAAGGCGGTGCGGAACAGAGCCCAGGCGAGACCGGCGACCCCTGCAAGCTGGGCCAGCGTCACGAAGGCGCCACCGCCGGTGATGGCGGCCACCGCGTTCAGAAGGTCCACCAGGTAGGTCCCGCCCCCCAGGGTGAAGAGTTCGTGCACGGCTGGATTCCCTGGGCGGCCGCGCTAACGCGACCCCGTGGCGCCGCGGGAGAAGGCGAGGGCGGCGCGGAGGTCCGCGGAGAGCGCTCCGGCAAGCTCGGTCTCGATGAGCCTCAGCTTCTCGACCACGGCCAGAGCGGTGTTGAACCGCTGAAGCCCCTCGTGGCGGTGACGGGCCAGGGCCGCCCGGTTCCGCCTGAGCCCTTCGCGCCAGCGCTCCAACTGGTCGCCGTCGGCGATGTCCAGGGTGCCGGCGCGTTCCTTCACCGTCCGGTGGAGGTCCGAGATCCAGACCTGCAGCACGTCGAGCG
>JAPPHF010000041.1 GCA_028821115.1 Deltaproteobacteria bacterium | reverse complement strand
GGGGACATCTTAGCTTTGTTGAAAAGGGGACATTATCGCTTTGCGCTAACATTGCGCGGCTCTCTTCTCGCACGGCGTCGCCCGATCTGATAGCATGGCGCGTCATGTTGACTGACCAACGAGCTTGACGAACCGTAGAAAAGGAGATGCCGATGGCCGATCAAGTCACCCTCGAGGTCTTCACGGATTTCGTGTGACCGTGGTGTTATCTCAGTACCGGGCGTATTGAGAAACTGCGGCAGAACCATGACCTGAACGTCGTCTACACCCAGTTCCCATTGCATCCCGAGACCCCGCCCGAGGGCAAGCCGCGCAACATGAACGGCCCGAGTCGGGTAGACGTCATGCTTGAGCGCGAGGGTCTCCCGTTCACCGAGCGCAAGTTCAGCTACAACAGCCGTTCGGCGCAAGAACTGGCGAAATGGGCGAAACGCGAGGGCCGGGAAGACGCCTTCAACGCCGCGGTGTACCGCGCCTATTTCGTGGAGGCGGCCAATATCGCGGAGCCCGACGTGCTGCTCCAACTGGTGGAAGAGGCGGGTCTGCCAGTGGAGGAGGCGCGCCGCGTGCTGTCCGAGCGCCCCTTCCAGCAGGCCGTCAACGACGACTGGCAGCGCTGCCACTCCCTCGGTGTGACGGCCGTCCCCACCTACCTTTCGGAGGGCCTGGCCATCGTCGGCGCCGAGCCCTACGAGCAATTGGAACGGCTTGTCACCGAGGCGAACGCCAAGCGGTTGAGGGAGGCGGCAGACGCTTGACCGGAATCCACCGGTGACGCCCCGGGCTGTGAGGGGTCGGACCTTGTACTTGTGCTCCGGCCCTTAACTAGCCGGATTTAGGACGCAAACTTGTATTGTCGGGTATTGGCTCTCTGTCGAGAGCTAGCGCCCGTACCGGGGACCGAACGTGTCAGGCATACCACAAGTCGACTTTGAACCGTTCATGAACGGGGACCCGGAAGCGCGCCGTCGCGTCGCCGCCGAGATCCGCGCGGCCTGCGCCGAGTACGGCTTTCTCAACGTCGCCAACCTGCCGTTGCCGGAAGGCTTGCTCAAACGGGTGTCGATTAAGGCCAAAGAGTTCTTCTCCTTGCCGGGGGAGGTCAAGGAAGCCATCGGGCGGTCCGATCTCGACGTCATCTCGGGCTATGTCGGCGTCGCCGTGGAGCACCTCGATACCCAACGGCCCGGCGATCTCAAGGAGTCCTTCAGCCTCAACCAGGCCAGCCTGAAGCTGCTGGACCGGTGGAGCATCCCGGTGGCCGGTTTCCGTGAGACGGTCCTGGAACTCCACGAGGCCGGCGCCCGGGCATGCGCGGCGCTGGTCCAGGCCATGGCGCTCTCTCTGGGGGCGCCGGAGGACTTCTTCGTCGACAAGCACGCCCCCCACGCCAGCACCGTGCGGTTCTTCCACTACCCGCCCGTGGAGCGCCGGCCCGACGCCGGTCAACTGCGCGCCGGCAGCCACTCCGACTACGGCACGGTCACGCTGGTCTTCCAGGACGCGGTGGAGGGACTGCAGGCGCTGGTGGACGGCCGGTGGCTGACCGTCCCGGCGATTCCCGGCACGGTCACGGTCAACGTGGCGGATTTGCTATCGCGGTGGACCAACGGCATCTTCCGGTCGCCCAAGCACCGTGTGGCGCTGCCCGCCGCGGACGTGAGGCAATCCCGGTACTCCACCGTCTTCTTCTACAACCCCAATAGCCAGGTGACGGTCCGGTGCATCGACTCCTGCTGCGGCGACCACCGTCCCCGGCAGTTCCCACCGATCGTGGCGGGAGAATTCCTCCGGCAGCGCCGCGCCGCCCAGTATGATTGAGCGGGGAAGACCGAGAACGACTAGCGAGACGCCAGGTTGCGCTCGAGGAAACCGAGCAGCACCGGCTGCACCGTGACGTTGGGCTCCTGGTCCACGCGCCGGCGGTCGGGCTCGTTGGGCAGGTAGGTGAACCACGAGTGGCCGGCGCCCGAGACGAACAGGGTCTCCACCTCGGCGCCGGCGGCCTGGAGCGCGGCGATGAAGCGCTCGGACTGGTTGTGGTGGACGATAGGGTCCTGCTCGCCGTGGATGATAAGATAGGGCACCCCGGGCGGCACTCCCTGGGCCTCCACTCCCTGGAGCGGCGAGAAACTGCGGTAGTCTTCCGGAGCCTGGGCCGGCGTCCTGCCCATGAGCGCGCCCACCGGGTCGTCCTTCCTTGCCCGGGTCACCTTCCACCAGTCAAGCAAGTCGTAGATGCCGTACACTCCCACCACGGCCCGCAGGTGCGGCCTGACCCAATCCTCCAGGGCCAGCAACGCCGCCATGTGGCCGCCCGCCGAGTCGCCCACCAGCCCAAGCCTCGCCGGATCGACCCGCAGCCTGGGCGCTTCCGCCACCAGCCAGCGTAGCGCCCGCCGGATATCCTCGTGCACGCCCGGCCACGACGGCGAGACGTTCTTCGACAGCCGGTAGTCCACCGCCACGAGGGCGTAGCCGCGGGCCGCCAGCCACGGTCCCCACTCCTGGTACTGGCGGTGGCTGCCGTGAGCCCAGGCGCCGCCATGAAAGCACAGCAGCGCCGGATGCGGCCCCGGACCGGCGGGCAGGTACACGTCGTTGCAGAGCGTGCCGTCGGGGCCTCCCCCGTACGGAACGTCGAGCCGGATCTCCACCTGTTCGCTCATCGCCCGCCTCCTCGGAAGTCAGCGTGAAAGACCGGGCTATCCGGCCGACAGGAAACGACGAATGGCTTCCGCACAAGCCTCCGGCGCTTCTTCGGCTATGAAGTGACCGCAGTCCAACTCGGCCTCGGACACGTCATCGGCCCATCGTTCCCAAATCGGACGGAGCGGTTTGGGCTTGCGAGGCGATCCCCGCAGCGCCAGGACCGGGCACCGGAGCTTCCTTCCCGCCTGCCGGTCCCGCCGGTCGAGCTCGTAGTCGATGGTTGCGCCGGCCCGGTAGTCTTCCGCCATCGCCTGCATCACGCTCGGTTTCCGAAACGCCGCCTTGTACGCCTCCACGGCGGCCGGGTCCAACACATCAGGCCCTCCGGCCCAACGGTCCAGCAGGTGCGAGATGTAGAAGTCCGGGTCCGCGCCCATCAATCGTTCCGGCAAGGGCGCCGGTTGAGCCAGGAAAGACCAATGATATCGCCTGATGGAGACCGCCATGTCAGTGGCTTCCCAGGAGTCGAGCGTCGGGACCGTGTCCAGGCTCACGAAATGGCTGACCCGTTCAGGATGATCGAGTGCCAGCCGGTAGCCGACCCGCGTGCCGCGGTCATGCGAGACGATGCCGAACCTGTCATGCCCGACCTCCGACATGACCTGGACCATGTCCCTGGCCATCTCGCGTTTGGAGTAGTTGACGTGCTCCGGATCGGGCGCGGGTCCCCGACTCGCTCCGTAACCGCGGAGATCGGGGATGATGAGCGTGAACGCATCCATCAGCAGCGGAGCCAGCCGGTGCCATTGGACATGGGTTTGCGGGAATCCATGCAACAGCAGGACCGGGTTGCCCCGGCCGCCGACCCGGCAATGAATCGTGGCATTCTCGCAGCGGATATCGTGTGTCGCGAATCCCTCGAACATCGGCGTCACCCGCAATAGTCCGTTGCCAGAAAGGGGCCGAAAATGCAAAAGCCTTCATGGTTCTACCCTTGACATCCGCTCCTCCACGGCGATAATGCCCTTCTAAGGGTCAGACCTTGAACTGTGTCATTTGGAGAGTAACATGGCACGACCGTTACGAATCGAGTACCCGCACGCCCACTACCACGTGACCTGCCGGGGCAACGACCGGCGGAACGTCTTCCGGGACGACGACGACCGCCATGCCTTCCTCGAACGTTTGCGGAAGTCGCTGGAGATCTACGAGGTGGAGCTTCATTGCTACGTGCTGATGAACAACCACTTCCACCTCGTCGCGGAGACGCCGAAGGCCAATCTCTCCGAATTCATGCGCCACTTCAACGTGGCCTACACGTCCTACTTCAACCGGCGGCACCGCCGCACCGGCCATCTCTACCAGGGCCGCTTCAAGGCCATCCTGTTGCAGCCGGACGCATGGCTGCTGGCGGTCAGCCGGCATGTCCACATCAACCCGGTGCGCACCCCCCGCCTGCGGAGAGGCATCGTGCCCGAGCAGGTCCGGCAACTCTGGCAATACCCCTGGAGCAGCCTCGGCGGGTACGCCTCGGCGCGCCGCCGGGAATCGTGGGTCCACTACGATGCGGTGCTGTCGCGAGTCGGTAACTCCCGGCGCCGGTATGGCCGGTTCGTGCAGGACGCCCTGGAGCAGGGAGTGTCGAGCCCCTGGAAGGAGCTGCGCGGGCAGGTCATCCTGGGCGACGACCGCTTCTGGGCAAGTTCCAGGCAGCAGTGGGCCGCCATGACCGGGAGTGCCGGACAGGCGACGTTGCCGCCTCCGACGCCGCGGTTGGAACCCGCCCGGATCACGGCCGAGGCGGCAAGGTACTTCAATCTTGCGCCCGAACGGCTCCGGCGTAAGCGGGGCCGGTGTCGCGACCAGCGCGGCATCCTGATGGAGTTGCTCTATCGCCACGGCGGCCTGACCCAGCAGGCCATCGGCGCGCACCTGGGCGGCCTGGACTATACCGCCGTCAGCCACGAGCGGCGCAGGGTGCGGGAGCGAATGGCCCGGAGCGAGGTGATGACCAACTGGTGGCGGGAACTCGACTCCGCCCTCGACGCCGTTCAGCCGGCCCTCACCCGAGGGCCGGCATGACCTCCCGGGCGAAGAGGTCGAGGGATGCCATGGAAGCCTCGCGGGAGATGCCCGGGACGGAGAAGCGGCAGACCAGGTGATCGAGGCCGATTTCCTGCCGGAAGCGCGCGATCTCCCGGACGCAAGTGTCGGGGTCGCCCAGGATGATGCGGTTCTCCGCCAGCCGCTCGATGGTGAGATCGCCGGCAGGCCGCTTGACGACCGGGTGGGGCCAGCGGAAGTACATGTCCTCGAAAGCCCGGATGAAGGACCCGCCGGCGATCTCCAGCGCCTCCTCCGTGGTGCCGGCCACGAAGACGTAGCGGAACGCCGCGATGGTGCCCGCTTCCTTGCCCAGCTCGGCGCGCCGCTGACGGTACGCGGCCACGCACGACGACAGCTCGGACAGCGCCGCTGACGGCCCCGCCAGCCAGGCGTCGCCCAACCGCGCCGCGCGTTCGATGGCGGGAGCGGTCCAGGCGCCGAACCAGATGGGCGGCGACGGCTGCTGCACCGGCCTCGGTCCCACCGTGGCGCCTTCCACGTGAAAGTACCGGCCGTGATGGGTGACGTCGGTTTCGGTCCAGAGCCGGCGGACCAGGGCGGCGCCTTCTTCCAGCCGGCTGCCGCGCTGCTTCACGGAGAGGCCGAAGGCGGCGAACTCCTCGGGCGCGTATCCGGCCCCCAGCCCCAGGATGAGGCGTCCGCCCGAGATCATGTCCACCATCGCGCCTTCCTCGGCCACGCACATGGGATGGTAAAGAGGCAGAAGCAGGACGCCGGTTCCCAGCGAGACCCGGCTGGTGCGGGCGGCGATGGCGGCCAGCCCCAGCAGCGGCGCCGGATAGAGGACGGGGTTGTTGTGATGCTCGCCGAGCCAGACCGAATCGAACCCCGCCGCCTCCGCGCGCTCGCATTCGCGGATGGTCTCCTCGAAGCTGTCGGTGCCCTGCAGGGGGCTGAGTCCCAGTTTCATGCTCTCTCCCGTTTCCGTCCGCCGGCGCCGCCGGGCCCGCATGCTCGCTTGCGAGGCTTGCGGATGACGCCTGTCCGCGTATCAGCCGGACCGACCCACGTTCGCGGCAAATGCCTCTTCCGCCTCGGCCACGAAGGCCTGCACGCGGCGGGGGTCCTTGCGGCCATTGCGATCTTCCACGCCGGTATGGACATCAACTCCCGCGGGCCGCACCGTTCGTATGGCCCGGCCGACGTTCTCCGGCGTCAGCCCTCCCGCCAGTATGACAGGACGCGGGCTGAGTTCCACCAGCCGGCGGCTGACGGCCCAGTCGTGGGTCTTGCCGGTGGCGCCGGACGCTCCGGTGGCCGGGTCGAAGGTATCCGTGATGAAGCCGTCCACGTGCGGCGCGAAGGCCGCCACTTCGTCCTCCAGCTCCACGGGGTTGTCGTCCCGCACAATCAGGCTCTTGACCACCTGCAGGCCGGGACGCAGCGCCCGGAGGCCCGCCACCCGGCCCTTGTCGACGGGGCCGTGCAGTTGCACGCCGGCGCAGCCGAGCCTGTCGCACAGGACAGCGATGGAGCGCGGATCGTCGAGGTAGGTGATCAGCCAGGCGCACGGACCCAGGCCCAGCGTCCGGATGATGACCGCGGCTTCGTCTGCCGGGAGATCCTCGCGGTGGACCTCCAACCCCAGGGGAAAGCCCAGCCGTTGAACGCCGCTGTCCACCAGCATCCGCACTTCCGCCCGGTCCAGGATGCCGGCTATCTGGATGATGGGATCCGCCACTAACCTCCGGCCGTGTCCACGTAGCGTCGCAGCACGTAGAGGCCGTCCGGGGTGAACGGTTCCGTGGCCGCGGCCCGGAACACCGCGTCTACCTCCACGAAAGCGCCGCTCTCCACTTCCTCCTCCTGCAGCGTCACCTCGCCGTCGTAGACGCACCGGAAGGCCGCTCCCCACACCCGGCTGTTGTCATCCGCGTGGTAGAACTCGAACAGGCTCTCGAGCGGAACGTCGCGGATGCCCATCTCTTCCTCAAGCTCCCGGAGTGCGCCTTCGAGGTAGCTCTCGCCCGCCAGCACGACGCCGCCGGCCGCGGGATCGTAGTGCCCCGGGAACACGTCCTTGGTGTGCGTGCGCTTCTGTATGTAGATCTCGCCCTTTGAGTTGAACACCAGGATGTAGGTGCTGCGGTGCGGCAGCCTTCTCGCCCGCATCTCCCGCCGCGCCGCGGAACCGACGACGTTGTTGTCCTCGTCGACTATGGCCACGATCTCATCGCCCGGGTCCATGAGATATGCGGGTTAGCCGCCGGTCCGCGCCGTGTCAACCGTGCATTCGTCTGGCGTCGGACCACGCTTCTCCCCGCCGGCCGCGTCAAACCAGATGAAACCGCTAGTGTCCTGTCCGTTCAGAAAGCCGTCAGGACCACGCCGCCGGCGCATATCAAGAGCGCGCCGATGACCGCCTTCGACGTGACTCGCTCCTGGTCCTTCAAAAGGAGATGGGTGAACGTTACCGAGAACAGCGGCGTGGTGGCGATAAGCGGGTCCACCAGTACCACGTCGCCCATGCTGAGCGACATCATGTAGGAGGTGATGCCGCAGCTCGTCACCGCTCCCGAGAGGCCGAACCACAGCACGGTGCCGCGGTTGACGCTTACGTCGCGGTAGCCGCGCCACGCCACCAGGTAGAGGAGCAGGCCGCTGACGCTGCCTATCAGGGTTAGGCAGATGGCCAGCGGCACGGAGGTCAGCATCCCGTAGCCGTACTTGCGGATGGGGCTGGCGACCCCTCCCAGTATCGATGCGCCGAGCGGGAACAGCAGATCGCGCTTGCGGAAATTCGTAAGCGCCCGCTCGTCGCGCATTCCCAGCACCGTGGCCCCCAGGATGATCATGAGGGTGCCGCTCACGAGCGCCGGGGTCCACTGCTCCCCCAGCCACGCCACCGCCAGCAGGCCGGCGAACAGCGGCGAGGTGTTTCGCAAGGGCGAGGCCCGCGCCACGCCGACGCGGGAGATGGCGGCATAGAACAGGAACTGCGTGGCCAGGGGCGCCACCGCTCCGGCCAGGATGAACCACCCCGCCGCGGCAGGCGACAACTGCGCCCACTCCGCCCAGGGTCCCATGACCGACAGCAGCACCACGCCCATGGTGAGGAGGTTGAAGGTGATGGCGGTGGTGGGTCCGCCGGTGCGAAGGCCCCAGCGCACCAGGATGTGGGCCGAACCAAAGAAAAACGCGGCGCCCAAGGCGAAGATTATGGCCATGTGCCAGGAGACCGGAGGATCGCGAAGCTCTTCCGAGAGACGGCACACTATACAATACCCAGGTGAGATAGGCTAACCTGACCCCTACCGCGAGGGATACCAGGGAGGAACCAACGACATGACCTACGACGACCGTAGCGTGAAACCCATGAGCTCGAGCCTCTTGCGGGCCCAGATCGGCACCAAGCTCCTCGCCGGCCTTTACGACTCGGTGCCGACCATGATGACCAGCGCCATCCGGCTCTACGTGGACCTGCCCGGCGCCGGCGGCTCCGCCGGTCCTCCCTTCGCCTTCAACATCGCCATCAGCCCGGCCTGGTGCAGCGGCATCCAGGGCGCCCGCCTGGTGGGCCGGCGGAAGATCGACATCGCCTGGCTCAACCCCTCGTGCATCGCCTCCATGGCGTATCACGGGCGCGGCGCGTTCCGGAAAGCGCTGCCGCTACGGGCGCTGGCGGTGTTTCCCTCCAACGACCGGATGGTGGTGGCGGTGGCGAAGAAGCACGGCATCCGCTCCATGGAAGAGCTCAAGCGCCGAAAGCCCGCCCTCACGGTCTCGGTGGCCACCAACGACTGCGTCAACTTCGCCATCAACGCGGCGCTGCGCGCCCACGGCATGAGCCTCAAGACCTTCGAGGAGTGGGGCGGCGTGGTGGAGCCGGTGGTGCGGCCCAGCAATCCGCGGCGCCTGGAGGGCATCAAGACCGGCGACGTCGACGCGGTCATCGACGAGGGACTGCCGTCCTGGGCCGGCGCCGCCGTGGAGCAGGAGATGGCCTTCCTGCACTTCTCGCCCAAGGCCATGGCGTCCCTCGATCGGTACGGATTCAGCCGCGCGCCGCTGGACGGTCCGCTGTTCGACGGCAAGCTGCCCGAACCCGTCACCGCCGTCGATTTCAGCGGTTGGCCCATCGTCACCCACGCGGATATGCCGGACGAATTGGCCTACCAGGTGGTGGGCGTCATCGAGCAGATGCGGGAGCACATCGAGTACGACACGCCGGGAATCCCGCCCATGACGCAGTTCTGCACCGACACCCCGGACGGCCCGCTGGACCTGCCCCTGCACCCGGGGGCCGAGCGGTACTACCGGGAGAAGGGCTACATTTGAGGCGACAACAGTTTTTCGATTATCAAAAGCATGCAGTTTCAGTTGACATTGACCTGCCTCGAAACTATTATCCTTGCCGCAACCGTCGAGGCTCGGGTGCGACCCCGTTGGGACGAGGTTGATGCTGATTCTCTCGGAAGAGGTCCTGCTGCTTCTGCTCGACGACGATGAAGGCGTCTTCCTGTCCGTTGGAAAGAGTACCCTGGAACTGGCCCTGACGGGATCGGTCATGATGGAATTGGCATTTGCCGACCGAATCGACACGGACGCCCGGCGGGGAGGGGTGACGGTCATCAATCGTGCACCGACCGGTAATCCGTCGCTGGACCAGACGCTGGCAAGGATCGCGGATGGGGAACCACGGGATGTCAAGGATTGGATCGAGACGCTTTCCGTGGAATCAACGGCTACGATCCAGGAACAGACCCTGGCCGACTTGGTGGGACGAGGCACTCTGAGACGAGAGAGAAGCAATTTGTTGCAAGAAAGCATCCAGCATCTGTGGATTTTCCGATCCCCACGCTATTTCGTGGTCGACTCCACGGCCAAACACGCGATCAAGAGGCGTTTGACGGAGGTACTGTTCTCCGACGATATTCCCCATCCCAGAGACGTGGCCCTCATTTGCCTGATCGGCGCATGCAATCTACTTCGGTTCCTCTTCACAGCGGAGGAACTGGAACGGGTCGTCTCCCGGCTCGATCAACGCCGCAAAATGGACCGTATCGGCAGGGAAATAGCCAGCGCCGTCGCCGAGATCGAGCGCACACACCCACAAGCGATGGCACACCCTCTCGCCTGAGGGATCGTCGCCGTCACCGTTCCACTTCTCTCGAGTCTACCCCGGATTTACATCCGGACGGGCCTCGACGGTAGGTAGACGGACTCCATGACGAACGAACTCCCCGGCGGCGACCCCGCAACGCCCGTCCACCAACCCGCCCCGGATCCGGTGCGGGTGGTTGCGGACAGTCCGCTGTTGCGAACCGTTCGCCGTTCCAGCCTGGACGGTCTGAGCCCGGAGCTTGAATGGCTCACACTCGACGAGGGTCAGGTTCTGCAGCTCCACGGGGAACGCGGCGACGCGCTCTACTTCGTGGCTTCCGGCCGCCTTGAAGTCGTTCCGGCCTCGGTAGAGCAGGACCGCCCCGCTGACGAGCAGGCGCACACCGCCATCCTCCTCCCGGGTGATGCCATCAGCGAGATGAGGACCTTGACCGACAGCCACGGCGCGGTGGCAGTCCGGTGTATCGCAACCGCGCGCCTTGTCAAGCTGGCGAAGGACCGGCTCGACCGTTACCTCGCGGCACGCCCCGATGTGGCGGAAGAGCTGCGGCGAGTTCTGACGCCTCGGTTCTACCGCGCGGAGATGATCGAGGCGCTGCAGAACATGTTCGGCGACCTGACCAAGGACTCACTGGCCGACATCGAGCAATGCCTGACCTGGCGGCGAATCGCTCGCGGCGATGCACTGTTGCGTCCTGGCAAGGCATCCAACGCACTGTTCGTGGTGGTGAGCGGGCGCCTGCAGATTATGGCGTCGAACCACGCGCAGGGAGAAAAGGCCATTGACCAGATCACCGCGGGTGAATCGGTCGGCGAAGCGCACATCTTCACCGATGAAACGCCGGCGATGACCGTGGTAGCCGTTCGCGATTCGGTGTTGCTCGAGTTTTCCCGCGAACACTTTCATGCGCTGGCGGAGCGGTATCCGAACCTGAACGGGTGGCTGGCAAGACGTTTATCGGCGCGGCTGCACGGCGTCATGCACAATACCCGCTCGGAACATACGAGCACCAACATTCTTCTCGTTCCAGTGGGCGACGGCGCTCCCGTGGAGGACTTCGGCCGGTGTCTGGCCGAATCGCTGTCCCGACACGCGACCTGCCTGCTCGTCTCCAGCACCCGGACGGACGCGCTTCTGGGGCTGGCCGGCATCGCGCAAGCGGCGGAAGGCAGCCCCGAAGGCCTCCGTCTTCGCGCGTGGCTCGACCAGCAGGAGGCGCGCTTTCGATACGTGATCTATGTCGCCGATTCCCGGCTGACCCATTGGACCCGGCGCGCCATCCGGCAGGCGGATGAGGTCATATCGCTCGGCATGGCCACCGCCGCACCGAATCTGACGGCGGTGGAAACGGAAACGCTTCGCCAGGAAGCGTCGCGACGTGTGAAGCTGCGGAAGACCCTCGTCCTTCTCCATCCCTCCGAAGCACTCCGACCTCAAGGCACCATAGGCTGGTTGGGGGAACGCCATGTCCAGCGGCACTTTCATATACGCGCGGAGAATCGGAACGACCTCGACCGCGTCGCCCGGTACGTGTTGCAGCACGAGGTCGGCCTTGTCCTGAGCGGCGGCGGCGCTCGCGGGTTCGCCCACGCCGGTATCCTGCGAGCCATTGAGGAAGCGGGGATCTCCGTGGACGTCATCGCCGGGGTCAGCATGGGCGCCATCATCGCCGGCGGATACGCTCTCTCCGAAGACCTGGATACGACTGTTGACCTGCTCAAGGCGCGGATCGGCGGGATGCTTAACGATTACACCTTCCCTTTCGTTTCACTGGCCCGGGGCCGCCGGTTCGACCGCTGCATGCGGGCTCTCTTCGGCGAGACGAACATCGAAGACTTGCGGATTCCCTACTTTTGCCTCTCCAGCAACCTCACCCGCGCGGACACGGTGGTGCATCGCACCGGGCCACTGTGGCGGGCGGCACGGGCCAGCGGCAGCCTTCCGGGTATCGTTCCCCCGGTCGTGGCCGAGGGCGATCTGCTCTATGACGGCTGCCTGCTGAACAACCTGCCGGCGGACGTGATGCGCGATGAGATTCGAACCGGCGTGCTGATCGCCGTGGACGTGGTGCCGCCGGTGGATATGGACATTCAGGCCACCGGGCTGGAGAGTCCGTCCGGCTGGCGGATCGCTTTGAACCGGATCAACCCGTGGACCCGGCGAATCGAAATGCCGGGCATCGTCTCCGTCCTTCAACGGGCAGGCGCGCTGGGAAGCATCCACAACCGGCAGCAACTGCTCGAAGGCGATCTTGCCGACCTGTATCTCAGACCACCGGTCGAACAGTTCGAAATCCTGGATTTCAGCGTGGCCGACAAAGCCGTCGAGATCGGTTACCGCTACGGGGTGGACGCGATCGGTTCCTGGACCAGCGATGCATAGCAACAGGAACTCGCCCACACAAAGGCTCAAATCACGTCGCAGCGTTGACGGCGGCATGCTGGTCCGTTTGCGGGAAGCCGTTGGCCGGCCGCCGCTGTTTTTCATACCGGCCGGTCACGGCGATCTGGACTTCTTCCGGAAGACGGCGGGGCTGCTCGACGGCCGCCAGCCTGTCTGTGCGCTACGCCCTCCGGAACCCGAACACGTCGAGGGACTGCGCAGCAAAACGCTCGACTGGCTTATCTCCCTGTATGTCGACGAGATCAAGCGGGTGCAGCCGGCTGGGCCCTACCATATGTCGGGTTATAGCTGTGGCGGCACGCTCGCGGTTGAAACGGCGCGGGAGTTGATTCGCAGGGGAGACGGAATCGCCCTTCTGGTGGTCCTGGACCCGCCTCTGCACGTGGCTCTTTGGTTCAGGCTGTTCCATGCAAGCCTCTACAAACTCTGTAACCTGAACCGCTGGACCGACATGATCCGGTTGAAAATGATTCGTCGTTGGAACTTCCGGGCCCTGCGCCTGGTATCGGACGAGGGCATTGCGACTCATGTCGCCCTTCTCGGAACTCATGAAGTCGCGCCCTATCCCGGCCCCATCACCTGCATCCGGCCCCGCAAGTCGTGGATAGATTGGGTCAACCTCACCTCCATTGGCAATTCCTGGCACAAGGTCGCTCGGGGTGGTCTCGATGTTCACTGGATACCGGGCCGCCACGACGCAATGCTGCGCGGCAAGCAGGCGGAAATGGTGGCCGGCGTTCTTCGGGATTGTCTGAAGCGAGAGCCGGCACGCCGGTCCATGCAACAGTAATCCGGTTCCCTGAAGGAACTACTACCGCCTTGCACCCTGCTACGCCGAGCAGATCACGTTGACCACCGCCTGCCGCTTCTCCACCTGCACCGCCTTGAGCCCCCGCTCCAGCGCCGGCATGAGGTCGGAGGGGTCCTCCACCCGCTGGCCGTAGCCGTCGGCCACCTCCACCGCCTTCTCGTACTTGTCGATGCTGTCCAGCATGGTGATGGGCTGGTGGCTGCTCTGGGCGGCGTAGCCCTCGGGGTTGAGCCCCACGGTGGCGCGACGCACGGCCTGCCAGCGCTGGTTGTTGAAGATGACCGTGAGGATCGGCAGCTTCTGCTCCGCCCCCACGTAGTGGCTGGCGATGGGATTGCCGAACATGTAGGATCCGTCGCCGTGAGTGCCGATGACCAGCTTGTCCCTGGCCGCGAGTTTGGCTCCCAGCGCGACGCCGAGGCCGTGCCCGAGGCCGGAGGCGGCGCCGGCGTTCAGCAGCGTGCCCGGTTGGCTGATATCGATATGCGACGACGCGAGCGCCGATTCCTTCACGACGATGGTGTCGTCGCCCTTGAGCTGGTTGATGCAGTGGGTGATCCACACCGGGTGCAGCGGCTTGTTGTCCTTCACCTCGTCCAGCCGTTTAGCCCAGCCGTCGCGCTGCTTGCGCCACATCTCCGCCAGGGCCTGCCGGCGCTTGTCGATGCTCGCCTTGACCCGGCTCTCGTGGGCGGACATGGCTTCGTTCAAGGCCGCCAGGCCGACGTCCGTTCCGCAGGCCAGGGCGATGTCGCAGGGGTGGCCGCGCAACGGCACGTAGCTGTGCAGCGGGTCCGCGCCCATGTGGATGACCTTGGCGTCCTCGCGCACCTTGTCCGTGGCGGGTAGCCACGGCACCGCCACGTCGATGGCCAGGATCACGTCCGCCTGACCCAGCAACGGATTGAGGTCGTAGCCAAGGTTCATGGGGTGGTCGGTGGGCAGCGACATGTAGCGGTTGCGGTACTGCACCACGGGAATCGCGTAGCGCTCCGCCAGCTCGCCCAGCGGCCCCCACACCCGCGGGTTCCTTCCCGCCCAGTTGGTGATGATCAGCGGGTTCTCCGCGCCGGTCAGAAGCGCCGCCGCCTCGTCGGCGGCCGCCGCGTTGGGATAGGGTGGCGCCGGCGCATGCTGGCGCCCGGGCGACTCGTAGGTGAACTCGTCCATCTGTTCCGCCAACACCTCCCGGGGGAGGCTCAGGTAAACGGGTCCGGTGGGCTCGCTCTTGGCCACCGACAGGGCGCGGTCCACGATGGTCTCGGTCTGCTTGCCGTTGCGCAGCTCGTAGTCCCACTTGGCCGCTTCCCGCACCATGGAGGCCTGGTCGAACATCTCCTGGGTCCAGTGGATGTCCAGGCTGCGGTGCCCGGCGAGGCCCTCCTCGTTGGTGGGGGTGCGGCCGGCGGTGAACAGCACGGGGATGTTGCCGCGGGCGGCGTTCAGGAGCCCGTTCATGCCGTTGGCGGTGCCCACGTTGACATGCACCATCACCGCCTGCGGCTTCCCGGTCACCAGGTAGTAACCGATGGCCATGTGCAACGCCGTGTTCTCGTGCGGGCAGGTGACCGGTTCCGGGATACGCGTCTCCAGCGACTGCGCCTTGGCCATGGCCTCCACGATGGGCGCGAAGTCCGTGCCGGCGTTGGCGAAGAAGTAATCCACGCCCCGATCCGCCAGCAGCGCCAGATAGGCATCCGCCACGGTCACGTTCAACAAGGTCGTCTTGGCCATCTCGTCCCTTTCTCGTTCACGGTTTCAGGAAGCGTCTCTTCGGTACGGCGACGCCGGTTCGAGGCTATTCGTATATGATTGCCGGCGCACCGGCAAGGCAACGGATGGACCAGTATGGTATACACGACCCACGGTCGAAGGCTGTCGCGGGACCGGAGGGAACGGTGGCGAAGGGATCGAAGCGCGTGCTTCCGAAGGTGTTCGTGGACAAGTCCGCGATTCACGGGGAGGGGCTGTTCGCGGCGGAAGGGATCCGGAAGGGCCGGCGCATCATCGAGTACAAGGGAGAGAAGATCCCCTCCGGCGAAGGTACCACCCGTTCGAGGGATGACGAGGAGCTGACGTACATCTTCACCCTCAACGACAAGTACGACGTCGACGGCTCGATGAACGGCAACGAAGCGCGGTTCGCCAACCACTCCTGCGACGGCAATGCCTGGGTGGACATCATCCACAACCGCATCTGGTTCATCGCCGAACGGAGCATCGCCGAAGGCGAGGAGATCACCATAGACTACCGGCTCCAGGCCGAGGAACTGTACGAGTGCGTTTGCGGGACCGTGCAGTGCCGGGGGTACATGAACGACGCCGACGACGAGCTGATGAAGAAGGTCAAAACCCGGCGCAATGAGTGCCTGATGTGATGCCGCCCGGTTCCCGGCAACGGCGTCCTGTTTCCAATGTCGGCCTCCCATCCGTTCAACGAACGCGACCTGCAGCAACTCCGGGAACACGGCATCTCCGCGGAACGTGCCGCGGACTGTCTGGCCACTTTCGCCGAGGGCGTGCCGTACGCGGTGCTGGACCGACCCTGCACGAGGGGCGACGGCATTATGGTCCTGGAGGACGCGGAGGTGGACCGCCTGTGCCGCCGCGGCGAGGAAGCGGCGCGGGAAGGAAGGCTCACCAAGTTCGTTCCCGCGTCGGGAGCGGCGAGCCGCATGTTCCAGGCGCTTTCGGCGGCCCGGGGCCGGGCCGGGGATGCCGCGGCCGTCGAGGACCTTCGTGACGCGCCGGAATACGCTGCGTTGCGGGAGTTCATGGCGCGCCTCGACCGCTTTGCGTTCTATCCCGAGCTGGAAGCAACTCTGGCGCGCCGCGGCGAGCGCCTTCAGCCGCTGCGCGACGCCGGACGGTTCGGCGAGATCCTGGACTGCCTCCTCGGTGCCGGCGCAATGGACTACGGCGCGCTTCCCAAGGGCCTAGTGCCGTTCCACCGCTACGCCGACGACTGCCGTACGCCCGTGGCCGAGCACCTGCTCGAGGCCTGCAGGTATGTCCGGGACCGGACCGGTATGGTGCGCGTTCATTTCACCGTCTCCCCGGAGCACTGGGCTCAGGTGGAGGACCATGTGGCGGCCATGTGCCGCCGTTACGAGGACCGCGAAACCTCTTTCGACGTGACCCTTTCGCCCCAGCGTCCCGACACCGACACGCTGGCCGCGACCCTCGACAACCGGCCGTTCCGCAAACCGGACGGGAGCCTTGCGCTCCGTCCCGGCGGCCATGGTTCCCTCCTGGCGAACCTCAACGATCTCGCGGCGGATGTCGTGTTCATCCAGAACGTCGACAACGTTGCCGTCTATGCCGGCGCCGCGGTGCGCCACCGGAAGGCGCTGGCGGGCCTGTTGGTGGAGCTGCAGGCCCGCGTGTTTCACTACCTCGAAGGGCTTCGTGCCGGCCCGTCGGCGGCGCTGGTGGACGAGGCGGCGCGGTTCGCGCGCGACACGCTGTCGGTGGCCCCGCCCGAAAGCCTCGCGGGCAAGCCCGCGGACGAACACATCGGTTTCCTGCGCAAGACCCTCGACCGTCCGCTCCGGGTGTGCGGCATGGTGCCGTCGGCGGGCGAGCCGGGCGGCGGCCCCTTCTGGGTGCGGGCCGGCGACAGCGCGTGCTCGCTCCAGGTCGTCGAGTCGTCGCAGGTGGACATGGAGGAGCCGCGCCAGCGGGAGGTCTTCGCCGCCTCCACCCACTTCAATCCCGTGGACTTGGTGTGCGGCGTCCGCCGCTCCTCCGGCGCGTGCTTCGACCTCATGCGCTTCCGCGACCCGCGGAGCGCCTTCATCTCCGTCAAGTCCAGCGGCGCACGCCAATTCAAGGCCCTGGAGCACCCCGGCCTGTGGAACGGCGCCATGGCTCGCTGGAACACGGTGTTCGTCGAGATTCCCGCCCGGACCTTCGCGCCGGTGAAGACCGTGCTCGACCTGTTGCGGCCGCAGCACCAACCCCGTCGCACATTGAAATAGACGCGGGGCAAGTCTATATTCGTATGTTTCGGGAACCTTGAATGTGGCCCGTTCCGGGCCGTCCCAAACCCTCGGAGTCGCGCGAGAGTACCGCAAGGAAGGCACCATGGCACTATTCGGCAGACGGTTCTGGCAGCGCAACGCCGAAGGGGAGAAGAGGAGCGACATGTCCAGCGCCACACAGGAATCCGTTCTCGCCGCCCTGGGAACCGTCCAGGACCCCGAGCTGCACAAGGATATCGTCACCCTCGGCATGGTGAAGGATCTGGCGGTGGCGGGCGGCAAAGTGTCGCTGACGGTGGAGCTGACCACGCCGGCGTGCCCGCTCAAGGACCAGATCAAGGCCGACGTGGAGCGCGCGCTGGCGCCTCTGGGGGTGACGGAGCTGGCCCTCGAGTTCGGCGCCCAGGTGCGTGGCAGCAAGGCCGGCGCCGGGACGACGGACCTCCTGCCCAGCGTCAAGAACATCGTTCTGGTGGCGTCCGGCAAGGGCGGCGTGGGAAAATCCACGGTGGCGGCCAACCTGGCGGTGGCTCTCCAGAGGCACGGCGCCTCGGTGGGGCTGCTGGACGCGGACATCTACGGGCCGTCGGTGCCGATACTCATGGGCGTCAACGAGGAGCCCGGCAAGGTAGAGGTGGACGACGGCTACAAGCTGGCGCCGCCGGTGGCCCACGGCGTTCCGGTGATGTCCATCGGGTTCTTCCTGGAACGTGACCAGGCGGTGATCTGGCGCGGCCCCATGCTCGGCAAAGCCCTCCAGCAGCTCATGTCCGACGTGCACTGGGGCGAGCTGGACTACCTGGTGGTGGACATGCCGCCGGGCACGGGAGACGTGCAGATCACCTTCTCCCAGCAGCTCAAGTGCAGCGGCGCGGTGCTGGTGGCGACGCCCCAGGACGTGGCGCTGGCGGACGTGGTGCGGGCCAAGTCCATGTTCGACAAGGTCCACATCCCCATCGTCGGGATGGTGGAGAACATGAGCTACTTCGTTTGCGACGGCTGCGGCAAGCAGCACGAGATATTCTCCCGGGGCGGCGCCCAGCGGGCCGCGGACAGCTTCGGAGTGCCGTTTCTCGGCGAGATCCCCATGGTCTCGGCGATCCGCGAGTGGGGCGACAAGGGCGTGCCGATCCTGGCACAGGAACCCGACTCGCCGACGGGCAAGGCATTCCTGGAGGCGGCCGCGCGGCTGGCCGGCCAGCTCTCCGTCGCGTCGGAGGCGGCGGAGGGAGCGCCCGGTCTGAAGATCGTCACGACTTGAACGGACGCCCGTGGCCGTTCCGGTAGAGATCAATCACGTCAAGGCCCAGGGCATCATACGGATCACCTGGGACGACGGGTACTCGTGCGAGTACACCAAGGAGTACCTCAGGGGCTACTGCCCCTGCGCCCTCTGCCAAGGACACACCGCGGCCGTCGAGAAGCGCTTCGTGGAGGTGCCCAACGTGGAGCTGGACGTCATCGAGCCGGTGGGCAACTACGCCATCGGTTTCCGCTGGAGCGACGGACACGTCACCGGGATCTATACCTTCGACTACCTGCGCTCGCTGTGCCCGCGCGGCGAGTGCGAAAAGAGCTGACAGGAGGAGCCATGGTTACCAAGGAACAAGTCTATGAGGCCCTGCAGGACTGTTACGACCCGGAGATTCCGGTGAACATCGTCGACCTCGGTCTCGTGTACGACGTGGAGGTCGAGGACGACACCGTGGCGGTCAAGATGACCCTGACCACTCCGGGATGCGGCATGGGCGGCATGATCGCCTCCAACGCCCAATCCCTGATCATGGAGATCCCCGGGGTGAAGGACGCCAACGTGGACCTGGTGTGGGATCCGCCCTGGGACCCCAGCCGGATCAGCGAGGAAGCGCGGCAAAAGCTCGGCATCGGATAGCAGACCTGATTCCATGGATCAGGGTTCGATACACGTCCGAGGCGCCAAGCAGAACAACCTCAAGGACATCGATCTCCAGATCCCCCTCAACGCACTGACGGTGGTGACCGGCGTCAGCGGGTCGGGCAAGTCCACCGTCGCCTTCGACATCCTCTACGCGGAGGGCCAGCGACGCTACGTCGAGAGCTTCTCGGCCTACGCCCGGCAGTTCCTCGACCGCATGGAGAAGCCCGACGTCGAAGCCATCGAGAACATCCCGCCCACCATCGCCATCGACCAGACCCGTCCGGTGAAGACCTCGCGGTCGACGGTTGGCACCATGACGGAGCTGTACGACCACCTTAAGCTCCTGTTCGCCAAGATCGGCGTCCTTCACTGCTCGGGCTGCGGCAAGGTCATCGTCAAGGACAGCGCCCCGTCCATCGTGAGACAGCTCGGAGAACGGGACGAGGGGGTCCGGTGGGTGCTGACCTTCCCGGTGCCGGTGCCAGCGTCGTTGCCGTGGGAGGACGTCAAGGGAGGGCTGTTGCAGGCCGGATTCCACCGGCTCCTGCGGGACCGGGCCCTGGTGGATCTGGAGTCTTTGGACGGCCCGCCGGGAGAGGTCGTCGACGTCGTGGCCGACCGTTTCGCGTTCCGCCGTTCCACGCGGAAGCGGGTCACGGACTCGCTGGAACAGGCCTTCCAGTTCGGCAAGGGACGGCTCGACCTTCACGACGTGGAAGACGGCTGGCGCCGGGAAGGCTTCAGCAACCACCTGCACTGCTCCGCCTGCGACCTGTCCTACGCCGAGCCTCAGCCCAACCTGTTCTCCTTCAACAGCCCGCTGGGGGCGTGCGAGACCTGTCACGGATTCGGCCGCTCCATCGACATCGACCTGGACCTGGTGATCCCGGATCCCTCCAAGTCCATCGCCGAGGGCGTCATCAAGCCCTGGACCACCCGGGCCGCGCGCTGGGAGCTGCGGGAGCTCAAGAAGTTCTGCGAACGCCGGGGCATCTCGCTGGAGCAACCGTTCGCCGAACTGGACGAGGAACACCGGCGGCTCATCATCGACGGCGAAGGAAGCTGGCACGACGGCAAGTACTACGGCATCCGCGGCTGGTTCGAGTGGCTGGAGCGTAAGAGCTACAAGATGCACGTGCGCGTGTTCCTGGCGCGCTACCGCCGCTACGTGACCTGCACCGACTGCGGCGGGACCCGCCTCAAGCCGGAGGGGCTGAACTTCCGTATCGCCGGGCGGAACATCGCCGACGTCAACCGCATGAGCGTGGCCGAGGCCCATGCCTACTTCCAGGACCTGGAGCTGAAAGGCGGCCGCGACCAGGTGGCGGAGCTGGTGCTCCACGAGATCCGCCGCCGCCTCGACTACCTCATGGGCGTGGGCCTGGAATACCTGACACTCGATCGTCAGTCCCGCACCCTGTCCGGCGGCGAGCTCGAGCGGGTGGACCTCACCACCGCCATCGGCTCATCCCTGGTGAACACGCTCTACGTGCTCGACGAGCCCTCCATCGGCCTGCATCCGCGGGACAGCCACCGGCTGGTGGAGATCCTGCACCGGCTACGCGCCAACAACAACACCGTGGTGGTGGTGGAGCACGACCCGGAGATCATCAAGGAGAGCGACCACGTCATCGACCTCGGTCCCCGTGCCGGCGAGCACGGCGGCGAGGTGGTCTTCGCCGGCTCCTACGAGGAGCTGCTGGCCAGCGAGACCTCCCTCACCGCGGACTACCTGACCCAGCGCAAGGTCATCCCGCTGCCGGTCCGTTACCGGCCCCGGATACGCGGACGGACCCTGGACATACGGGGCGCCCGCGCCAACAACCTCAAGGGCATCGACGTGAGCATCCCCCTGGGCCGCCTGGTGTGCGTCACCGGCGTGTCCGGCTCGGGCAAATCGAGCCTGGTGGACGAGGTCATCTCCCGGAACATCCGCCGCCTCAAGGCCTCGCCGCTGGCCACCCTGACGGACTGCGACGAGATCCGCGGCGTCGACCGGGTCCCCGAGGTGATCCTCGTGGACCAGTCGCCGCTGGGGACGACGCCCCGCTCCAACCCGGTGACGTACATGAAGGCGTTCGATCCCATCCGGCGACTGTTCGCCGGCGTGGACCTGGCGCGTTTCCGGGGCTACACGGCCTCCACCTTCTCCTTCAACGTGGAAGGCGGGCGCTGCGACTCCTGCCGCGGCGAAGGGTTCGAGAAGATCGAGATGCAGTTCCTCTCGGACGTGTACGCCACCTGCTCGGAATGCGGCGGCGCCCGCTACCGCCAGAAGGTCCTGGAGGTCACCTACCGTCACAAGAGCATTCACGACGTGCTCGGCCTCACCATCGCCGAGGCCATGAAGTTCTTCGGTGACCAGCCGGAGATCGTGCGCGGGTTGCGGCCGCTGGCGCGGGTGGGGCTCGACTACCTCCGTCTGGGCCAGCCCGTCACCACCCTTTCCGGGGGCGAGTCCCAACGCCTCAAACTGGCCTCCCACATCGTCCGAGCGACGAAGACCGGAACGCTGTTCATCTTCGACGAGCCCACCACCGGACTTCATTTCCACGACATCCGCCGGCTGCTCTCCGCGCTGCAGGAGCTCATCGACCAGGGCCACTCGGTGATGGTCATCGAACACAACCCCGAGGTCATCAAGTGCGCCGACCACATCATCGACCTGGGACCCGAGGGCGGCGACGGCGGCGGCGAGGTGGTGGCCGCGGGCACCCCCGCGGAAGTGGCGGCGGTGGAGCAGTCCCATACCGGACGCTATCTGAAGGACCACTTGCGCCCGTCCCCGTCCCGGTTCAGCCCGACGTTGTCCAGGACGACCCCGCTACCCGGCGCAACGGCGCCTTCCAACGGAGTCGGGTCGAACGGGAAGGTTTCCAACGGAAGCAACAGCGCGGCGGCCATCCAGGTCATCGGCGCCCGGGAACACAATCTCAAGGGCATCGATGTGGACATCCCGCGGGACCGGCTGGTGGTGGTGACCGGCCTCAGCGGCTCCGGCAAGTCGTCCCTGGCCTTCGACATCATCTACGCCGACGGCCAGCGGCGCTACATCGACAGCCTCTCCGCCTACGCGCGCCAGTTCATGAAGATCATGGCCCGTCCCAACGTCGACGTGCTGGCGGGCATCCCGCCCACCGTAGCCATCGAGCAGCGCCTGAGCCAGGGGGGCCGGAACTCCACGGTGGCCACCGTCACCGAGATCTACCACTACCTGCGCCTGCTGTACTCCAAGGTGGGAAAGCAGCACTGCCCGCAGTGCGGCGGCGCCATCACCTCGCTCACCCGCAGCCGGATTCTGGATCGGGTGGGCCGGAAGTACCGCGGCAAGGACATCACTGTGCTGAGCCCGGTGGTGCGCGGGCGCAAGGGCTACCACAAGGACGTGATGATGGCGGCTCGGCGGCTGGGCTACGGCCGCGCCCGTATCGACGGCGCCGTGACGGCCCTCAGTGCCTCGCTGCTCCAGAAGGGGCTGGGACGTTTCCACGAGCACGACATCGACATAGTGGTAGGCACGGCCCGGGCCGGACGCGTAAGCATGGAATCGGTGCTGGGACAGGGGCTGCGGCTGGGCAACGGCGTCATCCACGTGCTCTCCGAGGGCGCCGAGGAAGTCTACAACGAGCGCCTCTTTTGCCGCGCCTGCGGCGTCGGCTACGAGCCCCTGGATCCCCGCCTGTTCTCCTTCAACAGCCGCCAGGGGGCATGCCCGGACTGCCACGGCGTGGGCTCCTCCGAGGAGTTCGACGCCGACCTCGTCGTCCCCGACCTCGGGCTGAGCCTGGACGACGTGGCGAACCGGCTGTGCGCCGACGCCCCGGAGGGGCGCGCCGGCCTCAAGCGGCGGCTGAACCAGCTCCAGGGAGAGCTCGAGCGCAAGCTCGGCATATCCACCGACGCGCCCATCGGCTCCCTTTCGCCGAAGCAGCGCGAGGCCGTGCTCAACGGACGCACGCGGCCGTCGGTGCCCGGCCTTCTCACCGTGCTCGCCGGCCTCCAGGTCAAGAGCGACGGCCCGCTGGCCACTTGGCTGGCCTCGTTCATGAGCGAGCGCACCTGCGGCGCCTGCCAGGGGACGCGCCTCAATGCCCGCGCGCGCAACGTCCGCGTCGCCGGCAAGGCCATCTGGCAGGTGACGGCGCTGTCGGTCAAGGAGGCGCTGGGCCGCTTCGCGTCACTGGAGGAGCGCCTCGTCAAGGACAGCCCGGACAAGGAACGGCTGGTGCTGGAGAAGACCCAGAAGGAGATCCACCACAAGCTGCGGTTCCTGGACGAGGTGGGCCTGGGCTACCTCACGCTGGACCGGCGCGCGAACTCGCTTTCGGGCGGCGAGGCACAGCGGGTGCGCCTGGCGGCGCAACTGGGCTCCAACCTGCGCGGCGTCTGCTACATCCTGGACGAGCCCACCATCGGCCTGCACACCCGCGACAACCACCGGCTGCTGGCCACCTTGCGGCGGCTGGTGGAGGCGGGCAACACCGTGCTGGTGGTGGAGCACGACGAGGCCACCATCCGGGCCGCGGACGTGCTGGTGGACCTCGGCCCCGGCGCCGGGGTGCGCGGCGGCCGGGTGGTGGCCATGGGAACGCCGGACGAGGTGTGCGCCGATCCGGCCTCGGTCACCGGGGCGTTCCTGGGCACCTCGCGACGGCGGCTGTGGCCGGAACGGCCGCTCAGAGGCAACGGGTGGCTGACAGTGAGCGGCGCCAGGGAGAACAACCTCAAGAACCTGAAAGTGCGGCTGCCGATCGGCAAGTGGACGTGCGTCACCGGCGTGTCCGGTTCGGGCAAGAGCACGCTGGTGAAGGAGGTCCTGTTCAAGGGGCTCAAGGCGAGGCTGGGGCAGAACGCGGGGCGTCCGGGGCGGCACGAGGGCCTGACCGGCTGGGAGGCCATCGAGCGCGCCGTGGAGGTGGACCAGACCCCCATCGGCAAGACGCCGCGCTCGGTACCCGCCTCCTACGTCGGTTTCCTGGACGAAATCCGCCGCATCTACGCGCTGCACCCCGAGGCGCGCATGCGCGGCTACACCCCGAGCCGGTTCTCGTTCAACGTCAGCGGCGGGCGCTGCGACGAGTGCGCCGGCCAGGGCAGGATCCGCAAGGAGATGAGCTTCCTGCCCGACGTGTTCGTGGACTGCGACGTCTGCGAGGGCCAGCGCTTCAACGAGGAGACCCTGTCGATCCGGTTCAACGGCAAGAACATCTCCGAGGTGCTGAACATGACCGTGGAGGAGGCAGTGGAGTTCTTCGACGCCTTCCCCAAAGCCTACCGCCCGCTCAAGCTCCTCGACGAGATCGGCATGGGCTACATCACGCTGGGACAGGCCAGCAACACCCTGTCCGGCGGCGAAGCCCAGCGCATCAAGCTTGCCTACGAGCTAGGCAAGGAGTCCCGCGGCAAGACCCTGTACATCCTCGACGAGCCCACCACCGGCCTCCACTTCGCCGACGTCGAGAAGCTCATCGACATCCTCCACCGCCTCGTCGACGCCGGCAACACCGTCATCACCATCGAGCACAACCTCGAGATCATCAAGGACGCCGACTACCTCGTCGACCTCGGCCCCGAAGGCGGCGACAAGGGCGGCCGCGTGGTCGCCTCAGGCCCGCCGTCACAGGTCGCCGGGGACGGCAGGCGGTCCTACACGGCGCGAGCGTTGCGGGAGTACCTCGAGGCCAACGGCGCAGGATAAGGCGAGACAGGCCGCCAGAAGCGGCAAACTCGCCGCCGCGCGTTGGGTTAGACTTGGCGCTGCGAAGGGACGGAACATGAGCAACGAGATGATTGCGATCCTTGGCGTAGGGGTGGCGCTCGGATTGTTCAACTGGCGCGTGGGCCGCATAGAGGGCATTCTCACACGTCGCGGAGAGTCTGCTCCCCGCACCGAAACCGACGAATAGCGCATACTGTTCCTCACCCACCGGCACAGCGTCCCTGCTGCGCCGTCCCGCCAAACCGCTCCCCGCGTCCCGCATTTCTACAGCATCGCCGGGGCTTGCATTTGCCCGCCAAAACGGAAAGAAAGGGGGCAGACTTGACTGGCAGATCTCAGGAGGAAACACATGATCATCGAGATGAGAACCTACACGCTCAAGCCCGGCAAGACGCCGGACTTCGAGAAGGCTTTCGAGGAAGGGCTGGAGCACCGCGCCAAGATTTCCCCGCTGGGGGCGTTCTTTCATTCGGAGGTAGGACCGCTGAACCAGGTCATCCACATCTGGCCCTACGACAGCTTCGAGGAGAAGGACCGCATCGGCGCCGAAGCCCGGGCCACGGGCCACTGGCCTCCCAAGGTACGCGAGTTCATGGTGACCCAGGAGAGTAAGATCTTCCAGGCCGCACCCTTCTCTCCGCCGCTGGAGCCTCGCGAGATGGGCAACATCTACGAGATCCGCACCTACACGGTCCACCCGGGCAGCATCCCGACCCTGATCGAACGCTGGCAGGATTGCATCGAGGACCGGGTCAAGATCTCGCCCCTGGCCGCCGGTTGGTTCACCACCTACGGCTCGCTGAACCAGTGGGTCCACATCTGGCCCTACAAGGACATGGGCGAGCGGTCCCGGCTCCGCGCCGAAGCCATGAAGCTCCCCAACTGGCCGCCCGCCACCCGCGAGATGCTGCTCCACCAGGAGAACTCCATCGTCGTGCCGGCGTCCTTCTCGCCGTTGCACTAATCGAAACCCGCCGTTACTCAGGCGTCCGGATCGCCTCACGCGCCGCTCGGCCGGTTGTTTGGTTCACGATCCCAAACTGCCGGCCCCGGCGGCGCGTGAGCGACGAGACCCTGCACAGAGACGTTGTTCCCGTGAACGACGGGGATCACCGCGCCGCTCTCCCCACTATCAACGCCATGCTTGATCGTTGGTTGACCAACCCCGACCGTGTCCCTGGGTTCGCTGCCCATGAGTGGCGGCGTGGAAGCGCAGGCGCAGCCACGGAGTCTCGACGATGAACACCACTACGACAATGACGTTTGGATTGTTTGGCTGTATCAGCCTCTTCGCCCTCACAGCGACCTGGGCGTTGGCGCAGCATGGTCACACGATGTCCCCTTATGCGCATAGCCAGAGCGCCGAGTTTGCAACCCTCACACCCGACGAGGTGCGCGAGTTGCGGAACGGCGACGGCATGGGCCTCGCTCGACCGGCCGAGTTGAACAGTTTCCCCGGGCCGCGGCACCTTCTCGATCTCAAGGCCGACCTCGATCTCACCCGGGAACAGATCGCGCGCATCGAGGCGATTCACGCGAAAATGAAGACTAGGGCCATCGCCAAGGGCGAGGCCATACTCCAGGCGGAGTTGCACCTTGCGAACCTGTTTGCCACCGGACGGCCCACCGCGGCGGAAACGACCCGTATGAGCGAGCATCTCGGAATCATGCGCGGACAACTCCAGGCCATTCACCTGCTCGCACACATCGACAGCACCCGCGAACTCACCGCCGCGCAGATCGAGCGTTACGATCGGCTCCGAGGCTACCGGCACTGAAGCTGAGCCGGGACCCGGAAGCCGGGGGAGGGGTCATGGCAGAGAGCGACATCGAGATCGCACGGAAATCGGTGCTCAAGCCGATCGCGGAGATCGGCGACCGCCTGGGAGTTCCGCGGGAGGCGCTGCTGCCCTACGGACACACCAAGGCGAAGATCGATCTCTCCTACGTCGGTTCCCTCTCCGAGCGCGAGAACGGCAAGCTCGTGGTCGTTACCGCGGTCACGCCGACGCCCGCCGGCGAGGGCAAGACCACCACGTCGGTGGGTCTGGCCGACGGGCTGAACCGTATCGGCAAGGAGACGGTGGTCTGTCTCCGTGAGCCGAGCCTCGGACCGTGTTTCGGAATGAAGGGCGGGGCCGCGGGTGGAGGGTACGCGCAGGTGGTGCCCATGGAGGACATCAAC
This sequence comes from Deltaproteobacteria bacterium, assembly GCA_028821115.1. Taxonomy (GTDB): domain Bacteria; phylum Desulfobacterota; class Binatia; order UBA9968; family JAJDTQ01; genus JAJDTQ01. Next base: position 24,036 of record JAPPHF010000041.1, on the reverse strand, counting down.
CTGCACTTCACCGGCGACTTTCACGCCATCGGCGCCGCCAACAACCTGCTGGCCGCGCTCATCGACAACCACATCCACCAGGGCAACGCGCTGGGGCTGGATGCCCGCCGCATCTCCTGGCGGCGGGTCGTGGACATGAACGACCGCGCGCTGCGCGAGATCGTCTGTTCCCTCGGCGGGCTCGGCAACGGGTTCCCGCGCAGCGACGGCTTCGACATCACCGTCGCTTCGGAAGTGATGGCGATCTTCTGTCTGGCCGCGGACCTGGCGGACCTCCAGCGCCGCCTGGGCAACGTCGTGGTGGGGCAGACCCGCGCCCGGGAGTGGGTCACGGCCCGCGACCTGAAGGCGGATGGAGCCATGACCGTCCTGCTCAAGGATGCTCTCGCCCCCAACCTGGTCCAGACCCTGGAGAACAGTCCCGCCATCATCCACGGCGGGCCGTTCGCCAACATCGCCCACGGGTGCAATTCGGTCATCGCCACCCGCACCGGCCTCAAGCTCGCCGACTACGTGGTGACCGAAGCGGGTTTCGGCGCGGACCTGGGCGCCGAGAAGTTCTTCGACATCAAGTGCCGCAAGGCCGGCCTCGCGCCCGACGCCGCCGTGGTGGTGGCCACGGCGCGGGCGCTGAAGATGCACGGCGGCGTGGCAGTTGCGGCTCTCGGGGACGAGAACGTGGCCGCGGTCAAGGCGGGCGGCGCCAACCTGGCGCGCCATCTCGCCAACGTGCGGCAGTTCGGGGTGCCGGCAGTGGTGGCCGTGAATCGGTTTCCCACCGACACGGAGGCCGAGCTTCAGGCGGTGACGGAGGTCGCGGCCGCACAGGGTGTCCACGCCCTGGTATGCACCCACTGGGCCGACGGCGGCGCCGGCATCGAAGCCCTCGCGCGCCGGGTGGTGGAGGTTGTCGAGGCGGGAGAGGCGGACTTCCGCCCCCTGTATCCCGACGACATGCCGCTGTGGGACAAGGTCGAGACGGTGGCGAAGCGCATCTACCACGCCGGGGGTGTCACCGCCGCGCCGGCGGTGCGCAACCGCTTCAAGGCGTTACAGGACGGCGGCTACGGCCACTATCCGGTGTGCATGGCCAAGACCCAGTACAGTTTCTCCACCGACCCCGCCCTCAGGGGCGCCCCGGAGGGCCACGAGGTGCAGGTGCGCGAACTGCGCCTGTCCGCGGGCGCGGAGTTCGTGGTGGCCATTTGCGGCGACATGATGACCATGCCGGGCCTGCCCAGGACGCCGGCCGCGGAGAGCATCCACATCAACGCCCAGGGACAGGTAGAGGGTCTCTTCTAAGGTTGCGCCGTATCTACGGAACAGCCTGATCGCCCCCCTCCATCAGACAACTCTGGATGAAGCGGTCGATGTCGCCGTCGAGGACGGCGTCGGCGTTGCCGATCTCGACGTTGGTGCGGTGGTCCTTGACCATGCGATAGGGATGGAGGACGTAGGAGCGGATCTGGCTGCCCCAGGCGATGTCCTTCTTGGCCTTGGCGTAGCTGTCCATCATCTCGCGCTGCTTCTCCAGCTCGAGTTCGTAGAGCCGGGAGCGCAGGATGCGCATGGCCATGGCCTTGTTCTTGTGCTGTGAGCGCTCGTTCTGGCACGCCACCACGATGTTGGTGGGCAGATGGGTGATGCGCACGGCGGAATCGGTCTTGTTGACGTGCTGGCCGCCGGCGCCGCTGGCACGGTAGGTGTCGATGCGCAGGTCGGACTCGTTGACCTCCACGTCGATGTTGTCGTCGATCTCGGGGTAGACGAAGACCGAGGCGAAGGAAGTGTGGCGCCGGGAGTTTGCGTCGAACGGAGAGATGCGCACCAGCCGGTGGATGCCGGCCTCGCACTTCAGGTAGCCGTAGGCGTAGTCGCCGGCGACGGTGAAGGTGACCCGCTTGAGGCCCGCCTCCTCGCCGGGCTGATACTCCATGATCTCGGTCTTGTAGCCGTGCCGGTCGCCCCAGCGCAGGTACATGCGCAGCAGCATCTCGGCCCAGTCCTGGGACTCCGTCCCGCCGGCGCCGGGATGGAGCGTGACGATGGCGTCCCGGCGGTCGTCGGCTCCGCCCAGGAGCTGGCGAAGCTCCATGTCCGCCACGTTGTCGGTGACTTCCCGTAGACGCGTTTCCGTCTCTTCCAGGGCCTCGGCGTCGTTCTCTTCCTCGGCCAGATCCAGAAAGAAGCGCGCCTCCTCGATGTCGGAGTGGCACTTGCCGTAGTCGTCCACGGCCTCCCGGAGCAGGGACTGTTCCTTGAGGATTTCCTGGGCCTTGTCGGCGTCGTTCCAGAAGTCGGGCTTGGCGGTGAGGGCTACCAGCTCGTCGATGCGCTTCTGCTTGCCGTCGACGTCAAAGACGCCTCCGTAGCTGGCCGAGCTTGTCTTCGAGCTGCGTCAGTTGTTCGCGTGTTTCGTCAAACATGGCGGGCTCCCGCGACGGCCGATTCATCCGGCCCGTCGCCACGATGGCCATCAATATAGCGGATGTTCGGGAGGACGACAAAAAGGGTCGGTGCCGCGCTCCGCCCAGCTCCTGCACCAGCCCGTTATGTCTGCGCGGCCTTCAACTGTCCGCGCAGACGCCGCTCCATGGCACGCATCTCCCGCTCGTCCTTGGCGGAACGCTCGTGGTCGTAGCCCAGGTTGTGCAGTATGCCGTGTATGAGCAGCACTTCCAGCTCATCGTCGAGGGATCTGCGCCGTTGTCGCGCCTGCCTTGTCGCCTTCTCCACGGAGATGACCACGTCGCCGATGATCCGACGACCAGACGGCAGCGGCTCCTCCACCGGGAAAGAAAGCACGTCGGTGGGCTCGTCGAGCGACCGGTAGCGCCCATTCAGGCGGCGGATCTCCTCGTCACCCACCAGCGCCACACTGAGCTCGCAGTCCTCCAGGTTGAGCAAGTGCAGGATCCGTCGCGCCTTCGCCTTGAAGCCGCGCACGGGCACCCTCCGCGCGGCCCCCTGGCGCACCACGTCGACGGTGGCGGCGCCGTCACCCATCCCGTTCTTCGTCTTGCCGCGTGTCGCGCTCGTAGGCGGTGATGATGTCCTGCACCAACCGGTGCCGGGCCACGTCCTTCTCGGTGAAGGTGACGAAGCGGATGCCCTCCACTCCCTGCAGGATGCGCCAGGCCTCCTTGAGCCCGGAGAGGCGGCCGGCGGGCAGGTCGATCTGGGTCACGTCGCCGGTGATCACCGCCTTGGAGCCGTAGCCCAGCCGGGTGAGGAACATCTTCATCTGCTCGGGGGTGGTGTTCTGCCCCTCGTCCAGGATGACGAAGGAGTCGTTCAGGGTGCGGCCGCGCATGAAGGCCAGGGGGGCCACCTCGATGCTGCCCCGCTCCAGCAGGCGCCGGGCCTTGTCGAAGTCCACCATGTCGTGCATGGCGTCGTACAGGGGCCGCAGGTAGGGGTTCACCTTCTCGGCCAGGTCGCCGGGCAGGAAGCCGAGCTTCTCCCCGGCCTCCACGGCCGGGCGGGTGAGGATGATCCGGGCGTAGTTGTTCTTCATCAGCTCGGACACGGCCATGGCCATGGCCAGATAGGTCTTGCCGGTCCCGGCCGGACCGATGCCGAAGACGATGTCGTGGCGGCGGATGGCGTCGATGTAGCTCTTCTGGGCGACGCTCTTGGGGGTGATGGTGCGCTTGTGGGACGAGATGTAGATGGTGTCGAGGAAGATCTCCTGCAGGTTCGCCTTGCTGTTGCTACTGAGGATGCGGATGGCGTAGTCGACGTCGCTGCCGTACACCGGATAGCCGCGCTCCAGCAGCCCGTAGAGCTGGCGCATGACCTCCCGTGCCAGCTCCGCCTCGGGCGCGTCGCCCTGAATCTCCATCTCGGTGCCGTGCACCCGGAACTTCACGCCCAACGCCCGCTGCGCGATCTTCAGGTGTTCGTCCTGGTTGCCCAGAAGTTCCCGGAACAGCCGCGGGTCATTGAATGCAAGGTGAGGCACCTGCAGCATGCTCTCGACGGTCGCTTGGCTCACTCCCTCCCTCATCAGGAAATGTTCGACACGATCTCCCGTGCCAGCCGCAGCGCCTCGTCGGTCTTCTGCGGCTGCTTGCCGCCCGCCTGGGCGAAGTCCGCGCGGCCTCCGCCGCCGCCGCCCACGGCCGGCGCCACCTGCTTGATGATGTCTCCCGCGTGATAGCGCCCGTCCAGGTCGCTGCCGGCGCCGGCCGCGAGCATCACATTCTTGTCGCCTGGACAGGCAAGGAACACGAAGGCGCCCGGCATTTGCTGCCGGAGCTGGTCCACGGTGTCCCGGAGTTGCCTCCCGTCCAGCCCCTCCACCTTCTCGATGATGTAGCTCGCGCCCGCGGCGTTCTTTTGCGCCTTGCCGAGAAGCTCCGGCACCCGGTTCTGCCCGATCTGCCCCTTGAGCTCGCCTACCTGGCGTTCCAGCTCCTTCTGCCGCTCCAGCAGGCGCCGCACCTTGTCCACAGCGTCCTCGTTGGTGCTCCGGAGCAGTCCGGTGATCTCGGCCAGCACGGCATCGTAGGCGCGCATCACGTCGAAGGCGGTGGCGCCGGTCACCGCCTCGATACGCCGGACGCCCGCGGACACGCCGCCCTCGGCGCTCAGCCGGAAGAGGCCTATGTCGCCGGCCTGTTGGATGTGTGTGCCGCCGCAAAGCTCGGTGGAGAAGTCGCCGATCCGCACCACCCGCACGCGGTCGCCGTACTTGTCGCCGAAAAACGCCATGGCGCCGGCGCGGATGGCGTCGTCGTAGTCCATTTCCTCGGTGGAGACTCCGCCGTTTTCCCGAATCCGTTGGTTCACTTCCCGCTCGATGCGCTCCAGGGTCTCGGGATCCACGGGGCCGTCGTGGGTGAAGTCGAACCGCAGCCGGTCCGGCGCCACCAGCGAGCCGGCCTGACGCACGTTCGCGCCCAGCCTCTCCCGCAGCACGGCGTGCAGGATGTGGGTGGCCGAGTGGTTCAGCATGGCGCGCTGGCGGCGCTCGCCGTCCACCGCCAGCTCCACAGTGTCCCCCGCCGCCACACGGCCGCTGACGACCCTGCCGCGATGCACCGACACCTCCGGCGTCGGGTGCCACGTGTCCAGCACTTCCACCGTGTCGCCCCGCTCCGTGCGGATGAGGCCCGCGTCACCCACCTGGCCTCCGGCCTCGGCGTAGAACGGCGTCTCCTCGACGATCAGCTCCACCGCGTCGCCTTCCTCGGCTTCTTCCGCCGCCGCGTCGCCACGAAAGAGCCCCGTCACCCGCGACTCGTGGTTCAGGCGGTCGTAGCCCAGGAAACGGCTCCTCGGCAGCGCATCCTCGAAACCGGCCACATCGGAGATGCCCACGGATTCCGACACGTTGGTTTGCAAGTGTCGGGCGGCCCGCCCCCGTGTCCGCTGCTCCTCCATGAGCCGCTCGAAACCCTCGTAGTCGACGGCGGTGCCTTCGTTCCGCAGGATGTCCTCGGTCAGGTCCACGGGGAAGCCGTAGGTATCGTACAGGCGGAAGGCTACGTCACCGGGCAGCGACTGCCCGCCGGTCTTGCGCAACTCCGCCAGCGAGTCCTCCAGCAGCACCAGCCCCTTGTCCAGGGTGTCAGCGAAGCGCCCTTCCTCTCCCCGGACGGTCTCCTCGATGCGTTCCGCCTCGGCGCGCACCTCGGGGTAGGCGTCGCCCAGCACGCCCGCCGCGGGCTCCACCAGCCTGAACAGGAACGGCTCCTCAAAGCCCAGGAGCCGCCCATGGCGCGCGGCCCGCCGAAGCAGCCGGCGCAGCACGTAGCCGCGGCCGTCGTTGCTCGGCAGCACGCCGTCGGCGATAAGGCAGCTCACCGCCCGGGTGTGGTCGGCGATGACGCGAAACGAGACGTCCGCCTCGTCGTTCTCGCGGTACGCCTTGCCGGCCAGCTCCTCGGTGGCGGCGACGATGTCGTGCAGCAGGTCCACATCGTAGTTGGAGAAGACCCCCTGCATCACCGCGGTGATGCGCTCGAGCCCCATGCCGGTGTCCACGTGCTTGGCCGGCAGCTCGTGGAGCTCGCCGGCGGCATCCCGGTTGTACTGGATGAAAACCAGGTTCCAGAGCTCGATGTAGCGGGGGCAGTCGCCGTTGACAGCGCACGCGTGCCCGGCCTTACACTTGTCATCGCAGGCTTCGGGACCCCTGTCGAGATGGATCTCGCTGCACGGACCGCAGGGACCGGTCTCGCCCATCTCCCAGAAGTTGTCCTTCTCGTCGAAACGCTGCACCCGCTCCGCCGGCAGTCCGGTGATGCGGCGCCACAGCCCCTCCGCCTCGTCGTCGGTGCGGAACACCGTGGCGTAGAGCTTGTCCTTGGGCAGCCCCCATACCCCGGTGAGAAGCTCCCAGGCCCAGGCGATGGCCTCTTCCTTGTAGTAGTCGCCGAAGGACCAGTTACCGAGCATCTCGAAGAAGGTGTGGTGGTAGGTGTCGCGCCCCACCGACTCCAGGTCGTTGTGCTTGCCGCTGATGCGCAGGCACTTCTGGGCGCTGGCGGCGCGCTTGAAGGAGGCCTCTTGCAAGCCCAGGAAGATGTTCTTGAACTGCACCATGCCCGCGTTGGTGAACAGCAGGGTGGGATCCTGCGCCGGCACCAGCGACGAGCTCTGCACCACGGTGTGGGTCTTGTCCTTGAAGAAGTCGAGGAAGCTGTCGCGTATCGCTTTTCCGGACGTCATGACGCCCCTTGATAGCATTCCCGCCAGCGCAAAGGCAATGTTGATCCGGTGGCCTGTCCGGTGACTTTGCTAGCCTCCATCGGGTCCGTTGGCGGGCTCGCGCGGCGGGCTCTTGAGGCCGGCCTTGGCCCGGATCAGCTCCATCAACTGGCCGGAGATGTCGGGGTGCTCGCGCAGGAACTGCTTGACGTTCTCCCGGCCTTGTCCGATGCGGTCGCCTTCGAACGAGTACCAGGCGCCGCTCTTGGCGAGGACGCCCATGTCGCTGCCGATGTCCACCAGTTCCCCCTCCCGGGAAATGCCGGTGCCGTAGAGGATGTCGAACTCGGCTTCCCGGAAGGGCGGCGCCAGCTTGTTCTTCACCACCTTCACCCGGGTGCGTCCGCCGATGACCGAGTCGGCGTCCTTGAGCGCGCCGGTCCGGCGGATCTCCATCCGCAGGGAGGCGTAGAACTTGAGCGCGTTGCCGCCGGTGGTGGTCTCGGGGTTGCCGAACATGACACCGATCTTCATGCGGATCTGGTTGATGAAGATCACCACCGAGTGGGAGCGGGAAATGGTCCCGGTCAGCTTGCGCAGGGCCTGCGACATGAGGCGGGCCTGGAGGCCCATGTGCGAGTCGCCCATCTCGCCCTCGATCTCGGCCCGTGGCACCAGCGCCGCCACGGAATCGATGACCAGCACGTCGATTGCGCCGCTTCGCACCAGGGTCTCGGCGATCTCCAGCGCCTGCTCGCCGTGGTCGGGCTGCGAGATCAGGAGCTCGTCGGTCTGCACTCCGAGCTTCTGGGCGTAGCTCAGGTCCAGCGCGTGCTCGGCGTCCACGAACGCCACCATTCCCCCCAGCCGCTGGGCCTCGGCGAGGATGTGGAGCGCAAGGGTGGTCTTGCCGGAGGACTCGGGGCCGTAGATCTCCACCACCCGGCCGCGCGGGACCCCGCCCACCCCGAGGGCGATGTCGAGGCCTATGGAGCCGGTGGGTATGGTGGGAATGTCCCGGAGCTGCCCGGCCTCGCCGAGCTTCATGATGGCCCCTTTGCCGAACTGTCTCTCGATCTGGCTTACCGCCAGGTCGATGGCCTTCTCCTTGTTCGCGTCCATGGAATCTCCTTGGCAGATCGCTCTATTTTCGTAGGCTGCAGGTTACCGCTGTATTCCGGCCACCGTCCGCGGAGTGGCGGCGGCATCCAGCGGAAAGATTTCCAGCGGGTCGTAGACGGCCCCCTCGGGCCGGAGCGTGCTCCGGAAGAGCGTCGCCGCGTCGATCCGAAACTCGCCGAACTCGTGATCGCGCCAGCGGGCCAATTCCCCTCGAAGGCGGTCGCCCCGCGACTCGGGCCGCCGCCATCGCCCAATGGTTACGTGGGGCCGAAACGGCGCCGCCGCCCGTTCAAAGCCCAGGGGCTCGAGCGCCCGCTCCACCTGCCCCGCCAGCCGAACCAACTCCGGCGATGCCAAGCCGACCCACAACACCCGCGGCCGGCGGGAGTCCGGAAAGACCCCCAGACCCCTGGCAGTGACGAGGAATGGGGTGTTGTCCGTCAGGGCCTCACGCACCGCCGCGCGTATGGAGGAAACCTGAGCTTCCTCGACATCCCCCAGGAACTTCAGGGTCAGGTGGAGATTCTCCGCCGGTATCCAGCGAACCGTTCCCACGGCGACCTCGTCACGCACCGCGCACATCCGCGCGGCCACGGCCGCGTCTATCGGGACGCCGACGAAAGCTCGCAAGGTCGGCACGGTCCTACGAATAATCTCCTTCGGCGACCGGGAAGATTTCTTTAGCGGCCGGGTTCACGAAGGCGCCGGCGCTGTCAACGCGGCAGTCTTGCGGCCGGCATCCAACCGCTCGAGGAACAACTTCTTGGTGGTGTCGAAAATCCCCATCAACAAGGGATCGAGCTGCCGCTCCACCGGTATGTTGGCCCGCAACGGGTCCACGTAGCGGTTGTCCTGCCACATCTCGAAGTGAAGGTGCGGCCCCGTGCAAAGACCGGAGCAGCCCACGTAGCCGATGGTCTGGCCCTTCTTCACGGACACGCCGCGGCGGATCCCGGGCCCGTACCGCCTCAGGTGCGCATAGCGGGTCTTCATGGCGCCCCCGTGGCTGATCTCCACCAGCCGGCCGTAGCCCCCTTTCCACCCCGCGCGCGTGACGCGCCCGTCGCCCACGGCCCTGATCGGGGTGCCGGTACGGGCGGCGAAATCCACGCCGTAATGCGGTCGCCGCACCTTCAGGACCGGGTGGAAGCGGCTGTGCGAAAACCGCGAGCTGATCCGTCTGAACTCAAGGGGGTAGCGCAGAAACGACCGTGACACCGAGTGGCCGTGGTTATTGTAATAGTTGCCGTTGCCGTCTTCACCCTCGAAGTAGACCGCAGTGTACTTGCGTCCCTGGTTCACGAACTCCACGGCCAGTATGCGAATCTGGTCGGACGTCCTGCTGCCGGGACGGAACTTCCTCCGGTAAAGCACCCGGTAGGTGTCGCCGGAGCGAACGTCCTTCTGAAAGTTGATGTCCCACGCGAGAATGTCCACCATGCGCGAGATAACCGCGGGGTCCACGCCGGCGCTGCGGGCGTTGTCGTAAAGCGATCCGCCGTTGATGACTCCGCTCGCGGTACGCACTTCCTGCTGGTATGGAACTTCATCCTTGTAGAACAGGATGTCCTTCTGTTTTCGATACCAGGTGAGCCGCAGGTCGGAACGAAGGACGATCTCCAGCGCCTGCAGGTTGCCGGCGCCGTTGGAGTGAGCCGCGCCGTTGCCGTTGGCGGAGGCCCTGCCGTTCCCGTTCTCGGGGGCCTCGAAATAGAAGTTGATGTTGCTGCCGGTGCGGAGCCTGCGCACGTACCTGGAACGCTGGAGCGCGGCGAGCCACCGCCGCCGCTCGGCGTTGTCCAACTCGTACTTCCTGAGCACGCCCCACAGATGTTCGCCGGATTTCAGCCGGTGGGTCACCCGGTCGGCGTTCTCGAGCGCCGGCACCGGCCGAGTCCCGTTCTTTGTTCCGTTCGGCGCCGGGGTGTATTCCAGCAGCCCGTTTCGCTGCTTGATCCGGGCCAGTGCGTACTCCGACAGGAAGCTTCCTCGCCGCGCGCCCGGAGAGGCACCGTTGGACCGCGTAGCGTCGACGTAATGAGTTGTCCGCCCCTTCCCCGGGAGGCCGCCTCTGTGGAAACGGACCTTGCCGCCGAGCCGCTCCCAGGTGAGCTTTCGTCCTTTCCTCACCTCGAGCTCGACGGCCTTGAGGTTGTTCCGGCGGTGTCGCGCCGGGGTCTTTTCAAAATAGAGATGGAGGCGTTGGCCCGGTCTGAGGCTGGTGACGGGATACTGCTTGTCGATGGCGTCGAACCAGGCCTCGCCCTCCTTCCCGGTAACGCCCAGAGGCCGCAGGATACGTCCGAGGGTGTGGCCCCTGCGCACCGTCCGCACGACCTTCTCCAATGGCTCGAAGGACCGTGTAGGGGGTAACGTGGGCGTCGGCGATAACGTGGGCGTCGGGGGGCCAACGGCGGCCGGGATCTCTGCCGTTGCAGGTGCGGGCACGGTCGGGACCTTGCTCACCACCACCTGATGATTCCTGCCGCGGTATATGATCCGACCATCGCTCCATTGCCACGTCAGCAGATCTCCGCCCCTCGATTCTATCTGCAAGGCCCGCAGGGTTCGCCGGCTGGGGTCTTGGGAAGCCGCCGCCACGAAATAGAGGACGATCTTCCGGCCCGGATACAACCGCTTCAGCGAATAGCGTTTGCCGGCAGCCCGAATCCAGGGCTGCGCCGTCCTGTTGGAAACTCCCTTGGCGAGCAGCACCCGTGCGAGGGTTTCACCTTTCCGAAGGACATGGGTCACCCGGTCGACGTCGGAGGAGGGAGCCGCCGCGGCCTTCGCCACCACCTTTGCGGGAGGCTTGGTCGCAACCTCGGGCTTGGTCGCAACCTTGGGCTTGGTCACCGCCTCGGGCGAGTTCTCCGCCACGCGCTGCGCCGTCCCGGCCGAAGGCTCCGCGCGCTCCGCGACGGAAGTCATGGGACGCAGCCCTCGCTCCCTGTGGTAGACGACCTGGTCGTGGCGCAACTGCCAGGTCAACGGCCTCGCGCCGGCCCGCTCGATTCGAAGGGCCGTCATCTCGCCGGGGCCCCATGAATTCCAGGGCGCGATGAAGTAGAAGCGGATCGTGTCCCCCGCCCGCAGGACATTGGCCACGCCGAACTGCTTCGCGACCGCCCGGAGCCAACGATTCTTGATGGCGGGGGATACCCCCAGATCGGTCAGCAGCCGGGGCAGGGTGTCGCCGCTGACGATGCGCTTGGAAACGCGCTGTTCCCGGGTGTCGGCTCCGGCCGCCGCTGTCGCTGCCGCGCCAGGCTCGACCGCAAGCGACGGACCCGCCGCCCATGGCAAAACCAATGCCAAGGCAAGCCACAGGCACGCCGGAACTCCGCGGTACCTGACACGGGAGTCACCGGATGCTGCATGACGCACTACGGCACACATGGAAAAGGCCCAATCACCTAAGGGCAATACTAATACATAACGGGCGCATAAAGGAAACGAAACAGCCGCCGTTTCACGTTTTTTGTATCGTCCAGTCCGCGCCTACTCCCGCTGCCGGTTCGCCTTCCGGTAGCCCAACGCATCCTGGGCGATGATCAGCTTGTGGATGTTCGAGGAGCCCTCGACAATCTGATAGGATTTCGCGTCCCGGAGGTAGCGCTCCACGGGAAACTCGGTGGAATATCCGTAGGCTCCCAGAATCTTGAAGGCGCTGTCGGCGGCGTGTGCCGCGGCCTCGGCGGCGGCATATTTGGCCATCGAGACCTCCAGGTTGTTGGGCTGGCCGCTGTCGGCCAGGGAGGCCGCCCGGTACACCAGCAGACGTGCCGCCTCTTCTTCGACGACCACCTGCGCCAAGCTGTCCTGGATCATCTGAAAACGCCCGATCTGCTGGCCGAACTGTTGCCGCTGGTTGGCGTAGGCCACCGCCGCTTCCCGGGCCGCCCGGGCCACGCCGAGGGCGCCAGCCGCGCAGCTCAGGCGGGTCTGGTTGAGCTGCCACATGCACATGGAGAAGCCCTGGCCCTCGGCTCCGACCAGGTGATCGGCGGGCACCGCCACGTCGTCGAATTCCAGGGTGCCCGTGGGCGAGGCCAGCGCCCCCATCTTGTCGAGGGTGCCGCGGCGAACGCCGGCCTGACCCAGCTCCACCATGAAGGCCGACAGGCCGCGATGCCCGGCCTCCCGGTCCGTCACCGCGTAGACCAGCGCCACGTCGGCGATGGGCGCGTTGGAAATCCAGGTCTTGGTGCCCTTGAGGACGTAGCCCCCGCCGGTCCGTTCGGCCCGGGTGGACATCGAAACCACGTCGGAGCCGGCGTCGGGCTCGGTGATGGCGAAGCAGCCGATGTACGACGCATCCACGAGCCCCGGGATCCAGCGGCGCCGCTGCGCCTCGGAGCCGAAGCGCGCCAGCGTCACCGCGGGCGCGAGCTGCGTGTTGACATGCACCCGGACCGAGCTGTGCACCCGCGCGATCTCTTCCGTCAGCAGCACCATGGCCAGATACCCCAGACCCGTGCCGCCGTAGGCTTCGGGGACGACGCAGCCGAAGAAGCCCAACCGCCCCATCTTCTCGAAGGTTTCCCGGCGAAAGTAGTGATCGCGGTCGTCGGCCGCCGCCGTCGGCGCAATCTCCTTCTCCGCGAAGTCACGGCCCAGCTCCCTGACCGCGAGCAACTCATCCGAGAGATCGAAATCCATGGGTCCTCCGGTGGGAAACCCGCTACCCTAGTGTCCTGTCCGGTCAATTCGCATAATAATCTGTGGGTCTTTTTCGCCGTCGGCTGCGTTGCTCTTCCTCGCGTGGTGCCCGCCCTGGGGCGACCTACGGTCGCCCCCACTCGTCATCGCGCCTTGCCGACAACGAAAAATCCTCCACATCTTATCATGCGAATTGACCGGACAGGACACTAGCTGTTTTCTCTCCACGAACCAAGCACCTCGCGCGCAATGATGAGCTTCTGGATCTCCGAGGTTCCCTCGTAGATGCGCAGCGCTCGGACGTCACGGTAGAGCCGCTCGGTGACGCTGCCCGACACGAGCCCGCGGCCCCCGAGTATCTGCAGGGCCTGATCGACGATGCGCTGGGCCGCCTCGGTGGCGAACAGCTTGGCCATGGAGGACTTGTGCACCATACCGGCCTCGCCCCGATCGTGAGCCTCGGCGGCCCGGTAGACCAGCAGGCGCGCCGCCTCGAGCTCCGTGGACATCTCCGCGATCTTGAACCGGATGGCCTGGAAGCGGTCCAGGGTACGTCCGAACTGGCGCCGCCGTCGCGCGTGGCGAATCGCCTCCGCCAGGGCGCGGCCCGCCATGCCTACCGCCGCCGCCCCAACGCTGCATCGGAGCGCTTCCAGGGTCGCCAATGCGACGCCCAGTCCACCTCTGGCATCCCCCAGGAGTTGGCTTTCGGGAACGCGGCAGCCTTCGAAACCCACGGTTCCGATGGGATGAGGCGAGACCAGCGCCAGCCGCTCCCTGACCACCACGCCCGGAGCCGACGCCTCCACCACGAAGGCGCCGATGCCGTTTCCCTTGCGCGCCGGATGGGTGCTGCCGAACACCATGTAGAGATCCGCCAGGCCGGCGTTGGAAATGAGGCTCTTGACGCCGTCGAGCACGTAGGCGCCGCCGCGCTTGCGCGCCCGCAGCCTCAGGGCGGCCGGGTCCGATCCGGCCTCCGGCTCCGTCAGGGCGAACGCTCCCATGGCCCGGCCCGAGGCCAGGGCCGGAAGATACGCGCGCTGCTGGCCCGGGTTTCCCGCCAGCACCAGCGGATGGGCGGCGAGGGCCTGGACCGCGAACAAGGTATCCGCCAACGGCGACACACCTGCCAATGTCTCGCGGATGACGCACAGGTCACGAACCTGCACGCGGCCGCGCGCGCCGCCGAGCCCGCGCGGCGCCACAAAGCGGAAAACGCCGTGCTCGGCGAGCTTCCCGAACGCCGCCCGCGCGGCCTCGTCGCCGGCGGCCGCATCGATCCCGCCCAACTCGGCCTCCGCCCAGCCGTAAACCTCCCGCCGCAGCCGAAGCTGCGGCGCAGGCAACCCGAATTCCCTGTCCACTGCTCGCGTCACCGAACTCCCCGCCTCGAACAATGCCTAACCCCGGTTGAAGCGGGCGGGTTCCTTTTCCATGAAGGCGCGAAAGCCTTCGTGGAAGTCCGCGGTCTGCATGCAATGGGCCTGGGTCATGGCCTCCATCTCCAGGGCCGCGTCCAGGTCCATTCCCGCTTCCAGATCCAGCAGCTTCTTGGTGACCCCGATGGCGAAGCGCGGCCCGTCCCGCAGCCGGCGCGCCAGTTTCACCGCCTCGGCCATCAGCTCCTCGTGGGGCACCACCCTGTTGGCCAGGCCGATCCTGTAGGCTTCGGCGGCGTCGATTGTGTCTCCCAGGGACAGCAGCTCCATGGCGCGCCCCGTGCCGACGATGCGCGGCAGCAGATGGATGGCGCCCATGTCCGATCCCGCCAGGCCCACCTTGACGAACAGGAAAGCCATTCTCGCCCGCTCCGACAGGACCCGCAGATCGCTCGCCAGCGCCAGGACGGCGCCCGCGCCCGCCGCCACCCCGTTCACCGCGGCGACGATGGGTTTCTCCAGCGCGCGCATGTTGCGCACGACATCGCAGGTAAGGCGCGTGAACCGGTACAACCCGGCGCCGTCCATCTTCAGCAGCTCGCCGATGATGTCGTCGACGCTGCCGCCGGAGCAGAAACCCTTGCCCGCGCCGGTGATCACCAGCACGTGGACCCGGTTGTCCGCCGCCACCGAGCCGGTCAGCTCCGCCAACTCCTCGTAGGTGCGGAAGGTCAGGGCGTTGAGCTGCCCGGGATTGTTGAGGCGGATGGTGGCGATGCCGCCGTCCACGGTGTAGTCGAAGCTCTCGTATGCCATTCTACCGTCCTGTCTTCGCCGCACGGGCGCGAAAGGGTTTGAAACCTGAACGATGTCCCGCCTTGTGTCAGCCCATGAACGCGCCGCCGTCAAGGTTGATGCCCTGTCCGGTAACGGAATCGCCCGCGGGTCCGGCCAGCAGCACCGCCAATTCCGCCACCTCCTCCGGCGCCACGAGCCGCCGTTGCGGCGAGGTGCGGGCGAACCGTTCCAGAACCTCCGCCGCCGTGGCGCCGACTCTGGCGGCCATGAGACGGGCGTTCTCGCGTGTCAGCTCCGTGTCCACGTATCCGGGGCAGATGGCATTGACCGTCACGCCCTTTCGCGCGGTTTCCAGCGCCAGCACCTTCGTGAGCCCGAGGACGGCGTGCTTCGAGGCGGTGTAAGCGGCGGTGTGCGAATACCCGGTCTTGGCCGTGGTGGACGCGATATTGAGGACACGGCCCCAGCCCGCGCCGATCATCGGCCCCAGAAACCGCTTGCAACAGTAGCACGTGCCCATGAAGTTCACGCGCAACACCTCTTCCAGCAGCCCGTCCTCCATCTCCAGGAAACTCGCGGCGGGGGCGATGCCCGCGCTGTTGACCAGGATCTGCACCACCCCCACCCGGCCGGCGCTCTTCGCCAGCGCGTCCACGGCCGTCCGGGAGCCCACGTCGCAGGCCATCGGGAAGGCCTTGCCCCCTTGCCCGCGTACCTCCCCGGCGACCCGCGCCAGGCGATCCTCCCGCCGACCCGCCAGGACCACGCGGCAGCCTTCCCGCGCCAGCGCCAGCGACACCGCCCGGCCGATGCCGCTCCCCGCGCCCGTGACCAGCGCGACCTTGCCCGTCAGTGAATCCAAGGAGAACTCCCGATCGTCTAATGAATCCAATAGACATGCCACGGGGCGCCGCGCGACCGCCGCAAGGAATCGGAGCGCGCCGTGGCATGTGTTTTGCTGTGTGTTTTGCTCTATGTGTTTGCACTTTATTCCCTCCGGCCGGAAGCATTCAAGCGCGCCACCGGGAGGGTTTCCAAACACGCGTTTCCCCTTGTTGAACGGGTGGGCGCTGATATAGAACCGGTTTGCAAGCAAAGGCTAGTATGGTGTCTGGTTAATTCGCAGCGTAATATGCGGAGGATTTTTTGTCGTCGGCAAGGCGCGATGACGAGTGGGGGCGACCGTAGGTCGCCCCAGGGCGGGCACCACGCGAGGAAGAGCAACGCAGCCGACGGCGAAAAAGACCCGCAGATTATGCTGCGAATTAACCAGACACCACACTAGGAACACATGCGCGAGGATACGCGTCACAAGGAGGTCGTTATGCGATACCGCAAGAATGGGGCCGCGGTATTGGGGATCGGGGCATTCGTGTTGCTCGGGATGTTCCAATCCGCCGTTGCTCAACAGTCGGACCCTGAAATGCTGACGCTGCAGCAGGCCGAGCGCATCGCCCTGGAGAATCATCCGGGAATCCGCGCCGCCAAGGAACGGGTCAAGGTGCAGGAGGCCGTGGTGACGAGGACCAAGGCCGCCTGGTATCCTACCGCCGGGGTCCGCGGCTCATACGAGAACAAGCCGGTTACGGAGAACCCCAACGCGGACAAGAACCTCTTCAGTACCAGCGGCCAGGTGCAATGGCTGGTGAGCGACTTCGGCCGCCGCGAGGGCAACATCCGTCGGGAAGAGGGCACGCTGGAAGCCCGGCGTTTCCTGGAGAAGACGTCGGCGGAGGACGTGGTGATCGCGGTGCGGCGGGCCTTCTTCAACTACCTCCGGGCCGAGGCGCTGGTGCGGGTGGAGCAGGATACGGTCAAGGACCGCGAAACCCTGGTGCGCCAGGCCCAGGGGTTCTTCGATGTGGGCACGCGCCCCAAGATCGACGTCGCCCGCGCCGAGGCAAGCCTCTTCGCGGCCAAGGCGGGACTCATCGCGGCACAGAACGGCGTCAGGATCGCCTGGGCGCGGCTCAAAAGCGCCATGGGCGTGAGCCGGTTCCCGGAGCGTCGAGTGGCTTCCGACGTCAACGTCCGGCCGTCCGCCCTGTCGCTGGAGGACGCGGTCAAGGCCGCCTTCGAATCGCGCACGGAGCTGATGGAGTTCCAGTCCCGCCTCAAGGCCCAGCAGGAGGCCATCGACGTGGTCAAGCGCGGCCGCATGCCGAGGCTCCGCTTCAACGGACAATACGGCCGGCGCCTGCACAACGACCAGGACATCATCAGCTCGACGCTGACCCTGGAAGTCCCCCTGTTCCCGGGCTTTACCCTCAAGCCCGAGATCGAAAGAGCCGTCCGCGACCACGCGGTCATCAAGGCGCAACTGGAAGAGCAGCAGCAACGCATCGCGCTGGAGGTGGAGGAGGCTTTTCTGAATCTCGTGGAGGCGGGGGAGCGGATCAGAGCCAACGAGGCGCAAACGAAGTCGGCCAAGGAAAACCTCGATCTGGCCAACGGCCGTTACCAGGTGGGGGTGGGCTCGATCATCGAGATCACCGAAGCCCAGGTCATCAACACCAGGGCCCAGACGGACCACATACGGTCCATCTACGACCACAAGGTGGCGGAGGCGCGGCTGGCCCGGGCGATGGGCCGGGGTTCGGAGTTCAGCCCGTAGTCCAGCGGCCGCCCGGACCGCCGCGCGCACCGGGGCGTAGACGGCGTCCTTCGACTTCGCTTCGCTCAGGACGAACGGTTTTGGAACCTTGTGGACTGGTGGAGTTGCTACGACGGAACACAAAGGTTCTGGTCGTCCTGAGCGAAGCGAAGTCGAAGGACGCCGTTCCTTACTCGGACAAGTGCCTACGGCGACGCCGGCGGAGGCGGAAGATCGCGGGAGGTATCGATCCCTTCTTTCCCGAGCTGCCGGTCGATTCCCCGCAGCAGGCCGGAACCCGCTTCGTCGCTGGCGGCGGCTTCCTTGGCGGCGGGCTTGGGCTTCTTGACGGAGAAGAGCGCGGGATCGGCGGCCGGCGCCTTCGGAGGACTCGCGGACGCCTTCTCGCCGCCCAGCCGCGTATCGATATCGCCGATGACCTTGGCGGGATCATCGGGGGCGGGCCCCGTTTCTTTCTCCTCCGGCGGAAGAGCGCTCACCGGAGGCTTGGGCGCGCCTCCCTTGGGAGGCTCCCCTGTCCCCAACGTCTTGTCGACGCCTTCCACCACCGCCTTGGCGGTCGCCGTTTCGGTCGCCGTCGGCTTTGCCGGTCGCGTCGCGGGTTTCTCCACTTCCCCTTCGAACCACGAGGCCGGGTTGAGGTAGCTGAACCAGCTCTTTTTCTGCTCCGGCGGCGCGGTTTCCTCGACCGGCGCGTTCGTCTCATCGCCAGCCGCCGCCGGTGCGGAGGCCACCTTCCGCTCCTCCCGCTCCTCTTCCCCCCGGTCGCCCCAGGAGAACGGGTTCAGGTGGCCGTACCAGGTCTTGCGCGACGGGTCTTCGTACTCGTAGCCCGGCTTGGTGATGAGCCGGGGCGGTTCCGTCGCGGCGCTCTCCGCGGCCGGCGCCTTGGGCGGCGGATCCGCGGGCGCCGGTTTCGCCGCGGCGTCCTTCGCCTCCGCCGGCATCGCCGCCAGCGCGGCTTGCGCCTTGGGCGCCGTCGGCGTGTTGCCGTATTCGCGCAGAACGGTCTCGAAGCGCTCGCGCGCCGCGGGATACCGCTCCTCCTTCACGTAGTAGTTGCCGACGTAGAGCTCCCGCTCCGCCAGGTGAACCCGTGTCTCGGCCAACTGCTTGCGCGCGTCTGCGGCGTGCTCCGACTCCGGATGATCCTTGATCACGGATTCGAAGTACCCTCTTGCCTGCCGGACCTTCTCCAGGTCCCGGTCGACACCGGTGAACTGGGCCAGGTTGACGCGTCCGAGTTGGTACTTGACGTAGGGTAGATGCCGGCCCGTGGGCTGAAAAGTCAGGTAGTTCTTGTAGGTTTCGTCCGCCTGGACGTACTCCTCGTTCCGGTAATAGGCCTCGGCGATCTTCAACTCGGCGGCCTCGGCTTCCTCGCTGAACGGATACTCGTCCCGGAGCTTCTGAAAGAACGATATCGAGCGCGCGTAGCGCCCCCTTTCGAAATAGTCGATGCCGTCCTTGTACAACGCCGCGGCCGTCGGGGTCGACTTGGAGCGCGGGTCGGACTCGAACATCTCCGTCACCGCGCCGGTGAGGTCGCCCAGCTTGGGGAACCTCGGTTGTCCCCCCGTGGGGCCGGTACAGCCGTTCAACAGCAGCGCGGCCACGACCCCGACGAGGGCACGTCTCAGGTGATTCCGTTCATGCATTTCAGAGGCCTCAACGAAATGATCACGAACATCTATCATGGTCCCGACATGGCCTTCAAGGATGCTAGGCGTTGGTTGAGGTCGCGTTCCGGTACCCCCTTGCCGGCTGCCGGGTTGACGGGACCGGTCCGAATCCCGAATCATGGAGAGCGAAACTCAGGCCGCAAAAGGAGCCGCCATGTCGAACTACCGGACCGTCGCCATCGAGAAGGAAGGCGCGGTGACCACCGTGGTGCTGAACCGCCCGGAAAAGCGCAACGCCATGAACCCGTTGATGCACCGGGAGATGAACGAGGTCCTGACCGAGGTAGAGCGGGACCCGAAGACGCGGGTGCTGGTGGTCACCGGCGCGCCGCCAGCATTCTGTTCGGGCATGGACCTCAAGGAATACTTCCACGAGGTCGACGACGTGGACGCCGAGCGCCACATCAACCGGCGCATCGCCAACGAATGGTGCGACCGCATGCTGCGGATGTTTCCCAAGCCCACCATCGCCATGGTCAACGGCCACTGTTTCGGCGGCGCGTTCACCATCGTCGCCTCCTGCGATTTCGCCCTGGCGTCGGACGACGCGGTGTTCGGGCTGAGCGAGGTCAACTGGGGCAACCTGCCCGCCGGGCTGGTATCCAAGGTCGTCGCCACCCTGATGCCCTACCGCGACGCCCTCTACTACGCCATGACCGGCAAGACCTTCGACGGACGGCGCGCCGCCGAGGTGCGGCTGGTCAACGAGTCCGTGCCGGCCGCGCGCCTCCGGGAAGAGGTCATGGCGCTGGCGGAGCACTTGGCGTCGCTGGACGAGGCAGCCGTGCGGGCCACCAAGGAAGCGTTCAAGCAGGTCGTGGACATGTCCTACGACCAAGCCTACTGGTTCCTCATGAGCAAGAGCAACGAGCTCCGCTGGCGACACCAGCAGACCGGCCGCGGCGGCGAGGGCATCGAGAAGTTCCTGGCCAAGGAATACCGGCCGGGGGTGAGCTCGTTCACGAAGACCGGGAAGTAGGGGCTTTTCGCCGCTTCCGCGAAGCCTCGAAATCCACCGCGGAGCCGTCCGGAGTCAGCACCGCGCCGTAGACCTCGACGGCCGCCTTCGCGGAGATGAACCCGTTGCGCAGGTCCTCGTCCACCCGCTCGAGGTCGCGTTCCTCCGGCGGTCCGTAGCCGCCTCCGCCCCCGCCGTGGTGAACCGAGACCGTACCCGGCGGGATGTCCGGGATGATTTCCATGGCGTGGGCGTTTCGGCGGGCGCCGCCCGGGAACTGGAACTCCACGCTGTTCAGCGTGCCCGCTCCGCCTCCCAGCACCCCCGGCGACGGCTCCATGGTGCCGTCGCCGTGAGTGGAGCCGCCGGTCTCCTCGCCGTAGTAGCGCACCCGGGTGCGGGTCCCCAGGCCGCCGCGCCAGCGGCCCGGCCCGGCCGAGTCGGTGACGTACTCATGCTCGATGAGTTGCACCGGATTCTGCACCTCGAAGGTCTCGTAGTCCTGCGCCAGTACGTTGCCGCCGCCCATGAGTCCGGGCTGGTTGTAGCCGTCGACCCCGTGGGTGGCGCCGCCGCCCTCGTAGGTGAGGAAGAAGATGTCGTGAAAGCCCCGCCCGTTGCGCGGGTCCTTGCCGGTCATGCGGTAGGAGAGGCGCCGACCCCAGGGGGCGGTGACCCGATCCGGCAGCGCCTCCCGCAGCGCCAGCATGATGGCCTCGCCCGTGTGCTGACACAGCTTGTTGCCCATGAACGTGGCCGCGGGATAGCAGGCGTTCAGGATCGATCCCTCGGGCGCGTGGATGTCCACGGAGCGTACCAGGCCGTGGTTGTGGAGCACCTCGGGGCTCAGCAGGTAGAGCAGCGTGGTGAGGGTCGCCGCCGTGGTGGAGGTCAGGGAAGCGTTGGTGAAGGTCGGGGTCTGGGGGTCCGTGCCCGTGAAGTCGAAGGCGATGCTGTCCCCACGGATCACCACTTTGACGGCAATCCGGGAGGTCGAGGGGTTGCCCGGCTCATCCTGGTAGATGGTGCTCTCGCCGAAATACTCGCCGTCGGGCAGCGCCGCGATTTCGGCCCGCACCCGCCGCTCGGTCATGTCGTAGAGGCGCTCGATGTTGGCAGCAAAGGCTTCGGCGCCCTCCGTTTCCATCAAAACGCGCAGCCGCCTCTCCCCCACGGCGCAACTCCCCAGCTGCGCCTGGGCGTCCGCCTCGACGATCTCCCGCAGCCGCACATTGGCGAAGATCAGCTCCCACACGTCGCGCCGGAGCCGCCCCTTCTCCCACAGCTTGACCGGCGGGATCCGCAACGCTTCCTGGTGGACTTCCACCGCCTCGGGATTGCATGTCCCCTTGACCGCGCCGCCGATGTCCGCCCAGTGGCCCCGGCAGGCGGTCCACGCCACCAGTTCGCCGCCCGCGAACACTGGCTTGTAGAACCCGACGTCCGCGTGCTGCAGGTTGGCGCACCAGACGTCGTTGTGGATGAAGACGTCCCCGTCGTGGATGTCGCCTTCGAAGAAGTCCATCAGGTAGCCGCAGCCCGGATACAACGAAAAGGCCATCAGCGGCAGGTGCTCGTCCTGCTCCAGCATCCGGCCCCGTGCATCGAGGAATCCCAGCGCGAAATCGCCGTTGTTGATCAGCGGCGAGCGGCTGCTCCGGTACAGCGCCTGGGCCATCTCGTGGGTGAGGGACTTGACCCGCCGCTGGAACACCACCGTGCGCGCCGATTGGTTGAGCTCGAGAGTCATGACGAATGGCTTCTTTGCGACAGGCTGACTAACCTCTCCGCCCCGGGCCGTCGCGCCGGGTAAGGACGAAACTACCCGCCTCGTCCAAGGCTACCGCGAACGAGGAAGGGACCACAAGCGTGGTCTGCGGCAGCTCGACGATAGCCGGTCCCTCCAGGTGACAGCCACCGTCCAGGGTCTCCCCGCGGTACACCGGGAACTGCCGGAAAGACATCCCCCCGGGGCTGTAGGCCCGCCGCGCGCCGTCGGCTGCGGGCGGCGCCGCTCCCATCATCCGCACCCTTGGAAGCTCCGGCCGCGGCCTGTGGGCGACGCACCGGACCCTCAGGTTGACGACCTCCAGCACTTCTTCCGGAAGAGCGTAGCCGAACAGCCGCTCGTGGAGAGCATCGAAGCGGGCGTGCAACTCGTCGACGCAAAGACGTTCCGCCAGGCCATCACCCAGCGGCAGCTTGAGCTCGTGGACCTGACGCAGGTAGCGGAGGTCCGCGGAGTAACGCACCTCCACCTCATCCAGAGGGGCGCCCTCCGACACCAGCGTGCGCCGGCCCTCGTCGGTCATGGCGGCGAACAGCGCCCGCCAGCGTTCCGGGTCCAGTTGCTCGCCCGAGGCGCAATAGCTGCGGACCAGATCACGCTTGAGGTCGGCAAAGAGCATGCCCACCGCGCAGAAGACGCCGGACTGCCGCGGCACGATCACCTCCCGTACCCCCAACTCCATGGCCACCGCGGCCGCATGCACCGGCCCGGCGCCGCCGCCGACCACCATGGGAATGGTTTCGGGATCGAGTCCATGGTCCACGATCATGTCGCGGATCCCGGCAGCCATGCCGGCGTTGACGACCTCGAAAGCGGCCACGGCCGCCTCCTCCACGGATATTCCGAGGGGCTCCGCCAGGTGCTCCCCAACCGCCCGCTCCGCCGGCTCACGAAAGAGCCGCATCCGACCGCCGAGAAAGTAGTCGGGATCGAGATAACCCAGCAGCAGATCCGCGTCCGTGCACGTGGGCAGCGTCCCGCCCTTGTCGTAGCAAGCCGGTCCCGGCACGGACCCGGCGCTCCGCGGGCCTACCCGAAGCCCCCCGCCCGCGTCGATCCAGGCAATGCTGCCGCCGCCGGCGCCGATGGTTCGGATATCGATCATGGGCAGCGCCGTGGCGTACCGTCCGACCCGTCCGCCGGTCACTTCCCGAGGCTCGCCGCCCGAAGCCAGGGAAATGTCCAGGCTGGTGCCTCCCATGTCGATGACCGCACAGTCCGAGGTCCCTGCCGCCCCCGCGTAGACCCGCGCCGCCACCGGCGCCGCCGCCGGACCGGAAAGGAGCGCGGCGGCCGCCCGCGGGATGATCTCGGCGGGCACCATCAGCCCGGCTGCCGAGTTCATGATCAGCAGTTGTCCGGCGAATCCCGCTTCGGTGAGCAGGTCCGTCAGCGAAAGCAGGTACGACTTGAGCAACGGACCCACGTAGCTGTTCAGCACCGTGGTGCTCACCCGGCCATAGTAGCCCATCTGCGGTAGCAACTCCGAGGAGACGGTGAGGTAGTTGTCCGGCAGCGCCGCCCGCAGCCGGACCGCCACCTCCTGCTCGTGCTTGTCGTTGGCGTAAGCGTGCATGAGACAGACCGCTACCGCCTCGACTTCGTGCGTTTTCAGGGCATGGATTGCCGCGTCCAGCGAACCGGCGTCCAGTTCCGACACAACCTCACCGTTCCAATCCAAGCGTTCGTCGACAGGCAGCCTCAGGTAGCGCGGTGCCAGCGGGGCCGGAGCCTCGTACTTGTTGTCGAGGGGCTCCTCCTTGATACCCCGACGCATCTCGAGGGCGTCCCTGGTACCCTTGGTGGTGAGCAAGGCAGTACGGCAGCCGGTACCGGTCAGGACAGCGTTGGTGGCGACGGTGGTGCCGTGGACTAAGAGATCCACGCGTCCGAGGAAAGTCCCCGCATCGGTACCGTGTAGCTCGGCCAAGTCCGTTACGCCGCGCATGATAGACCCGGCTAGATCGGTAGGTTCAGCCGGAACTTTGTGGACAGCCATCCCGCCCGTGGCGTCGCAGAGGGCGAAGTCGACGAACGTGCCGCCGACGTCCACGCCGACCATGTACCGACCTCGGTGCTCAGTCATAACCGTTGATATTATGAGGATTTATAAGGCTATGAGCTATGGATCGCCAAGCGCTTCGATCCTCGCCGTAAGCGTACTGTAAGCAGATTCACTCCAGTTTGTGCGCGTCCTGGCGTGCCTCTGTGCCGGCCGCCTCTAGAACCGCCGGATGTAGCGCGCGACGATCGAGACCTCCCGTTCGCCTGCCACGTGTCCCGCGTCCTGCGAGGCGATCGCCGCCATGTGCACACTGCCGCCCGCCCAGGGACGCGAGTACGCGACCTCGAGGTCGAGCTGGCGGCCCGAG
>JAPPHF010000173.1:3798-6303 GCA_028821115.1 Deltaproteobacteria bacterium | reverse complement strand
GCATCTCGGGGTTGTCCTTGAGCATCTGGTAGAAGTAGTCCTTGGCGTTGAGCTGACGGACGCGTTCCACGGTGAGGGTCCGGCCCACCAGGATGCCGGCAGCCTCTGCGTCTGCTGCGAAATCACACATGCGTTGTCCTCACTTTCCGATTGCGTTTCCTGTATTGCTGCCCACCAACCGGATGGCTGCCGGGAGTGGGCACGGACGAGTTTGAACCTGCCCCTACATTCCTGCCTGCCAGTCCGGCATCAGGGGGCAGACTCCTTTCCCCAAGCGGTGATGAAGCGTCCGGCGTCCTCGGCGGCGGGCTCGCTCACCGGGACGTAGGGCACCACCATCCGCGTCACTCCCGCCTCTACGTACGGCGCCAGCCGGTCCTTGATCTCCTCCACCGACGTTGCCGGGATCACGGGCAGCTGGTCCATGTAGTCGTCGGTGAGGGCGCCCATGGCGGCCTTGAACCCGCCGCTACGGAACGCCTCCTGCACCGCGTCCACTTCCGCGACGAAGCCCTGCTCCCGCAGCATGTCGCTGTAGTGGTCCGCGATGTTGTAGAAGGTCAGCGCTTGGCGCAGCTTGGAGCGCGCCACCTCGCGGTCCGGATTGAGGGACACGCGCACCTTGCTGATGACGTCCACCGGGCCCCGGCCCACGGCCTTGGCCGCCGCCTGGGTCCGGTCCGCAATCTCACGGATCTTGTCCGGGGTCGCCATGTTGATGAACACGCCGTCCGATATCCTGCCCGCGAGCCGCGTCATCTGCGGCCCCAGGCCGGCCAGATAGACCGGCATCCGCGGATACCGCGGCTTCCACGAGAGCTGAAAACGCTTGCCGGTGCCGTAG
The DNA here is from genome assembly GCA_028821115.1 of Deltaproteobacteria bacterium. Classification (GTDB taxonomy): domain Bacteria; phylum Desulfobacterota; class Binatia; order UBA9968; family JAJDTQ01; genus JAJDTQ01. The sequence goes on along the minus strand of JAPPHF010000173.1, from coordinate 5,459 downwards.
ACTTCGCCCTCGTACTCGACGCGCTCTCCCGCCACCACCTTGCGCACGATCTCCATGTACTCCCGCGCGCGCCGGAGCGGACGGTCGAAGACCCCGCCGTGCCACGCGGCGATGGCCTTGTTGGCTACCCCGAGCCCCAGCAGCACACGCCCGCCCGAGAGGTCCTGGAGCGTCGCCGCCTGCAACCCCAGCGTCACCGGGCTGCGTCCGTAGATGTGGTAGATGGCCGTGCCCAGCTTGATGGTGCTGGTGCGGCTGGCAGCGGCCGAGATCAGCACCATGGGGTCGGTGCTGTTGGACTCGCCCTTCCAGAACGCCCCGAAGCCCGCCTGCTCGGCCCGCTCCACCAAGCCCACCACGTCCGCTGCCGGATATTGCGCCGCGGAATTGATTTCGATGTCGTAGATCATACTTTCGCCTGCCGGGCGGTCATGAAGTTGATCATCTTCATGCTCATGACCACGTCGCCGTCCTGGTTCAGGGTTTCCAGGAACGAGTTCACGATGCCCCGGTCGGGCTTCGAGCTCGACCGCCGCGTCTCCAGCACCGTGACCCGCACCGTCAGCCGGTCACCGGGCCGCACGGGTTTGTTCCAGCGAAGCTCGTCCACACCCGGCGAGCCCAGGTTGGCCACCGCCGAGAGATAATTGTCGGAGTAGACCCGCATCATGGCGGCGGCGGTGTGCCACCCGCTGGCGATGAGGCCCTTGTAGATGGTCTTCTTCGCGAGCTCCGTATCGACGTGATACGGCTGCGGCACGAAGCGCCTGCCGAAGTCGATGATCTCGGCCTCGTCGAGACTCACCGGAGCGAATTCGTGCACCGAGCCCGCCACGTAGTCCTCGAAGTACCGCTCCTCCCTGGGTACGCTGAAACCGGTCTGTTCCATCGCCATCACGAGTACAATGAACGCCACGGTGCTGCAACTTGCGGCGCGACGTCGCGGTCATGCTCGGTTCACTTCTTCGATCCGGGAGGCGGCGGCAGCGTAAAGAACATCAGCACCGTCGAGCTGAAGGCCGAGGCGGCGAAGATCATCAGGGGTACGGTGTAGCTTTGGGTGAGGTCGTAGAAGAAGCCGGCGCCGATGGGCCCCATGACGCTGCCGGCGGTGACGAACATACGGCTGTAGCCCTGGATCTGGGCGAAGTGGCGGATGCCGAAGTAGTCGGCGCGGATGGCCTCCTGGAGCGAGGCAAGGCCGCCGTAGCAAAACGAGTACACCACCAGCCCGGCCATGAACCACGCGGATGAAGTGGTCATGCCCATGATCAGCACCGAGACGGTGAGGGCACTCAACAAGCCGATCATCAGCCGGCGCTTGTCGATGAAGTCCCCCATCCAGCCGAAGGCCAGGCGCGACGGGACGCCGATGAGGGCGGAGGTGCCGAGCAGCGAGGCTGCCACCTCCTGCCGCCAGCCCCGGTCCACCAGGAGGATCACGAGATGGACCGAGACCCCCTCGGTGACCATCTGCCGCAGCCCCATCACTGCGGCGAGGAACCAGAACGACCGTGTGCGCAGCGCCTCCTTGAGCGTCAGCGAGACCTCGGGCCGTGGGGGGGCGGGGGGGGCCCCCCCCCCCCCCCGGGGTTGTGGGGGGGGGGGCCCGGGGCCCCCCCCCAACCAAACCCCCCCCCCAGGCCCGGCGGGGGGGGCCC
>JAPPHF010000173.1:0-3788 GCA_028821115.1 Deltaproteobacteria bacterium | reverse complement strand
GGGAGAAACAACCCCCCCCGTGGGCCCCGCCCCCTTCCCCCCCCCCGGGGGCCCGCGGGCCGGGGGGGCGGGGGGCCCCCCCCCCCCCCCGGCGTGCTTACCGGTGGTTCCGCCAGGTCCCCGCCCCGTTCGTACGCGCCGCCGATGGCCCGGGCGAGGGGCCAGCCCATGACGACGATGATCACCGCCGAGGCCACCGAAGCGGCGCGCCAACCCCACCAGACGATCATCAGGCCCACCAACGGCACCATCAGACCGGAGAGGCCCGGCCCCATGCGGAAGATGCCGAAGGCGAGGCTCCGGCGAGCTCGGTACAGCGTAGCCACCACGACGCTGACGGGAATGTAGAAGCCGATGCTGGAGCCCAACACGATGCCCACGACGATGGTGACGTAGAGCATCGGCAGGGTGTTCACGAGACTCATGCCGAGGAAGCCCAAAGCGGAGATCACAATCCCCAGGTACATCACCCGCCTGGGACCGAGCCGGTCGGTCATGTAGCCTTCGGCCGGCCCCAACAGCCCGGACTCCACCCGGGCCATGGAGAAGGCGCCGGCGATGGCGGTGCGGCTCCAGCCGAACTCCCGCTCGAAGGAGGGGAAATAGGCGCTCAGGCCGAAGTAGGCCAAGCCGGTGCTGACCGCATGCGCGAAGGCGCCGGCGAACGCGATCCAAAAGGTGGACACGAACCGCGTGCCCTGCGACATGAACCTCGCGCCCTGCCTCATGACCGGAGTTTCTGACTTACGGACAAGGCGCTAGGGGCGAGGCAGGACACTGTCCAGGCCTTGGCGGGCGGATCGAGGGGCCGAGGCGGCAGGCTCCGACATCCTCGACAGCACTTTTTCGGCCGTGATGGGCAGCGAATGGACGCGCGAGCCGGTGGCGTCGGCCACGGCGTTGGCCACCGCCGCGGCGAACGGGATGATGGGGGTCTCGCCGATGCTCATGCTGTTGTAGGGACCACTGCCGGTGTCGGACTGGATCAGCGCCGTACGCAGCTCGGGCAAGTCGCGGATGGTGGGGATTTTGTAGTCGCCGAGGTTGGCGGTGGTGACCTTGCCGTCGTCGAACTGCACGTCCTCCATCAGCGCGTAGCCCACGCCCATGATGACAGCGCCGTCGATCTGGCCCTGGTGCATCAGCGGGTTGAGGATAGTGCCGGTGTTGACGGCCGCCGTGACCTTGACCAACTCGACCTGGCCGGTCTCCGGGTCCACCTCCACCTCGACCACCTCGGCGCACATGGAGGCTTCCGGGCCCATGGTCGTGTTGTTGTAGTGGCCTTCCCCCTTGATGGCCGAGCCCCGGGCACGCGCCAGCTCGGCGTAGGTCATGCGCCGTTCGGCGTCGAGCTGGGTCACGCCGCCCTCGACCACGGCCAGCCTGTCGACCTCCGTGCCCATGGCCTCGGCGGCGACCTTCAGCAATTCCTCCTTCAGCGCCGTCACCGCCTCGTAGGCGGCGTTGCCGTAGATGCGAGTGCCGCGGCTGCCGCCTAGGCCCGCGTCCTTCTCCACCCGGGTGGAATCCAGGGTCTCGAGGTTGACGGATTCCAGCGGCACCTGGAGCTCCTCCGCCACCAGCTGCCGGAGCACCGTGTAGGTGCCGCTGCCCTGGTCCATGGCCGCGCACGAGACCGTGATGGTCCCCTCCGTGTCGATGGTCACGAAGGCGTAGCACTCGCCCCCCAGCGGCAGCCATTGCGCCACGGCCACGCCGCGGCCGGTGTTGGCGCCCTTGGGAGCGCGGTAGCCGGACTCGGCGAGGGCCAGGTCCAGCGTCTCCTCGGCCTTGATGTGGTGCAGCACGTGGCCGGTGGGCGACTCGTCGCCGTCGTGCATCAGGTTGATCCTGCGGAACTCCACCGGGTCCATTCCCAGCTCTTTGGCCACCGCGTCCATCTGGCTCTCGGTGGCAAAGAAGCCCTGTGGGTCGCCGGGCGCGCGCATGTGCCCGCACGGGATCTTGTTGGTGTACACCACCCGCTCCTCGCTCAGGTGGTGCGGCATGTTGTAGGCGCCGCCCGCCTCCTGGGCGCCGAAGAGAAAGCCTATGGGCTTGAAGGCGCCGTAGGCGCCGCTGTCGAAGATGAAGTCGAGGTGGTGCGCCATGATCCGGCCGTCCCGCTTGACCCCGGTGCGCACCTTGATGGCGCAGGCGTGGCGTGGGTTGCCGGCCATGAGCTCCTCGTCGTAGTCCATCACCATCTTCACCGGACGCCCGCTCTTGCGCGACAGCACGTAGGCGACGGCCACGTCCATGAAATCGCCCTTGCCGCCGAAGTCGCCGCCGATGTAGCAAGGATGCACCATCAGGCTCTCGAACGGCACCTGGAGCGCCTTGGCAAGCTGCAGGCGCAGGGCGAAAGGGGTCTTGCTGCAGGACCAGAGCTCGGCCTCTCCCGACTCCTTCACGCTCACCAAACACGAGTGGGGCTCGATGTAGCCCTGGTGCACGGGCTGAGTGTAGAACGTGTTCTCCACGATGACGTCGGACTCGGCGAAGCCCTGCTCGATGTCGCCCTTGCCCCAGGAGAGGTACACGAAGGTGTTGGTGGGCGATTCCAGCGGCGCCATGAGGCCGTCGTAGCTCATGACGTCGGGATGGATCACGGGGGCCGAGGGCTTCACCGCCTCCAGCGGGTCCAGCACCGGCTCAAGGTCCTCGTACTCCACCTCGATGAGCTCCGCGGCCCGTTCCGCCTCCTCCTCGCTGTCGGCCGCCACCGCCGCCACCTTCTCGCCCACGAAGCGCACCACGTCCTCCGCCAGGATGGACATGTCGTAGAGCCGCCGGCCGATCCTTAGCCCGGCCACGTCCGCGCCCGTAACCACGGCCCGGACCCCGGGCGCCTGCTCCGCCTTGCTCGTGTCGATGCGCTTGATCTTCCCGTACGGGATCGGGCTCCGCAGAACCTTGCCCCACAGCATGTCCGGAAGGGTCACGTCCACCGCGTAGACGGCTTCGCCCGTCACCTTGCCCTCCCCCTCGACCCGCGGCGTGGGAACGCCCACTATTCTGCCTGTAGCCATTGCTTACCTCGGTCTTGTTGTCGGTCCCGCCCTGTTCTTCCGCCTTGGATGGCATATCGCCCCGGATGGGGCGAGTCAATGGACGCTCGCCGAGGCAACACGAGGAGTCATGTCGACGGCCGTCGCCATGCGAGCGCGGGCGGGTTTAAGACCCACCCCTACGGCCTGGTATTCCGGGCAGCGCGAGGTAACAGTGGTTTGACTTCTCGTACGGCATCCGAGAGACTTGCACGCCTATGACCCTCGACGACTTCGCCGCAACGCTGCGGCGCGCCAGCGACATCGTGTTTTTCACCGGCGCGGGCATCAGCACCGAGTCGGGCATACCCGACTTCAGAAGCCCCGGCGGGAAATGGACCCGCATGCGGCCGGTGTACTTCGACGAGTTCGTCAGCAGCGAGGAGGCGCGCGTCCACGCTTGGCAGCGCAAGAAGGAAAGCTACCAGCTCTACAAGGACGTGAAGCCCAACATCGGCCACACGTCCATCAGCGACTTCGAGAAGCGCGGCAAGCTGCTGGGGCTCATCACCCAGAACATCGACGGCCTGCACAGCCGGAGCGGCGTGTCGGACGACAAGATCGTGGAGTTGCACGGCTCGGACCGCACGGTCGTGTGCCTGAGTTGTCCCAAGGAGTTCGATCCGGACGAGGTGCTGGCGGGCCTGGGCGAGGGATTCACATCGCCGCGCTGCGACACATGCGACGGCCTGCTCAAGACCGGCACCATCTCCTTCGGCCAGCCCATGCCCCAGG
>JAPPHF010000142.1 GCA_028821115.1 Deltaproteobacteria bacterium | reverse complement strand
GGGCTGTACGACGCGAAGGGATTACGCCGCGGTAAGAGGGATGAAACCGAGCCGTGAGGAGGGTGCGCCCCCGACTCGCGGGGCGGGCAGGGCGGAGGGCCCTGCGCCCCGTCAGGTCTGGATACGTCCGGCAGCGGCGGCCGGACGCGCGTGGAAACCGCCCTAGCGACGGCCTCCGAAGTCGCGGCGCTGGGGCCGGGCCTCGTTCACGGTGATGGTGCGTCCGCCGAGATCAGTCTCGTTGAGGGCGTTGACCGCGGCCTCGGCCTCATCCGAAGTCCCCATTTCCACGAACCCGAAGCCTCGCGACCGTCCGGTGAACTTGTCGATGATCACCTGGGCGGATTCAACGGTGCCGTGAGCCGAGAAAATCTCCTCGAGCTGCATGTCCGTCGTCGAGTACGGCAACCCGCCAATGTAGAGTCTCCTGCCTTCCATGTGCTCTCCTCCTGAAACGTTATGGCCATACACCCTGGGCGCAAACCGCAAAAGGAGTCGAACACGGCACGATTCTTTGCTGAACCACGATCTCGGTCGGATTTCCTTCGCGTAGGCTTCGCAAGGTGAGACTTACGATGGTACGTCCCATTGGGACCTACTCATGGTAGCCCTTAGCTCCGGGGGCGTCAAGCGGCGGAAAGGGTGCCCCCTCCCCGCCGCGCTTGCCCTAGATCTTGTAGAAGTTCCGCGCGTTGTCGCCTAGGATGGCCTGCTTCTGCTCGTCGGTGAGCTCGTCCCGGTCGCGGATCTCGTCGATCTCCTCCATGCAGTTGTCCATGGTGATCTCGTGCGGGAAGTCGGAGCAGAACATGAAGACCTCGTGTCCGATGCGGTTGACGCAGTAGACCAGCACGTCCTCGTTGCCCTCGCACCCGACGAAGACCTTTCCGCTGCGGAAGTACTCGATGGGGTCTTTCTTGAGCTGCAGGCCGCCGTACTCCACCTCGCGGTTCAGACGGTCGAGCACCAGCGGGATCCAGGCCGTGCCGCCCTCGAGAAAGCCCACCCGCAGTTCGGGGAAGCGGTCGAAGACACCCTCCGACATCATCCCGGTCATGTGGATGGCCAGCGGGAAGGGCATGCCCAGTGCGCGCGTGGCGGGAAAAACCTTGAACGAGTTGAAGCCCAGGTCGCCGTAGCAGCCGCCGTGCACCGCCAGGGCGCAGTCGAGCTTTTCCGCCTCCTCGTAAAGCGGATTGAACTCGTCGGAGCCGTAGTGCCGGTCCAGGCCGTTGGAGGGAAGCATGGCGCACACCATGCCCAGGTCCTTTACCGCTCGGCGCAGCTCCTTCACCGCTGCCTTCACGTCCTGCACCGGTATGAGCGCGACCCCCTTGAACCGGTCGCTCACCTTGATGTACTTCTCGGCAAACCAGTCGTTGTAAGCTCGCGCGTATGCCGCCGCCCACTCGGGAAAGTGCACCTGGCCGTAGGAAAGGCCGGCGGTGGGATACAGCACCGAGGCCTCGATCCCGGTCTTGGCGAGGAACTCGAGCCACCGCTCCGGCCCCACCGAGGCGTCGAAGATTCCCTCCGGCTCGACGATGCGGTTCCTCGGAGTGTGGAACTTGTCGAGACTCGGCAGCATCTGGCGGAAGCTCAGGTGGCCCCGCCCCAGGTACCTCTCGTCGATGTGCTCGTTGATCTCGTTCTCGCGCTCCATGATGTGCCCATCGGCATCTACGAAACTACCCATGTCTCTCCTCCTTTCCGGTGTCCGGAATTCACGACTTGTTCGGCGGACTGGACGACGATGCTATCACGAATGGATGGGTAACGCAGTCTGCGGCATCCACATTAGTCGTTCGGCGAATCCCCTGTCAATGGGCGGGCGACCAGAGCCGACGCGCGTTGACGGCCGGAGCCGAGACCCGTAGACTTCCGGCTCCATGACTGGGTTCGGCTCGTTATCTCGGTTGTCGCTCCTCAGCGCGGGGCTCATCGCACTGCCGTTCCTCTGGCCGATCCTCTTCCCCCTGACCTGGTTGGCGCTCATCCCATTTCTCACCGCGGTGGAGCGGGCACCCGGCTGGCGCCAGACGCTGAGCGCGGGCGCGCTCACGGGGATCGCCACCATCGCCCTGGGTTTCCACTGGCTAGTCTACACCATTCATGTCTTCGGCGGCGTCAACTATGCCCTGGCGACGTTGGCATTCACCCTGTTCGTCGCCTACTCGGCGATACCGTTCGTGGTGTTCGCGGGCCTGGTGCGTCTGTGCGGAACCGGCCCCCTCGGGCTGTTTCCGCCGGCGTTCTGGGTCGCCGTGGAATTCTGGTTCCCCAACCTCTTCCCCTGGTATCTCGCCACCAGCCAGACCGTGTTCACGTCCTTGAACCAGTCAGCGGACCTGGTGGGCCACTACGGCGCCACCTTCGTGCTGCTGTGGTGCGGCACCGCCCTCTACAGGGTGCTGCGCGCGCGCCGGGGTGAAGGCGGCGTTCGGGCGGCGACGTGGACGGCCGCCGCCGCATGCGCCGCGCTCGTGGCCGCCGTTGCATACGGACACGTACGGCTGGCGGAAGTCGACGCGGCCGCGGAGGCGGCCGGGAAGCTCGACATCGTGGTCGTGCAGGGGAACATCTCCATCGAACGGAAGGGCAAGGCGGCGTTGCTGAGGACCAACCAACAGATCTACAAGGACCTTTCCGCGAGAGGCCGCGACGCGGACCTGGTCATCTGGCCCGAGTCCGCGGTGGAGAGATGGCTGCCGGACAGGGCCGGCAGAGTTCCACCGGAGGTGCTGCCGGCGCGCCATCCGCACATGATCATCGGCGCCATCACTTACCGGCGCCTTTCCCGCGGCGGCTTCCGGAAGTACAACAGCGCCATCGCGCTGGACCCCGCCGGGGCGGTGCTGGGCCGCTATCATAAGCGAGTCCTGCTGGCGTTCGGCGAGTACATCCCCCTGGCATCGCTTATCGGCGGCCTCCCGGGCATGCCGCCCATCGGCGAAGGCTTCACCCCCGGCAAGTTCGAAGGCACCTTCGCCCTGCCTCGGGGCGCGCGGGCGGCGACCCTCATCTGCTACGAGGACCTGATGCCGGAGCTGTCGCGCCGGTTCGTCCGCGACGAGCGGGCCAACCTGCTGGTCAACCTGACCAATGACGCCTGGTACGGCCGCACCGTGGCGCCCTGGCAGCATGCACGGCTGGCGCGATGGCGCGCCCTGGAGACGCGGCGGTCGCTGGTGCGCGCCACCAACACCGGGGTGACCACGGTCATCGATCCCGCGGGCCGCATGTCGGCGCCGCTGCCGTTGTTCGCGGAAGGGGTGCTGACGGCCACGGTGCCGTTGCTGGAGATGGAAACGGCGTACGTGCGTTACGGCGACTGGTTCGCGTGGCTCATGTCGCTGGTCACCGTGGTTGCGGTGGGGGTCAGAGGGTTCACATCCAGGATCAGGTTCCAGACCCGCCCGTGACAGGCGGCACCATCAAGGAAGCCGGAAGCCGGCGAGGGCGTCCAGCATGCCGTCCACCGTCTCGGCGATGAGCAGCTTGTCGCGGTGCTTCTGCTTGAGGAACCCCTGATCCACCGCGTGGTCGAGAAAGCGGAGCAAGTGACCGTAGTAGTCCCGGACGTTCAAGACGCCGCAGGGCTTGGCGTGGATCTTGAGCTGCAGCCAAGTGATCATCTCCGCCAGCTCCTCCAGCGTGCCGTAGCCCCCCGGAAGCGCGATGAAACCGTCCGACAACCGCGCCATGAGCGCCTTGCGCTCGTGCATGGAGGCCACCACCTTGAGCTCGGTGAGGCCCGAATGCACCACCTCCCTCACCATCAAGGCCTCGGGTATGATGCCGATGACCTCGCCGCCCTCCTCCAGGGCCGCGTCGGCCACGCACCCCATGAGCCCGATGGAAGCGCCGCCGTAGACCACTCCGATGCCGCGCCGCGCCAGCTCGCGGCCGAGCGACGTGGCCATCCGCGCGTACTCGTCCAGCGCGCCGGTGCTGGAACCCGAAAAGACACATATCCGTTTCATTCAAGCTCCCGGGAACATCGTTTCATCCGTTGTTGGAGACCAGCCGGAGCCCGATTATGCCGGCGATTATGAGGCCGATGCACGCCAGCCGAAGCGCGTCCCTGGATTCGCCGAACAGGATCATCCCGAAGACCACCGCGCCCACCGCTCCGATTCCGGTCCAGACCGCGTAGGACGTTCCCATCGGCAGGGTCTTCACCGCCTGCGACAGGAAGTAGAAGCTCACCATCAGGGTCAGGATCGTGAACGCGCTCGGCAACAACCTGGTGAACCCGGCCGTGTACTTGAGGCCGATGACCCACGCCACTTCGAACACGCCGGCAATGCACAGGTAAGTCCAGCCCATCTTGATTCTCCAAAGACTCGCTGCCCCCGCATCCGTCAAGTCGCTTTTCCCCGACCCCTCCCGGATTCCCGCTTGCGTGGGAATAACGGACTGCTGACGTCGCCGCGTGTCGCGCCGGGATTGCCTCTCGTCCGGATAGTACCAATAATACGCCGGTGATTCCCAATTCCGGCCAACACTCCGAGCACTGCCGCGACTGCAAGGCCCGGCTCCACGAACTCCTCGCCGCGCTCTATCCGGCCGCGTGCGTCAAGGACCATGCGTTTCCCTGGCCCAGCAGTCCGGAAGCGTACCATGGAACCCGGATCGGAGAGGTGCTGCAACGCATCTTCGACGAGCTGAGCGCCCACCGCGGCTATGGGGATTTCATACGAACGCCGCGGATGCCGCCGTGCGACTACTATATAGCAAGCCCCGGTTTCATTCTGGAGTTTGACGAGCGCCAGCACTTCACGCGACCCCGGGCCATCACCCTCGGCCTCTATCCCGCCGACCTCCGCATGGGATTCTCCACCCGTGAATGGCTCCGCCTGTGCGACGCGCTCGACGCCCGGGACCCGGAGCCGCCCGACCGGGACGAACGCCGGGCCTGGTACGACTGCCTCAGGGACCTCCTGCCCGCCGTCCACGGGCTCGGGCCCACCGTCCGCCTCTACGAGGGCGGCCTGCGCTGGTGCGGACTGCGGCCGGATTCGGCCGGGGACGTGCGCGTGTTCAAGTCTTTCCTCGAGGGAAACCCCATAGTATAGAGGTCCGAAATCCTCTCCCGTCCGCGCGACCGCCGGACCGGAGGCGACACCATCCGCGGAAGGAGTACAGCGTGGCCGGAGACAACGACGCCGACAGGCTCAAGGCGCAAGACCTCATCCGGGAGATCAAACGGGCCGGCATCCGGTTCATCGTGGCGTTGCCGGACCGCACCACCAGCGAGCACGTGCTGAAGGCGATGATCAAGGATCCCGACTTCCAGGTGGTGCAGGTGTGCAAGGAGGACGAGGGCGTATCCATCTGCAGCGGGCTCTATGCCGCCGGGCACCGGTCGCTGCTGCTCATGCAGTACACGGGGCTGCTGGACTCCATCAACGCGGTCCGCGGCGTGGCCGTGCAGGGGAAGAACCCGGTGTGCATGATGGTGGGCATGCTCCAGAAGGAGCCCGGCGTCCCGCCCACCCAATCCAAGCGCTACGGCCTGCGCATTATCGAGCCGATCCTGGACGCGATGCAGATCGAGCATCACAACATCGAAGCCCCGGGCACCGAGGATGAGATCGTGCCCGCGGTGGAGCGAGCCTACGCGGAACAGAGACCGGTGGCCATGCTAATCGGACGGGAGCCTATCTGATCATGATGAAACGCGACGAAATGCTCAAGGTACTGGCGCGCCACCGGACCGACGAGATCGTGGTGGCGGTGTACAAGGCGGCCCAGGACTGGATCCACATCGCGCCGTCCGACCTCAACTACACCTTCACCGGCGCCATGGGACAGGGCTCGTCTCACGCCCTGGGCCTGGCCCTGGGGCGCCCCGACAAGCGGGTGGTGGTGCTGGACGGCGACGGCAGCCTGCTCATGAACCTGGGCACCCTGGTCACCGTCGCCAACGCCGCGCCGAAGAACTTCGTGCACTGCGTGTGCGAGAACGGCACCTACGAGACCAACGGCGCCGTCCCCATCCCGACCCATAGCGGCTTCACCTTCACGGGCCTCGCCCGGGAAGCCGGCTATCCCAAGACCTACACTTTCGACAACCTGGAGGACTGGGACAAGAACCTCGACACTCTCCTCAAGGAGGACGGCCCCATCCTGGTGGACCTCAAGGTGGAGCCGGGAGAGGACTACCCGGAGAACTTCCCCCGCCTCTACAACACCGAGTACCGGGACCGCTTCCGCAAGGCGCTGGCGGAGTCGTAACGGGTTCGGGCGAGCGTCCTTCGACTTCGCTTCGCAAAGCCTGTCCTGAGCCCAGTCGAAGGGCTCAGGACGAACGATTAGGGCTATTCTTTCCGTCCGTCCGGAGCGTAGCGGAGCGCCAGCGAAGCGAAGTCGAAGGA
>JAPPHF010000186.1 GCA_028821115.1 Deltaproteobacteria bacterium | reverse complement strand
TGCGGAAGCAGCCCTTCTTCGGGAGTCTGGTGCTGAGGCTCCCGCTCCGCGCCGATCCCACGCGCCTTACGCTCGCGAGCGACGGGCAGGAGATCCGCTACTCGCCCCGGTGGGTGGCGGAGACGGATGCGCACCTCATCGAGACCGCCATGGCGCGGGTGGTGATGGCGTGCGCCCTGAAACACCACACCCGCCGCCGCGGGAGGGATGCGGAACGGTGGCAGACGGCCTCGCAACTGGTCACCCATGCCTTGCTCCGCGATGCGGGCTTCACCCTCCCGCCCGAAGCCGAAGCCTGGGAGGACGTCAGTGTGGAGCAGGCATACGACCGGCTGCCCGATCCGGGCGACGGCGGTTCCGGCAACTGCGACGAGTCCCACGATCCGTCCGATCCCGACGATGAAGGAGACGGCGGGGAGGGGAGCCCGCGGGGGCCGGACGGCGTATCCGGTGCGCAGCCGAGCCATGATCCTTCCGGCACCGGCGAGGTCATGGACGCCGATTCCCGGGAGGGCCAGGGCTCCGGTTCCAACGAGACATCCGTGGACACCGCCGCCGAGGAGCAGGCCTGGGACGAGGCCATGCACCAGGCCCTCAACATCGCCAGGGCCGAGGGCAAGGTCCCGGGATGCGTCGAGGAGACGGTCCGCAATGCCCATTCAAGCACCCTCGACTGGCGCGCGCTCCTGCGCCGCTACATGACCGACGCCGCGAGGCGCGACTACAGTTGGAGTGCGCCCAACCGCCGCCTCATCGACTCCGGCCTCTACCTGCCCTCGATCCGCTCCGAGGGCATCGACTCCATGGCGGTCATCATCGACACCTCGGATTCCGTTCCGGCCGGGACCCTCGCCGGGTTCTGGGCGGAGTTGCGGGAGATCGTTTCAGAGATCCGCCCCGAGAGGGTCTTCGTGCTCCAGGTGGACGCCATACTGCAGGACGCGGCCGAGTACGGCCCGGACGACCTTCCTGACGAGATCGCCCTCAAGGGCCGGGGCGGAACGGACTTCCGCCCGGGCTTCGAGTGGCTCGACGAGCAGGGGATACAGCCGGGCGTATGTTTGTACTTCACGGACCTGCAGTGCTCGAGCTATCCGGAGGCCGAGCCGCCTTACCCGATCCTGTTCTGCGACTGGAGCCCCTCCCCGTCGGAGCAGAACCCTCAGCCCTGGGGAGAATGCATCAGGATCGCCTCCTGATGCATCCCGCACGGGGCGCCCCCATCGGTACGTCGAAGATGGTCACTTCGTCCTTCTCTCCCAACTCTTCCATTAGCGCCACGGCGCCTCGACCGGCCGCGCCGGTCCCACCGGCAGAGTGGAGGCATGAACATGACACGAACAGTCACAGCTCGGGACAACGGACGGGACCGCCCCTTGCGCCGGACTACCCGGCGCGCCCGCGCGTTCGTGCTCGGCGGGCTCGCCCTGGCCGCCATCTGCACGGCCTCGGCGCTCGCGCTCGGCTTGGGCGCGGAACACATCGGCCCGCTCTGGACGGCGGCGATTGCCTGGACCCTGGCTGCAAGCCTCGCGGGCGTCCTGTGGCGGGGGTTCCGCCACAGGGACTGGTCGGCCTTCTCCGGTTACCAGCTGCCGGAGGACGACGGCGACATGGACGAGTTCATCTCGCGCACCGGCCGCTATTCCTCGCTTCGCGAAATGGAGGACCGGATGCTCCATGACCACGATCACCTCCGCTGATCCGTCGCCAATGTCCCGCCGGTGGGGCCCGGAAGCTTCCGTCTCCACCGTCGCGCCGCCCGCGCCGGGGGGGGGCGCCCGGCCCGGGGCGGGGCGGCGGGACAGGGCTTGAGAGAGATGCGCGCCCGACAACCCTCATGCAAGGAGGAATCAGATGAACCATACCGCTCACAACCAGGAGCTGGCGATCCGTCCGATCGCGCTCGACCTGCTGTCCGTCGCGCCGGAGAACGTGCGCAAGACACCACCCGATGCGGCCGCCGAGGCCGAGTTGAAGGCCTCCATCGCGGCCCACGGGCTGCTCAAGAACCTCGTCGTCCGAAGCGACGGCCCCGACGGCGGCTACGCCGTGGTCGCGGGCGGCCGCCGCCTCGCGGCCCTGAAGGCCCTCGCCGCGGACGGCGTGCTCGATGCCGCCCATCCTGTCCCCTGCCTGGTCGTGGACGGCGATGCCCCGTCCGCCGAGCTGTCCCTCGCTGAGAACGTCGTCCGCATCGCCATGCATCCGGCCGACCAGGTGGCGGCGTTCAGGGACCTGGCCGAGTCCGGCTCAACCGTGTCCTCCATCGCCGCCCGCTTCGGCATCTCCGAGCGCCTGGTCGAACAGCGTCTTCGGCTCGGCAACGCCGCGCCCGAACTCCTCGACGCCTACCGAGACGGCACCATCGACCTGGAGACGCTCAAGGGCTTCGCCGTCACCACCGACCACCGCCGCCAGATGTCGGTCTACGAGCAGGTGGCCAGCCAGGGCTACCGCCCCACCGCCTGGCAGGTGAAGCGGCTCCTCACCCAGGACCGGGTTCCGGCCAACTCCGCCGTGGCGCATTTCGTGGGGGTCGACGCCTACGAGGCCGCGGGCGGAGCGGTGTTGCGGGACCTCTTCTCGGACGAGGACGAGAGCGGCGTCTGGCTGGAGGACCCGGTGCTGCTGAACAATCTCGCCATGGAGAAGCTGGACCACACCGCGAAGGACCTGGCGACCCGCTGGCGCTGGGCAACGGCAGTGCCGGAGGTCGACTGGACCGAGCTTGCGCGCTACGGCCGCATCCAGCCCGAGCCCGCAACGCCCACAGACGAGGAGACGGCGGAGCTGGAGCGTCTGCGCGCCCGCGAGGACGAGCTCTGCGAACTCGACGAGGACGAATGGACCGAGCAACTCGGCGAGGAGGCCTGCGCCATCGAGATCCGCACGGACGAGATCCACGCGGCGGTGGAGGCCCGGGCGGCCTACCAGGCGGAGGACTACGCGATAGCGGGCTGCATCGCCACCATCGGCCGGGACGGCAAGCTCCAGGTCATCAAGGGACTGGTCCGTCCCGGGGACATGCCGAAGCCGGCCGATGCCGACAAGAGCGACGGCGGTGACGCCGGTGACGCCACGGCGTCCGATCGGCTCCGGGGACCCTCCATCTCCGGCCCCATGGCCCCGGCCCGGGATCCGGAGGCTGAGGCGCGCAAGGAGGCGGGAGTGGGGATCGGGCTCTCGGACGATCTCCGATCGATCCGCACCGCACTGGTCAAGGCGCATCTGGGCAAGGACTTCGAAGCGGCCTTCGACCTCATGCTGTTCCAGCTCGGCCGGGCCGTGTTTGCGCATGCCTCCCAGGCCCATGCGCTCGACATCGCGATCAGCGAGACCCCCGACCGTCCGACCATGCGCATGAACGACAAGGACTTCGATACCTGGAGCCCGGGCGAGGCCATGCTCGCCGACCGCTCCGGCCTGTCGCTGGACTGGCTGACCATCGAGGAGGACGCGGAATCGTTCGCGGCGCTCCGGGCGTTGCCGCGGGCTGACAAGGAAGCACTGTTCGCGGCTGCGGTGGCGCGCACGGTGAAGGGACAGTTGGCCTTCGAGCCTCAGGCGCGGCCCGAGCTGGAAGCCACCATCGCCCGGCTCGACATCGACTTCGCGGGCTCGGTGCGGCCGAGCGCGGACATGCTGTGGTCGCGCATCAACAAGGGCCGCATCCTGGACATCGCAAGGGAGACCCTGGGAGCGGCGTGGGCCTCGGCAAGGGCCAAGAGCAAGAAGGCCGATCTCGCCCGGGCGATGGAAGAGGCTTTCGCGGCCGGCAGCCCTCCGCTCGGGATCACCGCCGACGCCCACGCGGCCGCGCTCGCCTGGACGCCGCCCGGCTTCGCCGCGTTCGACGCGGGACGCGCCAGTGTCGAGGATGCCAGCGTGGAGATGGCCGCGGCGCCGGAGGCTGCGCCCGATGCGGAAGCGTCGGCGGAACCGGACGACGGCGGTCCTGCGGAACAGGTGGAACCGCGGAGCGCCGACGGACCCGCCAATGCGCCGGAGCCGGTCTCCATGGGCGAGAGTACCGAAGCCACGGAGTCGGTCGAACCCGGCGCCCCGACCATTGCCGTCAACGGCGCTGCCGTGGTCCCTGCCGCCAACGGGCATGACAACGGCCAAGGGCTCGACATTCCCGAGTTCCTGCGCCGCGTCTGAGCCGCCCTCGGCCCGCAAGCGCCCCGCCCCGAACACCGCAGGGCGGGGCGTTTTGTTTTCTCATCCAACATGGAGACTCCGCATGAGCAACAACGCCAATCCGCCGGCCGTGACCATTCGAGCCCGGGTCCACCAGAGCGCGCTCAAGCGCGTCACCAAGTTCTGGGCGTCCCGTCCGATCGAGGTATTCCTCGAAGCCCTTCAAAACTCGCGCCGCGCCGCCGCCACCCGAGTCCATGTCACCGTGGAGACACTGACCAAGCCCTCCGGCCACGCGACCAAGCCGTCCGAACCGCATCTTGCGGTGACCGTCACGGACGACGGCGCCGGGATCGAGGACCCGGCCGTCCTGCTGAGCTTCGGCGAGAACGGCTGGTCCGACGACCTTGTGGCCCGAGAGGACGCCGCCGGCATGGGTATCCTGAGCCTCGCGCACCGCGGCTGCCGGATATCCTCGCGCGTCCGTACCCCCGACGGCCAAGCCGGGCAGGGCTGGTCCGTGAAACTCGAACCGGAACACTTCACCGGCCAAAACGACGCAGTGGTGCGTCCCGACGACGGCGCGCCGTATCCATCCGGCACTGCCGTGCGCTTCGAGGCCGCCGAGTCCGCCGACATGATCCGCGCCGCGCTCGCCAGTGCGGCGCGTCACTATCCGCTTCCGGTCACCTTCGAAGGCGAGGCCCTTGAACGCAAGGCCTTCCTCGACGGCGCCGTCCATGCCGAGGCATGGAACGGGCTCGTCTTCGGCGTCTGCCGGGACCGCAGGCAGAACTACCTTGAGCCGGACCTCAACTTCTTCGGCCTGACCGTGCCCGTGCGCCTTCCCACGGTCGAGACCGTTCACGGCGCCAACTGGTCCGTCCGCGCCGACGTCGTGGACTGCCCCGGACTCGAACTCGTGCTGCCCGCCCGCCGCGAAGCGGTGGAGAACGAGTTTACGGCGGAGATGCGCCGGGCCGCCCGCTTGGCGGTCTACCGCGCCATGGCGGCCGACCCGGAGCCGCGTCCCGCGTTCGCCGACTGGACGCGGGCGCAAGACGCCGGCATCCACCTTGCGCCGCCTCCCCAAGTACTCCGTCCCTGGCCTCCGGCCATCGCCGACATCGACGACTGGCGGGAGCCACCGAAGCCCGCGCCGGCCGGTCCCGACGCGTTGTTGATGGACTGCGATCCCGAGCCTCCTGAGGCCCAGGGGCTGTGGCGCGCGGCCGAGCGTGCCAGCCTGGCGGAGAGGATCTTCGAGGCCGACAGGCGCCTCGAAGGCTACGAGTGGTATGACCGCCTCGACCGCATAACGGGCATCGACACCGAGGTCACCGACGATGACGGGAAGGCGTGGCCGCTCCGGGACTTTCCCGCGCCCGGACAGAAGGACGCAACCGGGACCCCGCTCCCGCAGCGTCCCGCGGCGATCCGCATGACGCTTTCGGTCACGACCGCCGGCGACCGGACCCGGACGCTCCATCTCCCCGCCGATCTCGCCTTCGCGGGCGAGGCCTGGAGCTGGGTCGGCGATGCGCCGCCGTTCGTGACACGGGACAGCGCCCTGGAACCACACCAACTCGCGGAGCTCTTGCGCCGAGGCTACTTCGCAGCCTCGGACGACGCCGACGCTGACAGTTGGTCCACGCAAGCCCAGCGGTTCGACGAGGAGGCGCTCCACATCGCCACAAGGCTCCTGCGCAGCGTCGATACGGCGCTGGAGATCTCCATCGCCGAGGCCGTCCGGCGCGAGCTCTTCTGGCTCGTCCCGCAGAACCGCACCGTAGAGATCTCCATCGCCCGCCCCGACGTCCGGGTGGTGCTGGGCGATCCCGCCCAACCCGCCGCCTGAGCACGTTGGCCGAACGGCTCGCTTGGGCCGGCCGGCATTTCATCCATCCTCCCACGAGCATTCCCCACGCCCCCCGGAGCCGAGCCCGGCCGGTTCCCGGTGGCGCAGCGGCCGGAGAGCGGGAGCGGCCGTTGCCCGCCGGCCACATTCACCCCGCCACAAGGAGAAGCGCTGCATGGAAACCCCGAACCCGATGGAAGCATTGATCGGCGCGAACGGCGGGAGCAGGCTCAACGGCCTTTCCCTGCTCGACCTCGACTCCATGACCGTCCGGGAACTGCTGCAACACGGACTCACCCAGGCGCAGGCCGGCAGGGTCAAGGCGGCTTTCGACCTGGGACGCCGGCTCCTCGAAGCCGAAGCCTCCCTCCACGCAGACGCTCCCACGCTCAGCTCTCCCGAGGAGGCCTACCGCTACATGCGCCCCCGGTACGTCA
>JAPPHF010000100.1 GCA_028821115.1 Deltaproteobacteria bacterium | reverse complement strand
GCCGGAAATGATCGGCGCCGTCCAGGGAGGGCAATACGCCGTTCGCGCCGTAGATCTTCTCGAAGTCGGCAAAGTAGTCCTTGGCCCTCAGGTACATGCGCCCGCGCTTGTTCGTCCAGTGATTAGTCTCCGGCCCGGCGAGGAAGATCATGGGTTTCTTGAACGGCGGGCGGAGTTTGAACACCGGTCCGTATTCCTGCGCAAGGTCCGCAAAGAGAGCCGGGATGTTGCCGTTGCGAAGATGTGAATTGAACAGCAGTTTACGCAACGGCACCGTCGGGATTTTCTTGGTGAGGTGGGAACGCCGAAGCAACGGGCCGGCAAGGTTGTGGGCGACCGCCTCGGCGATGGAGCGGCCGATCAGTTCCAACTGGCAAACGACCTTGATACGCGCCTCCGACTCGTCATCGAGTTCGAATATGAAGCGCAGGACATCGCACGTATTAAGGAGGCCGACGATGATGATGTCCCTTGGCGTAGGAATCTCGTTGTAGAAGATCACCTTCGTGATGCGCGATGTGACGAACTCGACCGCCGTGCCTTCCCCATTGCCGGTGTTGAGGTGCTCATGACCGACAGCGTGAGACAACGTCCAGAAGTCGCCGTCGTGGTGCTCCAGGATCTTCAGGCCGACGAGGCGATCCAGCGTCAAGTCAATGATCGAGTCCGCCCGGGGAGCGAGCCGTTCGATCCAGTACCGCGCGTTCTGTTGGACCGGTTCCTCGGCGATCTCCTTGAGGATGGGGTCCAGGGCGGGGTCGCCCACCGCTGTTCGGTCCAGAAGAATCAGGGATCTTCTATCGGTGTCGATGCGGGATACGAGCGACAGCTCCGCGAGCACCGCTCCGATGACGGCGCAGTTCAGGTCCCAGCCGGGCACTTGGTGAAAGTAGCCGGATTCTCCGTTGAGGAGCATCAGCAGCAGCTCCTCGGGCAAGCTCAGTTGCCGGGTCGCGATGCCGTCTGTTGAGAGAGCCATTGGTCTCCCTTCCTGAAGCGAACTTTCACATTGTCAAGGTTGTTATCAATTCTAGCACAGCGGGCGTGACAGTGGTACAAAACCAGTAAATGAGGACGGAGGCCACGAACGCCCCTTTGCCTTCCCCGTTTCCCGAGGGTTGGTACTTCGTAGCAACCCGCCAGGCCGTGCTGAAGGCCGGACTTGTCCAAAAGACATGGATGGGCGAGAACATCGTCGCGTGGTGCGGCGAGGATGGGCGCGTCTGCGTTGCCGAATCGGTTTGCCCGCACCTGGGCTCCGATCTCGGCCCTGCCGCGGGAGGACGCGTACGCGACGGCCGGCTCGTCTGCCCCTTCCACGGCTACGAATTCGATGCCACCGGCCAGTGCGTCGCCACTCCCTTTGCCCCTCCACCCAGGACCGCGAAGCTGCGGGTCTTCGAGACTCGGGAAGTCCTCGGCCTGATCTTCGCCTGGTGGGGGCTCGGCGGGCGGGACCCGCAATGGAGCCTGCCCGCGGAGGCGCCGGATCAGGCGGGCTGGAGCGGCTTCGCGATCAAGACCCTCCGCTTTCCCGGCCATCCCCAGGAGACGTCGGAGAACTCGGTGGATTTCGCGCACCTGTGCTACGTCCACGGCTACGACGACGTGAACCCCGTCCAGGAGCTGTCCGTGGACGGTCCCCGCCTCGAGAGTCGTTTCGGCTTCAAGACGAAGCGGACCATCGCCGGGGTCGCGACCCTCACCTTCGACACCTCGGTCACCACCCATGTCTTTGGGCTTGGCTACTCGTTCGTGGAAATCCGCGAGCACTCCATCGGCCTGGATGCGCGCCTGTGGGTGCTGGCGACGCCGGTGGACGGCACACTCATCGACATGTCTCTGGTCTCGCAGGTGCGAGAGATACGCAGACCGGCGCGGAAGATCGCAGGCCTCGGGTTCCTGCCGGTGGGATGGCGCGCTCCCATCATGAACAGGTTCATGGTGTCCCAGCAACGGCATGACGTCCTGCAGGACGTGGTCATCTGGAGCCGCAAACAATATCGATCGCGTCCGCGCCTCTCCGCTTCCGACAGCAAGATCATGCCCTTCAGGCGCTACTGCGCCCAGTTCTATGCCGACCCGTGCGGCACCGGCGGCGCCACACCTTGAGGCGCGCCGCCCGCCCCTACGCCTTCCTGAATCGCCGGCCGTACAGGATGCTCCCGTAATAGTTGAACCACCGCTTGGCAGCGGGATCGTCGAAGGGGTAGTCCGCGCCGAGCTGCCTGGCGGCGGCCAGCCCGGTAACGAGACAGGTCTCCTGGCTGTTCACCAGCGTGTGGGCGCCGCAGTGCCACGTCCGTCTCCTGCCCTGAATGAAGCGGAACAGGCCGACGAGCCATGCAACGTGACGCACGTCGTGGACGATGTGCCGAAACGATCGCTTCTCGAGTACCTTTCGTTCGTCGATGGGGCTGTTCGGGTTGTAGGTCACCAGACACGGCTTGTCGGACCGATTGGCCCACGGTTGCTGGTTGTGCATGATGTACGTGATTTCATAGTTGTCCGGTTTCGCACCGTACTGTTCTATGTGATTGCTCCGCGTTGACAGGGGCTTCACCTCGTTGTCGGGAAGCACCGAGGCGTCGGAGTGGACGACAGCGAGGTGATGGATCTCGCTGTCATAACGTATCGACGAGAGAATATAGCGTTCGAGAGGCGTGGGGTTGTCGAGGATCCCCAGCGTCTGGTCCGCATTGCATGCGAAGACCACCTCGTCGAACGTCTCCCGAGCACCCTCGTCGTCCTCTACCACGACACCGGACGTCTCCCGATACACCTTACGGACCGGCCTGCTCAGGTAGATCTTGTCGCGAAAGTTCGCCGACAGGTTCTCGTAGATGCGTCGTGTTCCCTGGTCCCACGTCTGCATGGGCGTGGCGGTTTCGATGTTGAAGAACTCAAGGTACCGCGCGAAGAGCGCCGCCGGCAGGTCGAATATGTTCGTAGCCAGCACGAAGTTGATGAACATGGGTTTCAGGATCTTGTAGCGGAAGTCCCCGGAGAATCGTCCCAGGTTCAGGACCGTGCCCATGCTGATGTAGTTGAACGGGTTGAGGGCGTTCAGCAGCTTCGACCGGGAACGGGTCAGCCAACCGAACCGATGCAAGCACTTGAGCAGCCGTTGGAACTTCGCGATCTCGGAGTGCAGATGCTCCCTGATGTCGGAGTCGAGATCGTGGGCGTAGGTACCGTCGCCATACTTCACGCTGTAGCTGAATCGGGTGTCGACCAGTTCGATGCCGAACCGTTCCATCAACAGCAGGATGTGCTGATACACCGACGGGATACAGGCGGTGACGGAAATGTCGAAGGGAATCGAGCTGCCGTCATCCTGGGGCATGTCGACGGTGACGGCATTGCCGCCGATCTGTCCCTGGGCCTCGAACAGCCGGAAATCGAATCGGTCAGGGTGATGATGGAGCGCCCATGCGGCGCCCAGCCCCGAGATGCCGCCGCCAACGATGGCGATTCGTCGGGGCATTCAGGGTGATTCCCGCATCGAGAAACGCCGGGGTCAGGTCTTCCGGTCGATGGCCATCAGCAAGGGCGGCAGGAGCAGCAGATCGAGGACCAGCGCGAAGCCGAGCGTGAGCGCAACCAGGAGGCCGAGCATCCAACTGATGGCGAATCCCGACGTCGCGAACACCAGGAAGCCCAGCACCAGCATCATGGTCGTGGTGAAGCACGCGCCACCTACCGAAGTGAAGCTGTAGCGCACCGCCTCGGGCGAGGTAAGGCCCTCGCGACGCGCCTTCAGGTACTTGGCCATGATGTGGATCGTGTCGTCGACGACGGTGCCGAAGGCGATGGCGGTGACGAGGGATCCGGCGGGCCCCACCTCGCTGTACAGATAGCCCCAGACGCCGAAGGCCATGGCCGAGGGGATGAGGTTGGGCACGAGGCTGATGAGGCCGAAGCGCACGCTTCTGAAAATTCCGATCAGGATCAGCGAGATGAGGATCAAGCCGGTGACCGTACCCCACAACATGCTCAGGGTGTTCCGTATCGCAAGGTGGGCGAAGACGAGGCTGTACCCCGATGCCTCGCTGGCCAGGTCGGGCGCGTTGGCGCGCAGCCAGTCCTGACCGCGCACTTCGAGCGCGCGCAGTTCCTCGGACTTCAGTCTGGCGAGCGTGACGGTCATGCGCGTCGCGGACTTGGCGACGTTGATGCGGTTGTTGAGGTCCATGCCGAAGGGTACCGAAAGCTCGTAGAGCAACAGGTACTGCGCGGCAAGCTGGGAGTCTTCGGGCACCCGGTAGAAGGCCGGGTCGTCGCCGTGCATGTTCTTGTTCAGGCGCTTCAGGATGTCCGAGAACACCTGGACATGCGCCACTTCCGGCTGGGCGCGGTACCATTCGGCGAAGGCGTCCACCTTGCGCAGATAGTCGGGATCGGTGATGCCGCCGTCACGCCCGGCGTCGAGGCTGTACTCCAGGGTTTCCACACCGGTCAGGTTCTCGATGACGAAGTCGGTGTCACGGCGGAACTCGTAACGCTTGTCCAGATGAGTGGTCCAGTTGTCCGTCAGCTCGACGCGCGGCACGCCGGCCACCAGGGCCACCGCCACGGCGGCCACGGACCAGAGCAGGAGCCTGCGACGCGCCACCACGAAGGCGCCGAGGCGATCGAAGAAGGCGGAACCCCCGGCGCGTGCGGCGCGCCCCCGCAACGGCAGCACCGCCAGCAACGCCGGCAGCAGCGTCATGGAATACACGTAGGCCACCAGCATGCCGACCGCCACCAGGTTGCCGAGTATCCGGAACGGCGGCGAGTCCGAGGCGTTCATGCTGAGGAACCCGATCATCGTCGTGGCCGTGGTGAGGAACACCGGCCAGGCGTTGTCCCGCAGCGATTCGGCGATGGCCGCGTCCCGGTCCAGACCCTGGCTCATGCCGGAGTTGACGGTCCCGATGATGTGGACCGAGTCGCAGATGGCGAGGGTCATGATGATGAGGGGAATGCCGGAGTTGGCGGCGTTGAGCACCAGCCCGGTCCAGCCGATGACGCCCATGGTCGAGGCGACCACGAAGATGAGCAGGGTGACGATGCCCAGCGTGCCGAACAGGGAGCGCAGGAGGAAGGCGCCGACCGCCACGATGACGAGGAAGGCGGCGGGCGCGAGGACCCCCATGTCGTCCTGGGCCGCCTCCGTCAGGACCTGGTTCACGAAGACATTGCCGGTCACGTGGTAGGCGATGTCCGGATGGGCTGCACGGGCCTTGGCCAGGAGGCCGCGGAGATAGTGGTAAGTCTGTATCTCGGCGGCGTCCGAGTGCTCGGGCAAGGTGAAGCTGATCACCAGTCCGGCAACGTGCCCGTCGCGGGAGACGAGACGGCCGGCGACGCTGGGCTCGCCTAATGCAATCTTCTTGATCCGCGCGAGGTCTTCATCGCTGAGTGATGCGGCCTCGTCCACCAGCCGTTCGACGTTCAGGTCGTCCTCGACCGCCTCGCTGTGGTTGTAGTTGACAAGGGAGTCGACCCGGCTGGACCACGGCACCTCCCAGGCGGCCTCGGTCAGTTCTTCGATGGCCACGAGGGCCTCGCGGGTGAACACCGACCCGCCCTTGGGCGCCACTGCGATCACCGCCGCATTGGTGGCGGTGTAGGTATCCTCCAGCGCATCGTACGCGACGAGTTGAGGATTGTCCTCGTCGAGCATGTCGCGCCAGTCGTTGGAGATGTGGAGGAACTGGAGGCCGGCCGTCAGGGCCAGCATGACCGCCACGGACGCCAAGAGGACCAGCCATCGGTAGCGCAGCAGGAACGCGGCGTAGCGGTCCGGAGACAGGGAGGTCATGTTTTCGTTGTTGGGCGGTTTTCGAGCGTTTCTGCGTTCACGTCGCTTGCAATTAACACGTCAAACTTACCGGCGTCAAATCAAGCCTTGGTTCAATGAGGCAGCAGCCCTTGGCCGATTTTCTAGATTTTCTATTCTAAAACACGATGTTACTTGGGGCTTGTTTGATTGAATGCGACGTCGCAGGCTTCGTGCCGTACACGGCGGTGGAGTCATGACTACACCATGCAACTAGGCAGACTATTCAACTCGCTCCGGCACGCACCCCACGGGGCGGATGTCGCCCTACGCAGGCGGACTTTCGACGGCTGGATCGACGGAGTGGGGGAGACCGCACGCGACCATGCCGAAACGGTGAAAGGCTACTATGACCTTTGCAGTGACCTCATGGTCTTCGGCTGGGGTGAATCCCTGCACTTCGCGCCCCTGACGCCGCAGGAGAGTCTGGAGGAATCCATCGTCAGGCATCAGCGCTTGATGATCACCAAGCTGGAGTTGCGGCAGGGCATGACGGTGGTCGATGTCGGCTGTGGGATTGGCGGCCCGATGCGTCGGGTTGTGCATGAGGCCGGTGTCAAGGTCGTGGGGATCAACAACAGCGCAACTCAGCTCGAAAGGGCCAAAACGCTGACCGGTGAAGCAGGGCTCAACCACATGGTCGATTACGTGGAGTGCAGTTTCATGGACATGGGTGCGATCGCAGACAATACGTTCGACAGGGGCTACGCCATCGAGTCGACGTGCCATGCGCCGGACAAGCAACGTGCGTTCGCGGAGATAT
>JAPPHF010000169.1 GCA_028821115.1 Deltaproteobacteria bacterium | reverse complement strand
TTGAGATAGTGCGGCCCGCGGATCCGTGCTTGAGACGGCTGACTGCTCCAACCTCCGGAGGGACTCCCCATGAAAAACTTGCGCTCCATGATCGTTTGTATCGCGGCGCTGCTGATCCTCGCGACCGGCACTTGGGCGGCGGACGCGCCGTTCTACAAGGGCAAGACCATCCGCATCGTCGTCGGCTACAGTCCCGGGGGCGGATTCGATACATTCTCCCGCCTTGTCGGCAGGAATCTCGGCGCGCATCTTCCCGGGAACCCTTCGGTGATCGTGGTCAACATGCCTGGGGCGGCCAGCATGGTGGCGGCCAACCGGGTCTACGCCATGCAGCCGGGTGACGGCCTCACCATCGTCGTATTCAGCTTCGGCGTGGTCACGGATCTCGTGACCAGACCTGAAGCCGCCAAGTTCGACGTGCGCAAGTTCATCTGGCTCGGAGACCCGACTCTGGGAGCCGTTCCCGAGGTAGTCTGGGTCCGCAGCGATCTGCCGATAAAATCCCTGGAGGATTTCAGGAACTCCAAGACGCCCCTGGCTTCCGGACTGACCGGCAGGGGGTCGCCGGCCACCGCTGCCAACCAGTTTCTGATTAGTCTCGGCTATCCCTTGAAGGCAGTCCACGGCTACAGGGGCACCGCGAACGTCATGGCCGCCATGGAGCGGAAGGAAGTGGACGTGCGCATCATGTCTCAGTCGAACATGCAGACCATCTACAGACGCTACATCGAGAGCGGCTTGGTGCGGCCGGTGCTCGCCCTGGGAGAGGACCCTCGGGTGAAGCCCATCCCCGGCGTCGCCACGTTCAAGGATATGAACCTCGACCCGAAGCAGCAGCGAATGGCGGACTTTCTGGTGGGGACGTGGAAGTTGCTGCGCCTCTTCGCCATACCTCCGGGGACTCCGCCCGACCGCGTGGCGGCCCTGCGCAAGGCGTTCACGGACACCCTCAACAGCCCCAAGCTCCTGGAGCAGGCCAAACGGCAGAAGGTCATCGTCTCTCCGGCCTCCCACGAAACCATAGAAAAAACCATTGCCGGCCTCTATGGAGCTCCCCCGGATCTCCTCGCCCGATACAAGGAGCTCTTGGGGCGGAAGTAGCGGACAGAAAGGAAGGCTCATGGGTCTGCTGGACCGGAAGGTGGTCATCGTGACCGGAGGGGGAAACGGCATCGGCCGGGCCTATTGCCTGGGCATCGCCCGGGAGGGCGGTATCCCCGTGGCCGCGGACATCGACGGGGCCGCCGCCGAATCGGTGGCCCGGGAGATTGCCGCGAACGGCGGCCAGGCCCTCGCGGTCCAGACGGACGTCGCGGACTTGCCGAGTTGCCAGTCCATGGCCGAGGCCACCCTGCAATCCTTCGGACAGATCGACGGGCTCGTCAACAATGCCGCGGTCTTCATGAGCGTGCCGGTAACACGCTCGGGTTTCCAGGACATCGGGGAGGACGAGTGGGACCGGGTGATGGCCGTGAACGTCAAGGGGCTGTGGCTGTGCAGCCGGGCCGTGGCGCCGGCCATGCAGGAGCGCCGGCAGGGAAGCATCGTCAACATCGCGTCCAACATGGCCTACAACGGCGGCGCCGGCATGATGCACTACGTGGTTTCCAAGGCGGCGGTGGTGGGTTTCACCCGGGTCCTCGCCCGTGAGCTGGGCGCCGACAACATCCGCGTGAACACGCTGGCGCCGGGCTCCACCGCCAGCGAGCCCGAGCCCACGGCGGCCGCTCTCGAAGACTACGAGCGGTCCGCGGCCAAGCGCATCCTGCAGCGCATCGAACAGCCGGACGACGTGGTGGGAACCGCGCTGTACCTGCTTTCGGAGCTGAGCGCTTTCGTCACCGGCCAGTCCATTCTGGTCAACGGGGGCGCCAACCTGCACTGAGATCGGGTCGGCGGACCGGTTTGGTGCATCCATCCACCGCTCCAAACGGTTGACAAACGATGCCCGTTGTTCGAATTAACAATTGAGCACGTACCGCTATTCCATCGGGCCTCGGGAATTGCCGTTACCGTAACGGGCCGGGACGCTCCGGCCACGTATCAAGGAGTCGCGCCATGTCCAGTCAAGAAAAGCTCCCGGTCATCGATGCGGATGCCCATGTGATCGAGACGGAACGCACGTGGGACTATCTGGAGCCGTCCGAAGAAAAGTTCCGGCCCCAGCTCTTCGCGTCGCCTGACAACCCGACCAAACAATACTGGATCATCGACGAGAAAATCCGCGGGTTCCGCTTCCCCACCTACAGCGAACAACAGTTGCGGGACCTTTCGGACCAGTTCGGAAGGAACGTGGAATCACCCAAGGCGGCCCGGGAGCTGGACGACGTCCAGCTCAGGCTCGATCACATGGACAAGCTGGACGTCGACGTCCAGGTGCTTCACAACACCTTCTGGATAGAGCAGATCACCACCCATCCGGACACGGAAGCCGCCCTGTGCCGGAGCTGGAACCGGTGGCTGGGGGACATCTACCGGCGGAGCGAGGGCCGGCTGCGCTGGTCCTGCGTCGTGCCCGTACTGGCGCTGGACGAGGCCGCCGCGCAGATGAAGCAGGCCAAGGAGGACGGCGCGGTGGCCGTGTGCATACGCCCGCTGGAGGGGGACCGGGACATGACCGACCCGTACTTCTACCCCGTCTACCAGGCGGCCAGCGATCTGGACATGGCTATAGCCGTGCACATCGCCAACGGGAACCCCGTCAATTGCGACACCTACCGTCCGACCGCGGCGGGACGCTTCGCCATGTTCCGGGCGCCCACGGTCACCTCGTGCCTGGGCCTCATCATGAGCGAGATTCCCCAGGTCTTCCCGAACCTTCGGTGGGGCTTCATCGAAGCCTCCTCCCAGTGGGTTCCCTGGATCTACCTGGAGAGCGAGAACCGCTATGCGGCGGCCGGACGCGAGTTCCCCAAGGACCTGTTCGCCGAGTACGGCATCTACGTCACCTGCCAGACCAACGACGACATCCTCTACGTCCTCAAGTACTCGGGAGAGGGCAACCTGGTCATCGGCACCGACTACGGCCACACCGATCCGTCCAGCGAGATGGACGCCATCCTCGACTTCAAGAAGATGGACGACGTCAGCCAGGAGCGGAAGGACAACATCCTCCACCACAATCCCAAGGCGCTGTACGGCCTGTAGGAGTGGAACACACACCCGTCCGGGCCGTTGAGGTCCGGGCGGAATTCAACGGCGCCGGCGCCCGGGCCGGCACCGCCCGCGCACATCACGTCAACGCAACGGGAAACCTCTTCGCCCCATCCTGAGACAGAAATGCGGCTCCCGCGTATCGTCATCGTAGTCATGTCCGCCGCGACCGTGGTGATCACGTCCATCAGCATGAACGCGTTCAGCCTGTTCCTCACCCCCATCGAAGCAACGTTCGACTGGTCGCGCGCCACCGCGACGATTCCCTACGTGTTCGCGATGCTGGGCTGGGCCATCGGCGGAGTGCTGTTCGGCAAGAAGGCGGACGACCTCGGCACCCGCCCGGTGATTCTCGGCGGGGTGCTCCTCATGGCCGCCGGTTTCTTCGGCATGGGACTATCGCAGAACCTGTGGCAGCTCAGTCTCACCTTCGGGATCATGACCGGCATGGCCAAGGGTGCCTGCGGTCTGGTGATCATCTCGCTCCTTGTGGCGAAGCACTACGACGCCAAGAGTCGCGGCCTGGCGGTCAGCATCGTCCAGACGGCGTCGCCGTTGAGCCCCTTCTTTCTGGCGTACCCGCTGCACTACATCATCGTGAACTACGACTGGCGCATGGCGGCCATGTTCTGCGGGATCCTGCTCCTGGGAGTGGCCTTCCCGTTCGGCTGGATCGGCGCGCGCGATCCGGCCCCGTCCTCCTCGAGCCAGCGCGAGGCCGCGAGCTGGTCAAGCTGCCTCCCCTACCTGCGGGACCGCTCGATGCTGCTGCTGTTCGCGGCGCGGTTCTCCTGCGGCATGGCGCTGTTCCAGAGCGTGCACCTGGTGGGGATCGCGGCGAGCAAGGACTTCGATCCCGTAGTCGGAGCCACCGCCGTTTCCGTCTTCGGAGTCGCCGCCGCCGTCTCCGCGGTGGCCTTCGGCTGGCTCTCCGACCGCTACGGCCGCCACCAAGCGCTGGCCCTCACTTACATTTTTCGCGGCCTGGGCACCCTCGCCATGTCCGCCGACTTCTCCAACCCGTTGACCTTCTACATCGTGGTGGCGCTGGCCATGGGGCCGACCTTCGGCACCATCGGAGTTCAGAACGTCATGTTCTTCGAGATGGTGGGGCCGAGACTCGCGGGACTCATCATGGGCCTGAGCTTCCTTGTGCACCAAGTCGGCTCCGCCGGAGGACCCTTCCTGGCCGGCGTCTACTTCGACGTGTACGGCAGTTACGACGGCTTCCTGCAGATCATGAGCCTGATCCTGCTGGCGTCGGCCGCCCTCGTCTACATCGCCATCCGCTCCGACGACGCCCCGCTGCCGGAGCCCGCGCGGCCTTAGCGGGTTGGTGTAGAACTCCGTTCGCCCTGAGCCCTTCGACAAGCTCAGGACAAGCTTCGCGAAGCGAAGTCGAAGGGCGCCAGGCGTCACGCGTAGTCGCGCGTAATCAGCTCCAGCAGGTGGCCGCTGGGGTCCCTGAAGTAGACCCCGCGCCCGCCGTCCCGGGTGTTGATCTCCATGTCGGTGGAGGACCTCGGTCCGCTGCCGTACTTGAGACCGGCTTCCATGATGCGCCCGAAGATCTCGTCGAACTCCGGCTCGCTCACCTTGAAGGCATAGTGATGGTGCTCCACCACCTCACGGTTGTCGAGGTCCAGGGTCAGGGACTGGGAGGGGAGATGAATCGGCTGGAAATGCCCCATGGGCTCCTGGTGCGCGAACCCGAAGATCGTCTCGTAGAAGCGGGCCGACTCCTCCTTGTCCCTTACGGGCACGATCGTGTGGTTCAATTCGATAGCCATCGGAACCTCCTTGGCCTGGGGAATCCCGTTCGCAGCCGCACGGTACCACGGGCGCCGAAAGGGAGCAAAGCTCCTGTTTCTTGATATCGAGGATCGCAGGCGTGTATACGGCAAATGATGACACTCACCGCGAGCTTCCCGATGTACGACTTCGAGGAGGTGCGCGGCGCCCACGAAATCCTCTGGAGCAGTGTCGCGCGGAGGCTGCAAACGGCTGGAGTGGAGGGGGTTCCCGCGGCTCTCGATCGATCCCGGGGCGTCCACGAGCTCTGGAGCGATCCGGGGTTGCTGCTCAGCCAGTGCTGCGGGGCCGACCTCGTGGGCCGCTATGCCGGAACCCTCGCCCTGGTGGCCACGCCGCGCTACAGCGCGCCCGGTTGCGACGGTTGCCTCTACTCAAGCGTGGTCCTGGTCGCCGAGGATTCGCCCGCCATGGAGCTCTCTGACCTGCGCAGTGCCGCGTGCGTGGTCAACAGCCGCGAGTCCCACTCGGGGGTGAACGCGCTACGGGCGCTGGTCGCCCCGTTGAGCCGCCGGGGCCGCTTCTTCTCGCGAGTCGTCACCAGCGGCTCCCACCCCGCCAGCGTTGCCGCGGTCGCGCGGGGCGAGGTTGACGTTGCCGCCATCGACTGCGTCACGTATGCCCTTCTCGAGCGCTACCGCCCGTCCCTGCTCGAAGGGACCCGCCGGCTCTGCTACAGCGCGCGTGCCCCCGGAATTCCCTTCGTGACCCGGGCTGGAAGCGACCCTAAACGAACCCGGCAGTTGCAGAACGCCCTGCTGGAAGCCTTCGAGGAGCCGGAGGTCCGAGCCGCCGGCGCCGCCGTGTTCATCGACGGCGTGGAGCTGCTGCCGCCTTCAGCGTACGACCGGATTGTCGAGTTCCAACGCCTCGCCGCCGCCCAGGGCTATCCTGAGCTACGCTGAGCGTTGGCGACCCCTTCGCTACGAGTTCGGGATACGGTTAGCCTCCCGTCGTCAGCTGTCCACACAGGGTCGTTGATGGACATCGGTGGGCGCATGTACAGGAAGTCGGTGCCTCGGAGGATCCGTTCGATTCCCGTTTGGGCCGCCCAACATATGCCGACCTCACAAAGCAACCTTGGCGGGCTTCGGTTTCGACTCGTGGCGAGCCCTCGCCTGCTACGCAGATGGATGCTCCACTTGCTGCAGATACGCCTCAAGGGCCATACAGTGCCTCTGTGTCAGCCAGGGGGCTTCGCCGTCAAGGATGCTCCTGGACCTGACCACAAAGTCGCGGTCGCGCGGTAGAAACCTCTCTATATGGGATCGAGCTATTGCTCCCTCGTAAACGAGGCCGGCGAAGCAGTCGCACAGGCCTTGATCGGTTTGAACCAGCTCCGACACGTATTCCTCAACCTCTTCTTCTTCCGCCCATTCCGCGTACCGCGAAAGTACGAATTCGAGAAACGGTGCGCTTTGGAGAGACCGATCGCGTGCCGCTTTACGGAAGCGTTCCACTACTACCCCTTTCAGAGCATCGAGACCCTCTGCTCCAAACGTGGCCTTTTGAGACGACTCTTTTTCAAATTCATAGACATGACAGGCTACCGTAAACAGTGCGCTCGCTTCGCCGAATATACGTACGAGGACTTCGCGACGCTGGTGTGTCAAACCAAAGCCAAAATGTCCCCTTTTGACAAAGCAGAGATGTCCCCT
>JAPPHF010000192.1 GCA_028821115.1 Deltaproteobacteria bacterium | reverse complement strand
AGCCACAGGAAGTGGTTGGCCTTGTCGAGGATGTGCATCTGGGCGTTGGGGAACATCTTGTAGAGCAGGTACCCCATGTCGAGCCCCTTGTTGGAGTTCTTGCCCCACACCACCAGCGTCGGCGTCCGGATCTTGTGCACGTGCTCGCGGATGTGCTTGCCGTCGATCTCCAGTTGGCGGCGCTGGCCGGCCAGGGTCTGCTTGGCCCAGTACTTTTCGCCCCGGTGTTCGTCGTAGAGCCGGCTCCACCTGCCCGACAGCTCCATCAGGTGGTCCAGGAACTCCTCGCTGACCATGGCCTTGTCGTAGAAGAACGCGCTGGCGTACTGGCGCACGCCTTCCCGGGTGTCGGTCAGCCCTTTCTTCGGGCGCATGGTGCCGGGCTCGAACAGCACCTTCTGGTAGGGCAGCTCCTGGGTGTCCCCGGACACCGCCACGCCGTCCACCTCGGTGGTGGTGGTCTGCAATGCCGCCACCTCCGCGGGCCGTCCGGCGGTGCTGCCGCTGTCGATGAGGATCAGCTTGCGCACCAGGTCCGGCCGCAGGAGCGTGATGTAGGTGACGATCCAGCCGCCCTGGGACTGGCCAGCGAGGTTGACCGGCCCGATCCCCAAGGTCTCGATGAAGTTGAGCACGTGGTCCGCGCGCACCCGGATGTGGCTCAACTCGTCGAGGTCCCGGGGCGGGTCGGTATAGCCGCTGCCCAACTCGTCGATGGCGAACACGTGGAACTTCTTCGCCAGCGGGATGATGTTGGCGTACCAGCGGTAGCAGCCCATGCCCACTTCGATGGCGCCGCCGTGCACCAGCACCAGCTTCTGGGGGTTTCCTTCACCCGCCTCGATGTAGTGGGTCTTGTAGCCGTCAACCGTGGCGAACTGGCTCTTGAACTTGTCGGGACTGTTGAACAGGGTCTCCATGGGGACGCCTCCTCGGGTGAGTTGCATCCCCATGCATATTATTTCGGGTGGGTCGAGGCAACCGGTCGGGGTCTCGGCGGCGTCGCCGGAGCCGGTCAGGGAAACCCGTCATGAAAAGAAATTCAGGGAAAGAAGACCAGCTTGACCAATAGAGCCAGAACCGCCGGCGCGAAAGCCAGCTTCAGAAGCGCCATGTCGCGTTTCAACACGGCGATGTCGTCCTTGAGCTCGGCCTTGAGTTCGGCCAGATCCTGCTTGGTGGCGAGCGTTTCTACCATCGGTATCGCACCGGCGGCCGCCTTGGCCTTCCCTTCCGTGGCTCCCGCTTCGATAAGGGCATCGTAGAGTTCCGTAACGATCAAGCTCATGGGTTCGTCCCCAGACGTGCCCCGCGTCCGGTGCAGCAACAAGTTACATGGCACCAGGAAACCGCGGGAATGTCAAGTAATGTGGCGACCGATCCAAAATCGCACGCACGATGGTTGTATGAACATCTCTCGGCGGTTAAAGCGGAAACTTTAGCCGTCGGCGCCGCATCTTGACACCCAAGGCCCATTTTGTTGGTGTGCGGGCGAGTCCACCGGAGGGAGCCCAAGGCCATCGACGAAAAAATGGTTTCAACGCTCGCAACCCGTCGTTCCAGCGGAAGCGGGAATCCAGGCAGGGCGGGGCGGCCCCTTCGCGCACGCACTGCCGGCCTTCTTGTTTGGCTCCTGTTGATGTCCTCTTCCACGCTGGTCCTCGCCGCGCACCGTAACTTCTCGCAGTACCCGGGCTTCGCCGAGTATTTTGCGGCCAACCCGCCGGCCGAAGCCGCCGGTCCGGCCGATCGGGCGCTGGCCCGCCGTCACGCGCCCCGCTTCCACCTGCCCGCGGGCCACGAAGGGCCCATCGACTTCTACCGCGACTACATCGCACACGGTTACCTGGTAACGGGCGACGGCGTCCGCATCGACGGTCCCACGCCGGCGGACCTGAACCGCTACCGCGACGACGTCCGCGCCGAGTTCACGCACGTGCCGGGCGCGGCCGAGCCCCGGCCCGTGGTCTACGGCGCGGTGGAGCGCACCGGCCTGTGGGCGCCGCAGGAATCGGATCGGACGGCCGAGGAGTTCACGGTCGTCACCTACCACCTGGTGTTCCGGGTAAGCGGCCTGCCCGCCGCAACGCCGCTGGCCGTGGCGTTACCGCTCCGGCTGGTGGCGGACCTCGACGACTGGCACCAGCTCGACCACTACACCGCCGCATTCGTGGTCTTGGCCGCGGACGGGCGTCCCGTCGCCCTGACCGTGCAGCAGCACAACTACCTGCGCACCTACCTGGTCGGCGAGTCGGTGAAGCTCGGGCCCGACGGACGCTTCGACATCGACGTGGCCATCCGCTCGAACGAGCTTTATCCCCACGTTCCGGGGCGGACGGTGCGCCGGGCCGTACGGTTCCTGGACCGTGACGCCAGGGCCTTCATGATGGGCTTCGGCAAGCGCCCGATGATGTCGGCGGACGACATCACCGACCCCGACCGCACCGTAGAGTACGAGCTCGCCTTCCTCCCCGGCTCCGACGCCTTCTACGCGTTCCACGGCTTCCTCGGCGAGCGTCGCCGCCTGCCTGGCCGCGACGGTCCGCCCGGGGCGCGCTACAACACCCGGCCCGAGCTCAAACCCCTGCCCGCGCAGATCCTCGACGGCTACTGGCGCGAGGGGAACGAGGGCGACTGGGGGCGGTATCAGAGCAGCCGGGAGAACGGTTCCGGCCGTGCGGGCTTCGCTCGAGCGCAGGCTGCGGTGTTCCATCGCAACCTCGACTGCCTGCGCCGGGAGCGGCGGGGCTGCGTACTCCAGTAGTGCGCAATAATTCGCGGCCCAATCAGCCGGAGGGACTACTTCAGGGGCGGGATCGGCACAGTGTTCGCGAACTGGTCGATAGGCCCCGATACTGCCATGCTTGAATTAGCGGTGAATGAGCGTGGCTTTAGGTTCCAGGTCTGAAGCGTCGTTTCCCCGTGTCGTCGCCGTCCAGTCTTGGGAGAGGCGATTGGCGACGGGGGGCCGCCTACGCCTGTATCGCCGTCGCCACCACCAGGTACAGCGTGGTGCCCAGCAGGTCGTTGAAGGCTGTCACCAGCGGACCGGCGGCGACGGCGGGGTCGCGGTTGAGCTTGTAGAAGATGATGGGCTGCACGGTCCCGACGCAGGCGGCGGCGGTGACGGAGATGACCATGCCGATGAGGACGGCGACGGACAGGTTGAGGATGTCCGGAGTGCCCATGTTGATGAGGTAGCTGGCGCCGGCGGCGATGAGGCCGCAGCTTGCGCCCAGGGCCAGGCCGGTGGCGGCTTCGCGGGCGATGACGGACAGGATGCGCTGGAAGGACAGGGTGCCCAGGGCGATGGCCCGCACCACCAGGGTGGACGACTGGAGGCCGACGGCCCCGGCGGTGGCGATGATGACCGGCAGGAACGCCGCCAGCAGCGCCATCTTCTCGAAGGTGGCAACGAAGACCTTGGAGATCACCAGTGCCACCACGAGCCCCAGGAGCACCGTCATCACCACCCACGAGAAGCGTTCGCCGACGCGCTTGAGCACGGAGTCGTGGGTCAGGTTGATGGACTCGCTCTCCACGCCGGCGATGGCGTAGATGTCCTTGCTGGCTTCCTCCTCGATGACGTCCACGACATCGTCGATGGTGACACGGCCGACGAGCCGGTCCTGCCCGTCCACCACGGGGACGGAGACGAAATCGTATTTCTGCAGGATCCGGGCGACCTCGTCCTGGGGCATCTCCAGCGGCACCGAGATCACCGGCCGGTCCATGATGTCGGCCACGGCTTCGTCCGGACTCGCCAGCACCAGGTAGCTCAGGGGTAGAATGCCGGTGACGTGCCTTTCCACGTTGACCACGAATACGTCGTGGACCTCGGGCACGTCGTCGTGGGCGCGCCGGATGAGCCCGATGGCCTGCTCCACGGTGGCGTACTGCGGCACGGACACGTACTCCGTCTGCATGATGCCGCCGGCGGTGTCCGAGGGATGATCGAGCAGGTCGCCGATCTCTTCCGCCAGCTCTGACGGCATTTCCGCCAGGATGGTGGGGGTGCGCTCTTCCGGCAGGGTTTCGAGCAAGTCGGCGGCGTCGTCGGTATCGAGCTCTTCCACCAGCCCGGCCAGCTCCCGGTCCGAGAGGACGGTCACCAGCTCGTCGCGCACCGCCGGCGAGACCAGGCTCAATACCGCGGAGGCCGGCTCCGGGGGCAGCAGGCGGAACACCCGTTGCCGCACCCCCGGCTGGTCGAGGTGGTCCAGCAGCTCGGCGATGTCGGCGGGGTGAGAATCGGCCAGGAGCTGCCGCACGTCGTCGTAGCGGCCTAGCCCCGTCATCATGACGATGTTCTTCAACGCCACGTCGCGCGGCGACAGTTCCGTGGGGGCGTCTTCAGCCGGCTCCCGCGAGGGTGTATCCGGAGTTGGATGCTGCATCTCGGTTCACTGGACCGGGACGGCCCGCGCCGCGTGCCGGAGCACCTGCGCAGGCCGCCCGCGCAGTGTCTGGTATAGCCGCAACACGTTAAGAATGCGTTAAAATTCTTGCTATTGCCCGGGCGAAAAGCAAGCAAGGAAATTTACTTGAAACCTCGTTTGGCTATAATGGTCGGCGTCCCGCAGTTGCTGGAAGGGGAAACGGACGATGGCGAGTTACGACTACGATCTGGTTTGTATCGGCAGCGGACCCGCGGGCCAGCGCGCCGCCGTGCAGGCGGCCAAGGTGGGGAAGAGGGTGGCGGTGGTGGAGAAGCAGCGCTTCGTCGGCGGCATCTGCGTCGACAACGGCACCATCCCCTCCAAGACCTTTCGCGAGGCGGTGCGCCGGGTCTACTCGCGGCCCGGGCTGGAGGTGATGGACCCGTTCTCCACCAGCGGCAGGAGCCGGCCCACCATGCAGCAGTTGGTGGGCCACGTGCACCGGGTGATCCAGCGGGAGATTGCGGTGGTGGATGACGCCCTCACCCGGAACGATGTCAAGATCCTTCACGCGCGCGGGGAGTTCGTCGACCCGCATACGATCCGCCTGGAGGCGGAGGGAGAACGTCGCGTCATCACCGCGGACAAGGTGCTGATCGCGGTGGGCACCCGGCCGGGAGAGCCCCGCGGCATGACCCCCGACGGCCGGACGGTGATCACCTCGGACGACGTCCTCGGCATCGAGGACCTGCCGCAGACCATGGCGGTGGTGGGCGCGGGCGTCATCGGTATCGAGTACGCTTCCATGTTCGCGGCGCTGGGGGTTCGCGTCACGGTCATCGACGCGCGCGAGCGCCCGCTGGAGTTCATGGACTACGAGATCGTCGACGAGCTGATGCACCAGCTCCGCAAGGCCGACGTCACGTTCCGTTGCGGCGACGCGGTGGAACAGGTGGAGATCGTGGAGACTCCCAAGCGGCAGGGGCTGCTGAAGCTCCACTCGGGCAAGTTCCTGGTGGCCGACGTGATCCTCGT
The DNA here is from genome assembly GCA_028821115.1 of Deltaproteobacteria bacterium. Classification (GTDB taxonomy): domain Bacteria; phylum Desulfobacterota; class Binatia; order UBA9968; family JAJDTQ01; genus JAJDTQ01. The sequence continues at coordinate 1,577 of JAPPHF010000192.1, read as the reverse complement.
CTCCGCGGGCCGGCAGGGGGCGTCGTCCACGCTCAATCTGGAGGCGGTGGGCCTCGAGGCGGATGAACGCGGGCGCCTGCACGTGGACGAGAATTTTCGGACGCCGGTGGAGAACATCTGGGCGGCGGGCGACCTCATCGGCTTTCCCGCACTGGCCGCCATGTCCTCGGAGCAGGGCAGGCTGGCAGCCTGCCGCATGTTCGACGTGGACGCGGAGCCCATCGGCAACCACTACCCCATCGGCATCTACGCCATCCCCGAGCTTTCCTCGGTGGGGGCCACGGAGGAAGAGCTGACGAGCCAGAAGGTCCCCTACGAGACCGGCGTCGCGCGTTACAAGGAGATCTCCCGCGGCATCATCCTCGGCGACGACTCGGGGATGTTCAAGATGCTCTTCCACCGTGACGACGGCCGCCTCCTGGGCTGCCATTGCATCGGCAGCGGCGCCACCGAGCTCGTCCACGTGGGACAGGCCGTGCTCGGCCTGGGCGGGGGACTGGACTACTTCCTGAAGACGGTCTTCAACTACCCGACGCTGGCGGAGTGCTACAAGACCGCGGCTTTCCACGCGGCCAACAAGCTCGCCCTGGTCAGCAACGCCAAGACGTTCATCGACGGCAACGGATCCGGCTGACAGGCAGGCCGCCGGCATCAAGCGAGGGATCAGGCTGTGATCGCATTCACGAGATCCGGCGAGTGGACGAGCACGGGCGCTCGACGTCACTCGGTCGCTGCCAGGCTGGCGTTCAGGATGTCGCCGTGGAGGTCCACGGCGGTAAGCCCGCAGTAGTCGAGGTCGTAGCCGGCGCGCACCTCGATGCCGTCCTGGAGTAGCCGCTGCAGCACCAGGCGCCGGAAGCTCCCGTGGCCCATGACGCCGTCCTCGTGCTCTTTCAGGTCGGCCTCCTCGTGGGTGGAGAAGTAGACCGCCTGCTCGCGCGAGAGACCGTAGTGGGTGGTGAGGGCCTTGAAGAAGTCCGCCGACCAGTATCCGGTCTGTTCCTCGGTGGCGCCGCCGGCATAGAACTCGGCGACGGTTCCCTCCCAGAGGATCGTCCGCTTGAAGTCGATCTTGGCGCGGAACTCCGCCAGCATCGGGTCGAGGTACACTTCGTCTTCGTCGATCCCAAGAGCCTTTGCCGTTTCCAGCACGACGTGAATGTGCCCCGGGGGCTCCGGGTGGAGCAGCTCGTCGGCGAGCTTCCGGGCCATGGGCGCCATGAGGTCGCGGTTCCTGCGGAAGAAGGCGATGTGCTTGTGGTAGGACGCCGCCTCCACAGTGTTGATCTCGATGGTGTACGAGGCCCAGTTCTTGAAGAAGGTCCGCAGCGCGCCGGGCGACAAGCTGCCCTCCATGAGCTGAACCATGAAGGACGATCCGGTCACCCGCTCGCGCCACCGTTGCGCCACCTTCCGGTAGTGCTCGTCCACGTAGGCCTTGGCGTCGGCGGGCTTCATCGCGGGAATGATCATCTAGTGTCCTGTCTGGTTAATTCGCGCCATAAGATGCGCAGGATTTTTAGTCGTGGGGAAGGGGCGATGGCGAGCCGTGGCGGGCACCACGCGGGGGAGAGCAA
>JAPPHF010000133.1:2593-7011 GCA_028821115.1 Deltaproteobacteria bacterium | reverse complement strand
CCTGTGAACAACGCGCTTTGCCGCGATTTATTTTCCACACAAAACATGGTTTAATGTCCGCAGTTTGTGACGAATATCCCGATGTCCACAGGCCCTATTACTACTCTTGATTTTATATACTGATTGAAGAGTTGTTAGGGACACGTGATCCAGGAGGACAAATGGAGATTAGAGCCAAACGAGAAGACTTCCTGGGCGCGTTGTCCCGGACCCAGGGAACGGTGGAACGGCGCAACACGATGCCGATCCTGGCCAATGTGCTGATCGAGACACACACAAACCGGATTCGGGTCACCGCCACCGATCTCGAGGTGGGAGTCCGGGCGAGCGTCAACGGCGAAATCGTCACCTCCGGGCGCGTAACGGTGGACGCGAGGAAGCTGTTCGAGATCGTCCGAGAGCTCTCCGAGGAGACCATCGAGTTGCAGCGGCTGGACAACGACCGGGTGGAGATCCGCAGCGGCAAGTCCGTGTTCAAGATGGTCGGCCTCGACGCGCAGGAATTCCCGGTTTTTGCCAAGAGCGCGGACGAGGAGCGCAAGGAGTGTCCGGCCCATGTCCTGAAAGAGATGATCGACAAGACGATTTTCTCCGTCTCGACGGACGAGACCCGATCGAACCTCAACGGCGCCCTGGTCCACGAATCGGGTGAGTCCAGCGTGCGCATGGTTACGACGGACGGCCACCGGCTGTCGCTGGTGCAGCGGGATATAGGGCCGCTGGGCCTGGCCAAGGGGGTGATCGTACCGAGGAAGGGCTTGGCAGAGCTTCGGAGACTGCTGGAGGACGCGGGAGAAGGGGCGGTTTCGCTGGGCTTCACCGACAACATGGTGTTCGTGTGGAGCGGCGACGTGGAGATGTCGATCCGGCTCATCGACGGCGAGTTCCCGGACTACGACAAGGTCATTCCGAGCGACAACAAGAGTGAGGCGAGCGTCGCGCAGGGCACTCTGTACCGGGCCTTGCGGCGGGTGTCGCTGTTGTCCAGCGACCGTTATCGAGGCGTCCGGGTGGAGTTGACGGCCGGAGGCATGTCCATCTCGGCCAACAATCCGGACTTGGGGGAGGCAGTGGAGGAGTTGGACCTGGAGTACCAGGGGGGGCGCCTCGCCATCGGTTACAACGCCCAGTATTTGCTGGATATTCTCGGCGTCCTGGACCACGATGACCAGATCTCCATCGGGCTGAAGGACGATCAGAGTCCGACCCTGCTGAAGCGCGGCGACGACGAAACCCTGCTGTACGTCGTGATGCCGATGCGGATTTAGATGGCGTCCTTCGACTCCGCTTCGCTACGCTCAGGACGAACGGATAAAGGACTCCGAACGGAAAGACTCCGAACGGGAAAAAGTCCCAACCGTTCGCCCTGAGCGTAGCGCCAACGGCGCGAAGTCGAAGGGCGCCATCTCCAGTTTGAAAGACTACCGAACCATGGCTGAGAAATCACACACCGACCGAACCCTCAAGACCATTGCCTGCTTCGTCATCACGGTGAGCGATACCCGCGACGAGACCACCGACACGAGCGGCGCCCTCGTCAAGCGGTTGTTGGAGGAAGGCGGGCACACGGTGGCGGGCTACGAGATCGTCAAGGACGAGCCGGAAGACATCCGGGCGTTGATCGCCAGGGCGCTGGCGCAACCCGGGGTGGACGCGGTGCTGCTCAACGGCGGCACCGGAATCGCGCCGAGGGACGGCACCTTCGAGGTCGTCAGCGGCATGCTCGACAAGCGCATCGACGGGTTCGGGGAGCTGTTCCGCTTCCTGAGCTACGAGGACATCGGGTCGGCGGCCATGCTCAGCCGCGCGGTGGCCGGCGCGGCCGGATCCCGCGTCGTGGCGTCGATGCCCGGGTCCCGAGGCGCCGTGGAACTCGCCATGACCAAGTTGCTGGTCCCCCAGTTGGGCCACATGGTGGCGCAGGTCCGCGGACTATGAAGGTTCGGGTCAAGCTCTTCGCCATGCTGCGCGAACGTGCTGGCACGGCCGATACTTTCCATGACGTTCCCGAGGGCAGTACCGTCAAAGACCTCTGGGACGACCTTCGCCGAGCGCACGGGGGGCTGGCCGGGGTCGACCTGAGGCTTCTCTATGCGGTGAACAGCGAGTACGTCGCGCTCGACCACCGTCTCGCGGACGGCGACGAGGTCGCCTTCATACCCCCGGTAAGCGGAGGTTGACGTGTACCGGCTTACGGACCAACCCATCGAGTTGAACGAACTACTGGCCTTCGTGGGAGACCCCGCGGCGGGCGCCGTGTCGACCTTCATCGGCACCACCCGCGACAACAACGAAGGCCGGTCGATCATTTCGCTGGACTACGAGGCCTACCCCGGTATGGCGGAGCAGGAGATTGCGAAGCTCGGGGAGGAGGCGGCCGAGAAGTGGGAGATCACCCGCATGGCCATCGTTCACCGTATCGGCAACGTTCCCATCGGCGAGGCCAGCGTCATCATCGCGGTGTCGGCGCCGCACCGGGACGACGCCTTCAAGGCGTGCCGCTACGCCATCGACGAGCTCAAGAAGCGCGTGCCCATCTGGAAGAAGGAGATCTACCGGGGCGGGGAGATCTGGATCGGCAGCCAGACGGGCGAGCGGTTCACCACCCCTCCGACCCCATCGTCCGGCTAGCCCTCCTCCACCCGCAGGATAGCCGACTCCGGCAGGTTCTCCAGGAGGCTGGTCACGGCCCGGTCGAGGTACTCGCCGCTCTTCGACTCCACCGTCACCTTCACCTTGTACTCGGGGTTGTCCAGCACCGGATACGACCCCAGCAGGATCTCGGGAAACCGTTCCAGCAGGTCGTTAAGCGTGCCGGCGATGGCGCCCTCGCCGTCCTTGATATAGATGTTCCTCAGGTGGTAAGGGGACTCGCGGAACTGCTCCTTGATGGCGTTGAAACGGTCCTGAAGGATCCGCGGCACGCCGGCGAAGATGTAGACGTTCTTCATCCGCACCACCGGAGCGAACAGCGCGCCGCCGCCCAGGAGCTCGGCGCCTTCCGGCACCATGGCCATGCGCAGCCGCGCGGGGTTGAGATCGTCGCCGTAGCGCTCGGACAGCCGCCGCTCCAGGCGCGGGTGGATGACGGCCTCGACCCCGAAACCGTGCGCGATACCCTCGATGGTGACGTCGTCGTGGGTGGGGCCGACGCCCCCGGTGGTGAAGACCAGGTCCCACCTGGCGGAAAAGCGCGCCGCCGTGCGGCCGATGAGCTCGAGGTCGTCGGGGATCACAGTGACGCGTTGCACGTCGACCCCGAGGAGCCGCAGCTCCCGGCACAGGAAGGTGGAGTTGATGTCCTGGGTCTTCCCCGACAGGACCTCGTTGCCGATGATGATGATGCCCGCGGTCTTCGACATGCTGACGGTCCATACTATGCGATGGAGCCGGAAAGCGAAAGAAGTCGGCGCCCTTCGACTTCGCTTCGCTACGCTCAGGGCGAACGGTTAAGGGTTAAGTCGAGGGAGCCCAATCAAATCCGTTCGCGCTGAGCCCTTCGGCAAGCTCAGGACAGGCTTCGCGAAGTCGAAGGGCGCCGACTCAAGGAGGTGTGCGCAATATGAGAGAGACCGAGCAGTACCTGATCGACGTGGCCTATCCGTACTGGGAAGCCGAGGCCCGCATCGCTAAGCGCTTCTTCGCCGGCAAGCCGACCCGGGAGCAGCACATCCACTGGCTCAAGGCGCAGCTATGGAAGGAGCTTCACCCGGTGGACGGCTACTTTACCGGCCTGCACCGTGAGCTGGCCAACCTGGTCGACATGTTCCCCGAGGTGGACAGGACCGTGGACCGGCATCACTACCACGGGCTCATGGAGCAGTTGGTGCAGGAGTTCAACCACTACGTCCTGATGGCGGACATCCTGGAGTACCTGCTCGGCCGCAAGATGGACGCGGGCGACACCGTCCAGTTGTCCGAGGAGAAGGCCCTGGGCGACCTCCGGCGCAAGTTCGTGGCCGGCTCCGCGGTAGAGAAGGCCGCGGTGCTGGTGACCGAGGGGGGCGGCGCCAGGCTGTTTCGGGAAGGCCGCCGCCTCAAGGGCAGCGTCCTCGAGCGCAAGATCGCCGCGGCCATGGACGTCGTCTACGAGGACGAGAAAAACCACTACCGGGAGGCGGCGCGGGAGGCCGCCGCCGCCGTAGGAAACAAACGCGACCTCAAGGCCATGAAACGGGCCATCGATCGGGTAAGCCTGCAGCGCGTGCACATGAGGAACGAAATGTTCCAGTTCCCGCTTTCGCGGGAAGACATCGAGCAGTGCCTGGCGAAGCACCGCAGGCCGGTTTGAAAATGGCGTCCTTCGACTTGGCGCCCCGGGGGCGGCGCGGAACCAGTAATGAGGCCCGCGGATGGGGCACGGCGAAACGGTTTTTGTTTATTCGTAACGCCCCCCGGTAAAACAAATTGGAAAGGAA
>JAPPHF010000133.1:0-2583 GCA_028821115.1 Deltaproteobacteria bacterium | reverse complement strand
TTGGCGCCCTTCGACTTCGCGCGGGGGGGGGGGGGCTATGCCTGCCCTGCCCCGGTCTATGGGCTCTGGACGAACGGTTATAGGTTATGGCTACCGACCCCGGTTAACAGCTATGGCTACTGACCCCCGTTAACGGTATGGATTCTTACCCCGCTGGCCGTTATGGGTTCTTACCCCGTTGACCGACCCCGTTGAATTCCAACTTCCGTTCGTCCTGAGCGTAGCGAGGTCTGCCGAGCGGAGTCGAAGGACGCCATCTCGAAGGACGCCAGTACGTTACGGTCTTCCGAGGGGATGGGACCTGGGGCCGGCGCAGACCCCGCGCTGCGATGAGTGGATGAACTCGAGCAGCTCGGCGATGTCGCCGGAGGGGTCGTTCAGGTTCGCTTCCAGTTCCTTTACCGCCGCGCCGAGGTTGCGGCGCTTGCGGAACAGCGTCTGGAAGGCGTTCTTGAGGGCGCGGATCCTGGGCTCGTCGAAACCCGCTCGGCGCAGCCCCACCACGTTCAACCCGCGCACCGTGTGCTGCCAGTCGATGATGGAGAATGGCGGCACGTCCCGGCTGGTGGCGCTCATCCCCCGCATGATGGCGATCTGGCCCACGCGGACGAACTGGTGGACCGCGCAGCTTGCCGAGAGCACTGCGCGGTCGCCGATCTCGACGTAGCCCCCCAGCACCGCGTTGTTGGTGAGGATGATATGGTTGCCCACCCGGCAATTGTGGGCGACGTGGGAGTTGGCCATCAGGAAGTTGTCGTCGCCGAGGACCGTGGTGCTCTCGGGCGCGGTGCCCCGGTGCACCTGGACCCCTTCGCGGAACACGTTGCGGTCGCCGATCCGCAGGTACGACTTGGCGCCGCGGTAAGACAGGTCCTGGGGTGCGTCGCCGAGTACCGCGCCGCTGTGCACCACGTTGCCTTCGCCGATCTCGGTCCAGCCCAGGACCACGGCATGGGGCAGCAGGCGTGTTCCGGCGCCGATCTTCGCCGGCCCGTCGACCACGGCGTAGGGGCCCAGCTCGGCCTCGGGGTGAATTTCCGCCCGTGGATCGACCACGGCTGTAGGATGTATCGACATGGAGGTGCTCGCGGGTGCTGGTGCCTGTCAAGCCGGGTTGCTGGACACGGGATTCGATTTCATTGACGGTCGGTTTCGTCGGCTTGCTGCGATTCGTCCTCGAGGTCGTCGCCGGCGATCCGGTACTTGCCGTCGGCCCAGGCGCCGAGGTCCACGAAACGGCACCTTTCCGAGCAGAAGGGCCGGTGCGGATTGCCGGTCCAGGGCGCCTCGTTGTGGCAAATGGGACACTTGACTGAGGTCGGCATCATGCTCCAGGCCGCCGGAGATCGCACGCGAAGGCGCGGCTCCGGGCATTGTGGGCGTCACCTTCTTGAGTAACAGTTCGGCGGCCGTTTTTCAAAACGCGGAAGCGAGCGCGACACGACCTCGCGGACAGTATCCGGCAAGTGAAGGCGCTTGAGAGCCGGCCGCGACGAAGGCATACTGTCAGCGGAGCGAGACGGGGATGAGCGACCGGCTGCCGATAATCATACTGGCCGGCGGCAACGATCGACTGGAGACGATACCTCAGGGATTTGCGGCCGACGACGTGTTGCGCGGCTTCAAGGGTGCGGTGAGGCTCCCGTCCGGGCGGTGCATCGCGGGCGAGCTGATCCAGCGGATGCGCGAGAGCGGGCGGTTCGAAGACCCCATCGTGGTGGGGCCGCGCCGCGTCTACGGCGACCTGGTGGACTGCGAGATCGCGGACACCACCGGTGACCTGCTGGCGACGATCGCGGAGTTCACCTCACTGCTGACCCGGCGCTATCCGGGCCGCCCGGTCGCCGTGTCCGCCTGCGATATCCTTCCCACCGCCGAGGACTTCCGGACGCTTTTGGACGAATCGTATTTCTCGCACGCCGGCAGCGGGCTCTGGTGGCAATTGATCGCGGCCGAGCCCGAAGAGATGGGCGTCAGCGGCTGGAAGCCCAGCTACCGCATGCGGCTTGCGCCGGGCGAGCCGTTGTTGAACCTGTATCCGGGGCACCTGGTGATCCTCCGCTCCGACGCGGTCCGCCTCGACATTTTCAACCGGTTCCTGATGCTGGCCTACCGCTTCCGCAACCGCGGCGTCTATGAGCGGGTGATCCGCATCACGCTCCGGGCGGTGGGCCTGTGGCTCGCGGACGACTTGAGAAGAATCGGCTCGTTGCAATGGCCCGGACGCATCGTGGCGGCCCCCTACGGAATCTTCACGACCTATCGCAGGTACTCCCGTGAACGGCTCACGGTGCCCGACCTCGCCGCCGAGCTGACCCGGCAGATCATGGAGCCGCGCCGAACCGGCGGCTTCGACCATCCGGTGGCCATGGTGGTGACCCGGATCCGCTCGTTTGCCAAGGACATCGACACCCGGCCGGAGCTGGAGGAAATCCTGGGGGAGGCGGATGGGGGCGGGGATCGCGCGCCTGCTTCGTAAATGGCGTCCTTCGACTTCGCTCGGCAGACCTCGCTACGCTCAGGACGAACGGTTGTGACAGCCTTTTCTCCGTTCGTCCTAAGCCCTTCGACAAAGCTCAGGAC
>JAPPHF010000180.1 GCA_028821115.1 Deltaproteobacteria bacterium | reverse complement strand
CCGCCCTGGGGCGACCTACGGTCGCCCCCACTCGTCATCGCGCCTTGCCGACGGCAAAAAATCCTGCGCAACTTATGCTAGGAATTTACGGGACGCAACACTAGGCGCCTGCATCGGGCGGTGGAGTGATGCGGGCACGGGCGGGTTTGAACCCCGCCCCTACATCGGGCGTCCGGTTTCCGCAACTGCCCGACCCACACCACCTTATATGAAGACACTCGAATCGTTTCGCGGTCTCGCGGTCCAGGTAGGCCGGCGGCGCCTCAGGCTCCTGGGTTTCATCACCCTGGCCCACGTCGCCATCCACTGGTTCATGCAGATCCTGCCTGTGCTCGGGCCGACCCTCAAGTCGAACGTGGGTCTTACCGACGTGCAGTTGGGCGGTCTCGCCTCCATGCGGATGTTCGCCCAGGCCGCGCTGGACGTGCCGTCGGGAATGCTCGCGGATACCTGGGTACGGCAGCGGGCTCTCATCGTAACCTCGTCGCTGGTCTGCATGGGGCTCTGCTACTGGGTGTTCGGGACCCTGTCCGGCTACTGGTGGTGGATGCTTGCCGTCGCGCTCCTGGCCGCGGGGACCACGCTGTTTCATCCGGCGTCGGTGGCCTCGCTGTCCAACCAGTTCCCGGAGACCCGGGCCACGGCCATCGGGATCTACGGCATGGGCGCCACCCTGGGCAACACGCTGACCCCGCCGGCCATGGGTCTCCTGCTGGAGAACTTCGCGTGGCAACGGGTGATGGAGAGCCAGTTCCTGGTGGGGCTTGCGGCGGCGGGGCTGGTGTGGATCTATGCGGCGCGCATGTTCGAAGGGGACGAGGTCCCGACGAAGAAGCCGAGACCGTTTCAGGAGATCAAGGAGCTGGCGCGGAATCCCGTCGTGCTGGTGCTGATGCTGGTCCGGAGCTTCAACCAGATCGCGCGGCAGGTGACCATGACGTTCCTGCCCATCTACCTCGTCGAGTACCTGGGCTACGCCGATTTCGGAATGGGCGTCTATCTCATGGTCATGAGCGTGTCGGGTCTGGTGGCCCAGCCGGTGATGGGGGTCCTGTCGGACCGGCTGGGGCGCAAGGCAGTGCTGGCGCCTTCGTTGCTCCTCCTCGGGTTGGTGTACTTCCTTCTGCAATGGGCGGCGGCGGGAGTGGCGCTAGGGGTTGTGGTCGTCGCCATCGGGTTTCTCTTCTATACGGTGGCCAACGTGACGACGGCGGCGGCGCTCGACGTGGCGGGAAAGGCCAGTCAGGCATCCTCCTTCGGGCTGGTGTCCCTGGGCACCCACATCCTGGTGGTGCCCGCGCCCACGCTGGCGGGGTATCTCATCGGACGTTTCGGCATCATGGCGGCCTTCTTCTTCCCCGGGGTCTGCCTGCTGGCGGGCGCGTGTTTCGTGTTTCCGCTGCGGTTCCAAAGGGACTAGCGTGGCGTCCCGTTTTACACGAGACAGCACACCGGGGGCCTGCGCCGCGGAAACGAAGTTGTAGGGGCGGGTTTGAAACCCGCCCGCGTCCGCGCCGCACTGCCGACCGGATACAGGCGCGTGGAGCACCCCCCGGTTGACCTCGACGGCGTCCGGGTGGTAGTGGCATTTGCGGACACTGACCCCACGGGAGGTTGAAATGAGCGAGATTTCCGTTGTCGACGCCGACGGCCACCTGATCGAGTCCATACCCGAGATGGCCGAGTACATGGTCCCGGAAGCCAAGGACTACGCCCTGAACCCGCCCCGGAACCGGGCCGGCGTGTTCCCCTCCATTGACGGCATGCACTACCCGGAGACCGAGGAAACCACCGCGGAGAGCCGCATCCACCCGGTCAGGGCCAGCGACGAGCGTACCGGCTCCGGCGAGGACATCTTCGAGTTCGTCAAGAAGGCCGAGATCACGGACTCGGTGCTCTATGCCACCGAGGGGTTGTCGATGGGCTTCATCCAGCAGCCCAGCTACGCGGTGAAGGTCTGCCGCGCCTACAACGACTACGTCACCGAGCGCTACCGCGGCATCAGCAAGCGGCTGCACCCCATCGCACTGCTGCCCATGCAGGATCCCAAGGCGGCGGCCCTGGAGCTGCGCCGCTGCGTGAAGGAGCTGGGGCTGCTGGGCGGTACGCTTCCCTCCACCGGGCTGGAGCTGAACTTGGGGCACGAGTTCTTTGCGCCCGTCTACGAGGAGGCGGCGGAGCTCGGCTGCGTGCTGGGCATCCACGGCGGCTCCAATCGCGGCGTGGGCATGGACTCTTTCACCAGCCGCCTGGGCTCCCGCCTGCTGCACCACCCGATCCCGCTGATGATCGCCCTGGTGTCGTTCATCTACCACGGTTGGTTCGACCGCTATCCGACCCTCAAGGTGGCGTTCCTGGAGGGCGGATGCGCATGGCTCACCTGCATCGCCGACCGTATGGAACGGGACGCCGAACTGGAAGGGCTTTCGTGCAGGCCGCTGCCCGACTACATCGCCAGCGGCCAGGTCCTCATCGGCTGCGAGGGCAACGACGTGAGCCTGCCTTACCTGGCCGGCCGCGTGGGCATTGAGCCGTTCGCCTACTCCTCGGACTATCCTCACGAGGTGGACCTGCCGGCGGCGCGGAAGATGATCGAGGAGACCCGCAGCCACACGGAGCTTTCGGAAGAGCACAAGGCGGCGGTGCTGGGGGACAACGCGCGCCGCTTCTACGGCCTCAACTGATGCTCCGTCCACCACCCTCACGCCCGTGATCGTTGAAGTCTCCGGCGTGACGAAGCGCTTCGGCGAACGGGTGGCCGTCGACGAGCTTACCCTGAATGTCCCGCCGGGCGTGTGCTTCGGGCTGCTGGGTCCCAACGGGGCCGGCAAGACCACGACGCTGCGCATGATCTACGGCGTCACCGTGCCCACCAGCGGCCAGGTGCGCGTGTTCGGCATGGACGTGGTCCGCAACGTGCGCGCGGTGCGCCGGCGGCTGGGCGTCACGCTGCAGCAGAACGTTCTCATCGAGACCCTGTCGCCGCGCGCCAACCTCACCATCTTCGGACGCTACCATCTCCTGGACAGTGGCGCGCTGGCGCGCCGAGTGGAAGAGCTCATCGACTTCATGGAGCTGCGCTCCCACGCCGACGTGGAGGTGGCCAAGCTGTCGGGCGGTTACCAGCGCCGGCTGGCGGTGGCCCTCTCGCTCATGAACCGTCCCGAGCTGCTGATCCTCGACGAGCCCACCACCGGCCTCGACCCCGCGGTGCGGCTGGCCCTGTGGTCCCGGGTGCGCGAGCTTCGCAGCCGCGGCGCCACGGTCCTCCTGACCACCCACTACATGGACGAGGCCCAGCGGCTGTGCGATGCCGTCGCCATCATGTCGGCGGGGGACGTCATCGCCCAGGGCGCGCCGGACGAATTGATCGAGCGTTACCTGGCGCGGCAGGCGGTGGAGATCGAGGCGACCCCGGCGCAGGAATACGGGCTGCTGCGCGGGCTGGACAAGAGTCCGCCGCGGTGCCGGCTGGGGAACCGCAGCATGGTCTATCTGGACGATCCCGCCGCGCTGCTGGACCGGATCCGGCGCCTCCCCGGCATCGGCGCGCGTGTCATGGCGGTGCGCCCCACCGACCTGGAGGATGTGTTCCTGTCCCTTACCGGCACCAGCCTCGAGGACAATCCGTGAGCCTGTCCTGGCGGCACGCCCTGTCGGTGTGGCGGCGCAACGCCACCATGTACCGCCGGACCTGGAGTTGGAACATCCTGCCCAACTTCTTCGAGCCGGTGCTCTACCTGGTATCCATCGGGGTGGGCCTCGGCGCCTACATCACCACCATGGGCGGAACTTCCTACATCGAGTTCTTGGCCCCGGGGCTGGTTTGCGTGGCCGCCATGAACGGCGCCAGCTTCGAGGTAACCTACAACATCTTCGTGAGGATGAGCTACGAGAAGGCGTACGACGCCATGCTCACCACCCCGATACAACCGGTGGACGTGGTAGCCGGAGAACTCTTGTGGAGCATGACCCGATCATGCATCTACGGTTTCAGCTTCGCGCTGGTGGTGGCGGCGGTCGGGCTGGCGCCTCTGCCCCATGCCCTGTGGGTGCTGCCGGTGATTCCTCTGACGGGTCTTCTCTTCTCCGCCATCGGCCTGGCGTTCACGCTGCGGATCGGCACGATCGAGCTCTACAGCTTCTACTTCACCCTGTTCCTGACGCCCCTGTTCCTTTTCTCGTCGGTCTTCTTCCCGCTGGAGGAACGGCTGACCGAGTCATGGCTCTGGATGGCGGAGTGCCTGCCGTTGCTCCACCCCGTGCGGCTGGCGCGGGCGGCCTTCCACGGCACTGCGTCGGCCGCGTTGATTTGGGACGTTGCATACATCCTGGGCCTCTCCGCGGTGCTGCTCGTCTACGCAGCACGGCTAATGCAGCACAAGCTGACGCAGTGAGCCCGTGGGTGGCGGTCCGCACCTTCATACCTCTTTCGGGTGGGGCATGCGGTAGCCGACGCCGCGAACGTTGAAGATCCAGGTGGGGTTCTCCGCGTCTTCGCCGAGCTTGGCGCGGAGCTTTTTGACGAAGTTGCGCACCAGGTCGTCGGTGCCCGTCGCGCGCCCGCTCCAGACCCGGCGCGTGAGGGCAGCGTAGGTGACGACCCGTCCCGCGTTGAGCGAGAGCACGCGCAGCAGCTCGTACTCGGTCGCGGTCAGCTCGACCTCGCGTCCAGCCACCGTGACGCGACGCGCCTCGTAGTGGATGGCGAGCTCGCCGAGCGCGAAGGGCTCGGGCCGGGCGACGCGGCGCAGCGCGGCGCCGACCCGGGCCGTGAGCTCGGCGGCCGAGAAGGGCTTGACGATGTAGTCCGCGGCGCCGGCTTCAAGGGCCCGGGCGATGTTCTCGTCGCGGCCGTAGCCGGAGATGTATACGACCGGCAGGTCGGCGAGTTCGGTTATGTTCTCCATCAGCGCGATGCCGTCGGTGCCGGGCAACAGCACGTCGAGCAGGACCAGGGAGGGTTTCTCGGTGCGGATGATCCGGGCGAGATCCTCGTGCTCGCCCGTCACCAGCGCGGCGTAGCCCGCCTTGGTGAGGGCGTCGCGTACGAAACGCAGGGTCTGGGGGTCGTCGTCGACGACCAGGACGCGGGCGGGCTCGTGCGGTTCCGGGGGCGTGCCGGACGCCTGGGCGGCGGGCTCGCTCTGCCGGGCGTCCTCGACCACGGGCAGGGTGAAGGTGAAGCGGCTGCCCCGGCCGGCGCCGTCGCTCTCGGCCCAGATGCGGCCGCCGTGCGCCTCCACCAGCCCCCTGCAGATGACAAGCCCGAGGCCGGTGTCGGAGACCTCTCGCTCGCCGCCGGCGAGGCTGGCGTGCTTGAGGAAGAGACGGGGCAGTTGTTCCGGTGCGATGCCCCGGCCCTCGTCGGAGACGGAGACCGCGACGTGCACGCCGTCGCGCACGCCGGTGACCCGGATCGGGGTGGCCTCCGGCGAGTGCCGGGCAGCGTTGGCCAAGAGGTTGTTCAGCACCTGCAGGATGCGCCGTCGGTCGGCTGTCACACGGGGCAGATCCGGCGGCAGGTCGATGACCACGGCGTGGCGGCCGCCGCCGGAAAGGAAGGTGTTGCGCGCCCGGTCCACCAGCGCGGCCACCTCTGAGGGCTCGGGCGAGACCGAGAGGTTGCCCGCCTCGATGCGTCCAGCATCGAGCAGGTCGCCGATGAGGCCGCGCATGTGCGCGGTCTGTTCGTGGATGATGCGGTGGAACTCGCGCATCTCGGCGGGGTCGAGGTCGGCCCCTTCCTCCAGCAGGGTGTCGGTCGAGCCCTTGATGGCGGTGAGCGGTACGCGCAGCTCGTGGCTCACCAGACTGAGGAACTCCGTGCGCAACCGCTCCAGCTCCTCGAGCGGCGCCAAGTCCTGCATGGTGACCACCATCGAAGCGACCTCGCCGTCGGCGGAATGGATCGGGGTCGCGTTGATCAGCGTGCGCACGCTGCGCCTGTCCGGCACCGAGAACTCGACCTCCTCGCCGCGCAACGTCTCGCCGATGCTCAGCAGTTCTGCCATGGGGAACTCGCTGAGGGACACTTCGCGCCCGTCGGCGCGGCGAAAGGTCATCGTGTCCAGCAGTTCCTCCGTCGGGCCGCCCGGCGTGAGAAGGCCCTCCACGATCCGCCGCGCCTCGCGGTTGAACGACACCGGCCGGCCGCTCCGGGCATCAAACACAACGACGCCGACCGGCGAGATCTCGATGAGGGCCTCGAGGTCGGCCCGCGTCTGGCGCTCGGCGCGGTGGGTGCGGGCGTTGGCGATCGCGGCCGCCGCCTGCGCGGCGAACAGTGCGAGCACTTCCTCGTCCTCGTCGGTGAACTCCGGTCCCGTCTCCTTCCCGCCGAGGAAGAAGTTGCCGACCTGCACGCCGCGGTGGCGCATCGGCACTCCCTGGAAGGTCTTCATGAACAGCGCCTCGGTAGAAAAGCCGAGCCCGGCGACATAGGCGGGCAGGTCGGTCAGCCGCAGGGGCGACGGAAGATCACGCAACGCCTCGAAGACCCGCAGTCTGTCCGGCCACTCCTCCAACTGCCGTGTCTCCTCGGGTGAGAGTCCGGAGATAACGTAGTCCTCGGGCTGGCCGTCGCCGTCGACGGCGGTGATGACGGCGTAGCGGGCGCCGGTCAGCGAGCGGGCGGCCTCGGCGATCTCGCGAAGAACGGTGTCGACGTCGAGGCTCGCGTTGATGCGCAGGACCGCCGCGCTGAGCGCGGAGATCCGTTCCCGCAGCGTCTCGATCTCGCGCCGTGATTCGTCGGCCTTGCCCAAAGCCTCCTCTTTTTCTTCGGACCCTGTACGGAGAAACGGGTCTACGCCTTCACCCGCTCCGCCGCAGCATACCGGACGCCCGTGTATCGAGAAATACGGGCCGCACTTTGTGACGCCAGTTCAAGGCCGGCGTGGAACGACGTAGAATGAGGAGAGTTCGGGCGGGGCCTTGGTGTTTCAGGCAGTGTAGTACGCCATTCCATCAATGGAAGGCTTTAGACTTCCGCAGCTTTTCCCTCACCACATTCCACGTTCCGACAAGGCACAACACGGCCATGGCGATGGGTATCACCGGCCCAAGCGCCCACACCAGGCCGCCTGTCAGAAAGTTGGCCAGAAGCAGCGCTACGACGCCCTGAACGCAAAAGGTAACTTCCGTCTTCGGGGCCGCCGTTGCCGGGT
>JAPPHF010000044.1 GCA_028821115.1 Deltaproteobacteria bacterium | reverse complement strand
GAAACTCATGATCGTGCTCCTTCACGTGCGAGTTCTGACGATGGGTGACGAACGGGCCGGACCGCTCTCGATCCACTTCCCGTTCACTCCTCTAAAGCTCCTCTCCTCCTCTCGCCTGCGGCCCGCTCCGGCGCCCGCCGGGAGATCGGCGGCCTGGCGGACCGCACGTCCGGCCGATCCGCTGGCGGCAGGGAGTATGCTGGTGTGGGAACGCGAAGACCGACCCCGGCCACCTGCGAGGCCTGCGCGCGGCGAGCGCGTGCACGGGGATCGCGCGATGGCCCGCTCGCCAGACATGAGCGGTGTTGTAGAGAGGCTCGCGTTGCCGGGAGCGCTACGTGCGCGACCTGCTGCCCGGCTCCAAGGTGCGGGGGGTCGCCGCGGAGACCCGATAGATGCGTCTTTGCAGATCTCCCGACAGCACGTCCACCGCCGCCGGAACCAGCGGCTGCAACTCCGTCAGACGATTCCGCGCGGCCAGCATGATGACGACGGGGATCGGCAGTGCTTCGAGGTTCTGCTGATGCTCGATGCCGCGGTCTACGGTGATCATCGCGTCGAAGCCCTCGCGGGCGGCCAATGACAGCAGCAGGCCGTTGCCGGTGCCGGACCAGCCCATCTCCTGGACCGTGCGCAGCGTGAACGATGCGGGGAATGACGCGGCGAGCCGCTTCGGCACCGATTCGTCAAGCAGCAGCTTCATCGCCGCCGCCCACCAGCATCGTCGTCGCGCGTTCGAGCAGCGCGACCGCCTGGCGCCGCGACACCGTCGGGTAGTCCGCCAGGAAATCGTCCAGCCGGTCGCCGGCTTCGAGATGTTCCATCAGGATGCGTACAGGAACCCTGGTGCCCGCGAATACGGGTGTCCCGCCGAGGATATCCGGGTTCCGGTCGATCAGCGTGTCGGTCATGCTGTTCCCCTGCGTCGTTGGCATCGCTGTGCCGCCGTCGCGACGGGCGGCGTCGCGTCATTCACGGATGGGTCCGGCCGTCGAAGCGCCGCCTGGCCCACCGGCTCCGCACAGCGCCGGTGCCGCCCGCCGCCGTCGCGGTGGATCGCACAGGCCGCATTGTTGGCGCTGAAGGAAACGCACCTACTAACGGTCATGGAGCCCGTCCCGCTCGATCCTGAGCCCTCCCAGCGACGCCCCCTCACTCAGTCGCGCCATCATGCGCCGGTGGGCCGCCGTCCATTCAGGGTCGGCGGACTTGCCGGCACCGCGGGGAGCGAGCTTCGCGATAGGCCGGCCGTGGCGGGTGATCACGAAACCCCGGCCGCGTTCGATTGCGCGGACGAGCCTCGAGAACTTCTGGTAGGCGGTCATCAAGGAGACGGTGCGCATGGGGCTGACCCTCTTGATGGCGTGCGGCGAGTATATCGCGGAATTGACCGGTCCGGCGTCAAGGCGGCTGGCCGGCATGGACGCCTTCCCGGCGGCGATGGCCCCGCGCCTTCGGCGCGGAGAAGGGCGGCCCAGGCCGCTCCACACCGGCGCTCCAGCTACGATCCCTCGCGGGGTGCCGCCGGTCACGACGCGCCGAACGCCATCAGCGGGACGTTGGCGCGTATCTCCACCTGGTCGGGCCGGAGCCCGGCGAAGACCAGACAGGCCGCGGCCTCGGCCTCGGTCTCGAAGCTCTCGATCACGTCGCCGGTATCGAGCCGGATGACGGTGTATTCCGGAAACAGCTCGGGCAGGTGGTGAGGTTCGGGGGCGCGCGCGTTGGAGCGGCGCGCACAGCTCGGGCATCGCGCGGTGCCGGCAACGGGAGCCGAGCAATCCACACAGAACCCCCGCGCCCTGCGCCTGACGTAGCGCTTCCTGTTGACCGCCTTCTTGCGTTCGGGCGAGGCGCGCGCTGCCTCGAGCACCGCACAGCGGCCGCAGCGGGAGGAGCCCTGGAACGCCGGTTTACCGCAGCGCACGCATCGCCCGGCGGCACGGCGGGCATGATAGCGCGCGCGCTCGGCAGCACGCTTTGCCTCGCGGCATGGCTCGCAGACCGAACGGCCATCGGCGGGCCGGGAGCGGCCGCAGGACGAGCAGAGGCCCGCGGCCTTCCATTCTCCCCGCCGCCGCTTGTCGGCGGCGCGGGCGGCGTGCCGCGTGGCTTCCGGATCGCGACCGGCATAGGGCAGGTTCTGCTGCCTGGCCCTGGCGCGGCGGACCTTCTCTGCGGCACGCCGTTTCTCCCCGCAGCGCCGGCATACCTTGAGGCCGGGCTCGGGCGGACACTTGCCACAACGCGAGCACGTGCCCCGCGCGATTCGATCGGCATGCCGCCGACGCTGGCGCTTGCGTGTTCGCTCCTCGCTGCTGGACATGGCAACCTCGAAGACGTGGGTGTAGCCGAGGGTCGGGCGGCCGGCCGCGCCTGCGGTGACGCCCCCGCCCAGGCTGCCGGTCAGCAGCGCCACTTGCCGCGCAGCGCGATGCCGGCAGCCGAGCTGCCGAAAAGTTGCATGCCTGCGTCGCGGCTGACGTCGGTGGCGACGATAATCTCGTTGGCTACAGGTCGCAGGCGACGGACAGCGGGGCACGACATGGTCGTGCGCCGTCGGCGTCGCCTTGCGCCCTCCTTCTCGTCATTGAGCGGGCGGATCTCGCCCGAGGCCGCAGTCTCGTACCTCTCGACCACGTAGCGGCCCTGCTCCTGGAGGCCGCCGCCGAAGAAATGCACCAGGTAGGTGCTGGCAGCGCGCTGGATCGTCTTCGCCGTTCTCATCTTCAACTCCCCCTGGCTTGCGCTCGCGAGCGGCAGGCGCAGGTTCACCCAGGCCGCCCGCCCCGCCGCCCGTCACGGCCGGCCTCTCCCTCGCGGCGGCGTGCCGGGCGAAGACGCCCATGGCACGCGCGATCGGCGAGCGTGAAGATGCGCTTAGTGCTGTGTGCGGTCCCGCTGCCAATGCTGACCGCGAGCGGAAAAGGGGCGACTGCGGGAGACAATTGCTCGGCGGCTCGGGAGGCGCAATTGGTGATCGTATGGTCCGGGTCGTCGCCTGGGAGCGGACACGGCGGCGGCGAGAGACAGGCCGGCGGATGCCGGTTCTGCCGGGCATGGGTAAGATGGAGAGATGTCCGGGCGGCGAGCTGCCGGTCGGGCGATGGCTGAGAGCCAGCCCGACCTCTTCGACGAGCGGGGCCTGAGCGATACGGGCCGCGTCACCGCGTCCGCCGCACCGGAGGCACCTGCTGACGCTGCCGGCCTTTCGGACGCAGCGCTGATCGCGCGGCTGCCGCAGGCGTCGATGGCAACGGCGGAAGCGCTGTGTTCGGAGATCGCGTCGCGCGGGCTGTCGGCGGCGGTTCCGGCGCTGGAGCGGCTGTGGCGGCGCTTCGCCGGTTTCGGCATTCGTGTGCCGCTGGTGGAACAGCGCGTCGTCCTGAGCACGCTGGCGCGGCTGGAAGGCGCGCGCGCCCGCTCGGCACTCAAGGGGATCGTGCTGTCGAAGGGCCTGCCAGCATCGCTTCTGCCCCTGGCCATGCAGGCGGCGGCGGAGGCGGCGCTGTCCCTGCCCGCCGGATTCGTCGGCCCGCTGCTCGATCACAAGGACGCGTCGGTGCGGGCGGCAGCTTTTGCACTGGCGCCGAGGGCGGCGGTCCCGGTCGAGCTTCTTCGCGAGGGGCTGAGCGATCCGTCGTCCCCGGTGCGGCGTCTGGCGGCGATCGCCCTGGGCATCGCCGGGGACGCGGCTGCCGTGGCCCCCCTTGTAGCCGAGCTTGAGCGCGCGCCGTCGGCGGAGGTGATCGAGGCACTGACGATGATCGGGGACGAGGATGCGATCGTTCATCTCGGCCGCTTCGCCGGGAACCATCGCGCGCTCGCGGGGACCGTCCTCGACGCCCTGCGCGACATGGACAGTGAGAGGGCGCAGCGGCTCGTTCGTCACCTGGAGGCGGGCGGCCCGGATTCGGAGGGCGGCGGAGCATGAGGAGGTCTGCCGGATCGGGAGCGATGGCCAGCGGCGCGGCAGATTCGTGCTCGGCGTGGCCGGCCCGGCCTTGCCGGAGAGGCTGGAATGGCGGACGCGGGCGATAGTGCCGGCTCGGGTGCCCCACCCTCCGATGGGAAGATGCGCTATGCGCTGCCGTCGAACCTGCCGGCCTCTTTGCGTCATCTCGACGATGCCCAGCTCGACGGGCTGCTGCGCGCGGCGGTCGAAGAGGCACGCCGTCGGGGATGGCCGCTCGGCGGAGAACAGGTCCCGCCGCCGGCTTCCCGGGCGCAGAAGCCGTCGGGTCCGGCACCTGCGGCCGACGGCAAGTCGAAGCGTCGGCCACTGCCGCTCGCGCCGGGACAGGCGAGGCTCGTCCGCGCCGCGTTCGAGGCGGGCGTCAAGCCTGCGGCCATCGCACGGCAATTGCGTCTGCCCCGCGCGCAGGTGGAACAGGTCCTCGGCCGGGGCAGGCGGAGAAAGTCTTGACCGCCGCTTGCGCCGCTCGACGGCTGTGGCGCGGCGTAGCGGCCGCGCTACGAGCCTCCACCGAAACAGGTCAGGCACCTTCGCGCCAGGGGCCTGTTCCGGCCCCTCGGCGTGAGCGCGGCATGGAAGCGCCGGCTGGTCTCGACGAAGCCGCCCGAGAGCGCCGCCAGAAGCCCGCTCTCCACGTACCGCCAGACCAGATGCCGCCAGCCGAGCACCACACCGCGGCCGGCGAGGGCAGCGTCCAAGGCATGCGTGTAACTGTCATGCAGCACGTACCGGGGTTCGGAGGCGGGACGGCCGGCAGCCGCGAACCACGTCTCCCACGAAGCCCGATGCTCCTCCGAACCCGTGGTGCAGAGAAAGGTCAGTCCGCCCCAGCCTGTGACCGGCCCGGCCAGGACTTCTGCGTGAAGGGCGGCATAGCCCGGCGAGCAGAAAGCCCCGACCGCCTCGGCGGCAATGGCCGCCCTGTCCTCGGGTGCGGCGGTCCCCTCGTTCCAGGTCAGGAGCACGTCCGCCTCGGTGTTCGGCGGTATGGTTGCGCTACCGTGGGGATGGGCGAAAACCCGGATCGGGGTTCCGGGACCCAGCGCCTCCCGCAGTGCCTCGATCCTGGGCGTCACGAAGAGGTGCGATACCTCCTCGGAGCACGCGACAACCACCTCCGACGGCTCCTCGTCCGAAAGCGCCGAGACCTCCGCAGCGCCTGCGCGCAAGGCCCCCAGACCGACCAGGACGGCCTTGCGGTAAAGGAGGCCGGCGGCGGTCAGGCTCACGCCGGTCCGGGAGCGCTCGAACAGGCGGGCCGAGAGCTGCTTCTCGAGGCTTGCGATGTGTCGACTCACGGCAGACTGCGAGGTGCCCAGCTCCCGCGCGGCGTACGAGAAGTTGCCAAGACGCGCGGCGCTCTCGAAGGCGATCAGGATGCTCGTGGACGGAACCCCGTCCTGTTCGCGATCGGTCATGGTTCCGGTCGTACACCCGGTTCGGGCGTGCCCGCTCCAGCCTCCCGGCCAGGCGTGGCCCGTTTCCCCGATGGAAGAGAGACGCGCGAAGCAGGAGGCATGTTTGGCGGCGCCTTGGTGCTGCCACTGCGATCCTGCGGGAAGGGACCCGGACGTGCCGACCGCAAGAGCGCCTGCATGCTCACGCCGCCTCGCCCGCTGCCGTCCTCTTCGTCAGTGTCACCACGTTGCGGCCGTCCTCCCGCCGGTACGTCACCGCGTCCATCGTCTTGCGGACGAGGTAGATGCCGAGCCCACCCCTGGCGCGCTCCTCCACCGGGGCGGACAAGTCGTGCTCCGGCGCCTGGAACGGATCGAACGCTCTTCCGTCGTCCGCAACTTCCACCGTCAGCGTGCCGCCCTCGATGCGAAGGGCCAGATCGATCCGGTGCTCCCCGTCGTCGTCGAAGCCGTAGCCGATCGCGTCGGTCACCAGCTCATCGAACGCCAGAGTGACGTCGAAGGAAATGCCGTGCGCCAGATCGTGAGCCGCGCAAAACGCGTCGATCCTGGCGGCCGCGCTGCTGATGCCGTGCAGATCGTTGGCAACCGAGAACTCGAGTGTGCCGCCCATGCCGGTCATTCGCCGGTCGCCTCTATCCCGATCCGCGGCTCACGCTGCAAGCGGCGTTCGTCCCGTGCGGGCCTACCGGCGCGCGGGCTCGACGATAATCCTGCCCCGGCCCCGTCTGAGCAGGTAGCCGCCGCGCGGGATTGTCAGGGTGCCCTGCTGGATCAGCGGCCACAAGGTGTCGACGATCAGCGTCGCGTTCTCATCCGGTGCCGCCCCCGCAGCCGCCGGCTGCGATGACAGCCAGTCGAGGAAGGCGCGATCGCCGATTTCGTCGCCGACTGAATTCCGCAACGCCTGCAACTTTCTCAACTGCATCTTGGTCAATGTGGACTCATCGATCTGCATTGCGGGCATGTGGGACTGCTCCTCCAGGCGAACGACGTATGCCGTTGAGCGAGACTATAACAGGTCGCCCAAACCGTTGCCGCATCCGGTGTCTGCACACCGGGATGTTCGGCGATGCGGCGGTGAAGTACTTGCGTGCTGCGCGGATTCAGGGTGATGCACGCAGCGGACTGCGACTCCACGACGGAGTTGGAGCGGTGTCGGCGGGTGGAACGGCTTTGGTCCCTGGGATATCGGGATGTCAGATGGGCGCTCAGGTACGCGGAGCTTGGATTCAATTCGCTTGCAGATTGCTTACGTAAGTTGAGTGGTCCAGAGAAGATGGTGTAGGTGAGCTTTGCTGTCCTATAAAACTACGATATTTCCACGCATTATCGATCGTCATCTATTCATGGTCATGCGAACAAAGGCAGACTGCGAAACCTGTGAGCTTGTCGTCCCAGGCGATCCAAGGCTTCTCGGCCGGCTGGAGGGCGGCGACGGTCCGCTTGGTGAGCGTCCTGCGCACCTTCGCGGTGCGTTTTCCGGTGCTGGTGTCCATGCCTGTACCATAGCGACCGTCAGGTTTACGGTCAACACCGAGATCAACACCATAAAAGAACTCGCTAATACTGTGTAGGACCGGATGAACCTTTTGAGGGCTAGACTGGACCATCGTAACCTATTGATTTATCACCAGTCTAGGCCCGACACCATCCGCCGTAATACCGTGTGAGCCCAACATAAACGCGAGTCTCATAACCTGAAGGTCGTAGGTTCAAATCCTACCTCCGCAACCACCGAGACCGACATTCCCGACAACGGAGTGTCGGTCTTTTCGTTTTCGGCCCCGCTTCCCGTCCACTCCAGGATGTTTCCAAGCTCGGTAACCATCCGGCGTAGGCCGCCTGTTCCCGTTGCGTGAGCTCTGGCAGGGTGA
>JAPPHF010000067.1:1240-7401 GCA_028821115.1 Deltaproteobacteria bacterium | reverse complement strand
CCGCCACTGCTCGTCATCGCGCCTTGCCGACGACGAAAAATCCTCCGCATATTATCATGCGAATTAGCCGGACAGGACACTAGACGCCTCACGCGGAGTATGGAGAAATGGGCGTGATGTTCCGGTAGTCCACCGGCAAGGGCTCGACACCGATGTCGGCATCGATCTCGGCCATGCGCGCTTCGGTCAACGGGTTGCCGAAGGTCTCGTTGCGGAGCCTCAGGTGTGCGATGGCCTTCTCGGTGATGATGTGGCGCGCTGTCGCGAGGTCCTCGTCGTTGCGGATGGCCCGGGCGATGTGGGGAATGTGGACCGGCCCGTGGCGCATCTCGTCGTGGAAGATGACGCCCATGGCTTGGGCGATGGCCTTTTCCACGGCGCCGCCGGAGTAGGAGGTGTAGGGGAGCTCCAGGAGCCGGTTCCCCATGTAGAACATCGCCGCCCCCGCGCCTTCGGAAAAGCCCAGGGCCACCTCCGCAAGCTCGCCGTGGGTTTCCAGGAGCCGATGGGTGACCTCGATCTCGGCGCTCATCGCCGGCAGGTCGGGGTGTCCGCGTCGTTCGCTTTGGCAACCCGACAACGCCAGCAGCTCCTTGGGGTCGGGCCGCTCTCCCGCGATCTGTTCCATGATGTCCGCCAGAAGCCGGTAGTGCCGCGCCTCCTCGTAGACCGACCGGGTCGACGCCTCGAAAGAATCTCGGCCTACCGCCTTTTCGATCCGAGCGAGATCGGCGGGCAGGGTCTCGATCAACCGCTCCACCGTGCCGAGTTCCCGGGCCGCCTGCAGCTTGAGCCAATGCAGGTCGTCCTCGCGGGTCCGGGGATTCGAGAAGTACACCCGGACCACCTCCGCCTCACCGGCCCACCATCGTAGCGGGGCGGCCTCCAGCACGGCGATGCGCTTTTCGAGCTTCGCGTCGGTTTCGTGTCCTGCCATCGCGTCTCGCTCCAAAGTCACTTGTGTCGCCCGTTCCTTTTCCCCGCGGGAGTGTGTCGGGGTGATGGGCCCCGATGCAGGCAGCCCGTTGTCCAGGGCAGGGCGATTGTATATAGACCCTTCCGAGCGGGTCAAGGACCGTCGGGGCGGGAGGCGTCGCGAACCGGTCCGGCGGCCGCAACATGGATTGGCGAGAGGGGGACCGCGACATGCGTGCGAGCACCGAGAGGAAGATGAAACGCTGGCAGGAGCAACGCTGGATACTCGACCAGGTCATCAAGGTGAGCGGACTCGACTTCGACCAGGGGCGTTCGCACAAGATGCTGCGGAACTGCGGCCCGGGCATCGCCGGGGAGTTGCGGGGTATCGGCCAGCGGGTGCAGAAGTTCACCGATTTCCCGCGGGAGTTCTCCCGCGCCGCTCACGGCCGCGAACAGAGGGGGCGGGCCGCCGAGGCGCTGGGGCACACGGTGGAGGCGCGCGAGCACTACTACGTGGCGGCCACCTACTACACCGCCGCCCAGTGGGGCATCTTCGAGGACGGCAACCCGAAGCGCATGGCCTGGGCGGAGAGCAAGCGCGACTGCTACGACCGCTACATCGGCTTCGCGGACCATCCCATCGAGCGGGTGGACCTGCCGGTGCCGGGCGGAAAGATGGCGGCGCTGCTGCATTTGCCGCACAAGCCGGCACCCGGAGAGCGGTTCCCGTGCATCCTCTACCAACCGGGCATGGACGGGGTGAAGGAGGACAACCCGCTGATGGGCGACCCGCTGCTCCAGCGGGGGCTGGCGATCCTCTCCATCGACGGGCCGGGACAGGGGGAAACCCGCGAACGCGGCATCACCTGCACCGCCTCCAACTGCGAGGACGGCGCCAGGGCGGCCTACGCCTTTCTCAGCACGCGCCCCGAGATCGACGGCGACCGCGTGGCGGTCTACGGCTCCAGCATGGGCTCCTACTGGGGCACGCGCATGGCAGCGGCCGTGCCCGAGCTCAAGGCCTGCGCGGTGGTGGGCGTGTGCATGGAGCCCAGCCAGTACACCATCTTCAACACCGCCGCGCCGACCTTCAAGCTCAACTACATGTACATGTCCGGCTACGACGACGAGGCGGAGTTCGACGAGTTCTGCAAGACGCTGACCCTCGAGGGGGTCGCGGCCAGGATCCAATGTCCCTACATGGTTGTGGCGGGCGAGGACGACGAGCTCTGTCCCATCGAGTTCGCCTACGAGGTCGTGGACGAGGCCACCTGCCCCAAGGTCCTCTACGTCTACGAGGGCGAGCGCCACTCACTCCGCAACCCGGCGGCGCGCACCATCGTCGTGGACTGGCTCAAGGACTGCCTCGACGGCAAGCCGGTGGCGTCCGAGAAGGTCTACGTCGAAATGAGCGGCAAGGAGACCCGGACGCCGTTGAGCTGACATCTTCCAGTGCCGCTGGCCGGCGAACGCCGCGCGTGCATGGAATACGGTTCTATGCGCCGGCGGTCGTACGCTCTCGCAGGGCCCCGATCTCTTCTCGCAGAGCGCCCATTTCTCCCCGTAGCGTGTTTACGTCCTGCCGGACCTCACGTACGTCCTCGCGCACTTCAGCGATGCTCTGGTGCACGTGGGCAAATCGCAGGTCCATTTCCCGGTGCATGTCGGCGCGCAGGGCATGGATCATGCGACCCAGCGCAACTCCCACGCCGACGACTGACAGGATGATGGCGATCGCCGAAATATCGACGTTCATTTGAACAACTCCCTAACGGACCGTTGATTACAATAATCGCCTGGGCGAGTCAACGAGATTCCTTGACAGCCCTGCCCTGACATGGTTCATTCTGCTTCAGCCTTCGACTGACGCAGATTCGCCGAAACCGCCCCTTCACCGGTTCGACGCAAAATCCCGGCCAAGTCCCGCGGGCTGCAAACTACAAATACACGAGGAGAGTTCGTCCCATGCAGATGTTCATTGCAGGCGAGTACACGGATACGGCAAGCGGCGAGACCACCACGATTTACAATCCCGCTACTGGCGAGGTGGTGGACACGGTTCCCAAGGGCACGGCGGAAGACGTCCAGAGGGCCGTGGCGGCCGCGGAAGAGGCGGCGGTGGAATGGGGCAAGTTCGCTCCCTCCAAGCGCGGCGAGTGCCTGTCCGAGGCCGCGCGTCTCGTGCTGGACAACGAGAAGGAGCTGACCGAGCTGCTCACCAGGGAGCAGGGCAAGGCGCACCGGGAGTCGGTGCTGGAGATCCGCCGTTTCGCGCACACGCTGGAGCACTACGCGGGTATGGCCAAGACCCTGCGCGGCGGCTACGTCAAGCTCGCCGACGGCCGCTACGGCCTCATCATGCACAAGCCCATGGGCGTGGTGGGCTCCATCGTACCGTGGAACTTCCCGGTGTCGTTGATGGGCAACAAGGTGGGTCCGGCGCTGCTCGCCGGCAACGCCATGGTCATCAAGCCCGCCAGCACCACGCCGCTGACCGCCACCCGGTGCGTCGAGCTGGTGCAGCAGGCCGGGCTTCCCAGGGGCACCATCAACATGGTCACCGGACCGGGCGGCGCCGTGGGCGAGGAGATTCTCCGCAACCCGGTCATCCGCAAGGTGGGCTTTACCGGCGCCACCGACACCGGCAAGCGGATCATGGAAGTGGCCTCCCAGGAGGTCAAGCGAGTCACCCTGGAGCTGGGCGGCAGCGACCCCATGATCGTGTGCAGCGACGCCAACATCGACCGGGCGGTGAGCGCGGCCTCGGTGGGCCGCTTCTTCAACTGCGGCCAGGCCTGCCTGGCGGTGAAGCGCCTCTACCTGTACGACGAGATCTACGACGAGTTCGTCGGGAAGCTGGTGGAGAAAGTGCGCAAGCTGCGGGTGGGCAACGGCCTCACCAAGGGCACCATGCTCGGACCGCTGCACACCAGGGGACAGCGCGAGGAGGTGGAGGAGCAGGTGGAGGACGCGGTGCAGAAGGGCGCCAAGGTGCTGGTGGGCGGCGACCGCCCCAAGGGCGACGAATTCGACAAGGGCAACTTCCTGAACCCCTCCATCGTGGTGGACGTGGATCCCAAATCCAAGCTGCTCAGCGACGAGGTGTTCGGGCCGGCCCTGCCGGTGGTGCGGGTTCGGAGCCTCGAGGAGGGCTTGGCGCTGGCCAACGACTCCATCTTCGGGTTGGGCTCCTCGGTGTGGACCCAGGACATCGACAAGGCCATGTACGCGGCCGAGAAGCTCGACGCCGGCTACACCTGGGTCAACTCCGCGCAGATCATCTACGACGAGCTTCCCTTCGGCGGCGTCAAGCAGAGCGGCGTCGGCAAGGAGCACGGCAACGAGGCCGTCGAGCACTACAGCGAAGTCAAGTCCGTGGTCATGGCCACGGAGCAAACTTCCGAGATGGTGGGCGGCGAGTAGTCCGAACCGGTGCCGCGGGAGTGTGTAGGGGCGGGTTTCAAACCCGCCCGCGCCGCTCTGCCGGGTAGTACAGGCTTCGAATCGAGACGAGAATGAACGCTCCGCGACTCGAACTGCCGGACCCCTACAACGCGGCCACCACGTTCGTCGACGACAACGTCGCCGCCGGCCGCGGCGAGCGCACCGCGATCCTGTACGAGGACCAGCGGTTCACCTACCGGCAGGTCCAGGAGGCGGTGAACCGGGCCGGAAACGCGTTCCGGGGCCTGGGCCTGGACACCGAGCAGCGCGTCCTGCTGGTGCTTCCCGACTGCCCGCAGTTCGCCTTCAGCTTCTTCGGCGCCATCAAGATCGGCGCCGTCCCCATTCCGGTGAATCCCTGGATGAGGGCCGGGGATTACGAGTACCTCCTAGATGACAGCCGCGCGCGCATTGTCGTGGTGGACGAGTCCGCGCTGCCCGAGCTCGAGGCCATCGGCCAACGGCCGCGGCACCTGCGGCACGTAGTGGTGGCGGGAACGCCGAGAGGCGACGCGATGGGTTGGGACTCCCTCATGGAAGGGCAGTCCGCGGAGCTCGAAGCCGAGCCCACCGGACGCGACGACGTCGTCATGTGGAACTACACTTCGGGCAGCACCGGCAACCCCAAGGGCGCGGTCCACCTCCACCACGACATGATCACCATCACCGATCTGTTCGTGAAGCCCGTGCTCGGCATGACCGAGGACGACGTCTGCTTCTCGGCGTCCAAGCTGTTCTTCTCGTACGGGCTGGGCAACTCCCTGTACTTCCCATTCCGCTTCGGCGCCGCCGGCGTGCTGTGGCCGGAGAAACCGGACCCGGAGCGGATCCTCCAGACCATCGAGCGCTACCGTCCGACCTTCTTCTACTCGGTGCCGACGCTCTACTCGCGCATGCTGCGGGTGGAGAAGGAATACGATCTCAGTTCGCTCAGGATCTGCCTGTCGTCCGGGGAGCCGCTGCCGCCCGCCCTGTTCCACCAGTGGCGCGACAAGGTGGGGGTGGAGCTGCTGGACGTGGTGGGCTCCACCGAGGCCACCCACGACTTCCTCGCCAACCGCCCGGGACGGGCCAAGGCCGGGAGCAGCGGCGAGGTGACCCCGGCGTTCGTGGCCAAGGTAGTGGACGACGAGGGGCGGGAGGTGCCCAACGGCGAGGTGGGCAACCTGTACGTCGCCGGAGACGCCACCGCGCCCTACTACTGGAACAAGCACGAGCAGACCCAGCGCACCATGCTCGGCGAGTGGCTCAAGACCGGCGACACCTACTACCGCGACGACGACGGCTACTTCTGGTATTGCGGCCGCTCCGACGACATGCTCAAGGTGGGCGGCATGTGGGTCTCGCCCATTGAGGTGGAGAACGCGCTGATGGAGCACCCGGCGGTGCTCGAGGCCGCGGTGACCGGAGAAGCCGACGGCGACGGCCTCATCAAGCCCAAGGCCTACGTCATCCTCAAGAGCGAGCACCACGGCGCCGACGGGCTGGCCCGGGAGCTTCAGGACTTCGTCAAGGGCAGTCTGGAACCCTACAAATACCCGCGCTGGGTGGAGTTCGTCGACGACCTGCCCAAGACCGTCACCGGCAAGATACAGCGGTTCAGGCTCAGAGGATAGAATATTGCGGTCCTTCGACTTCGCTTCGCTACGCTCAGGACGAACGGTTGTGAAAGCCTCTTTCCGTTCGTCCTGAGCCCTTCGACAAGCTCAGGACAGGCTACGCGAAGCGAAGTCGAAGGACGCCTAGATGGCGTCCATACGAATAGCAAAAGAAAACGAAAAGCCGCAGGGGCGTTTTGT
>JAPPHF010000067.1:0-1230 GCA_028821115.1 Deltaproteobacteria bacterium | reverse complement strand
TTCGGTTTCTCTCTGTCCTTTGGTTTGTTTTTGTCTTTTTGGGTGGGTACGTTGCCTTTCTATACGTTCTCCACCGCCTCCGGTCGCGTTAGTCGAAGGACGCCGTTCAAGGGGGTTTCATGGACGACTTGGTAGCGCTGCGGGACAAGGTGGCCATCTCGTGCAACATCCTGGCCATCGACGGGCACTGGGACAACATCCTGGGCCACGTATCGGCCCGGATACCCGGCGAGAACGCCATCCTGATGAAGCCTCACAGCTACGGCTTCGAGGAAATCCGCCCGTACCACATCATCAAGGTCGACCTGGACGGCAACAAGATCGAGGGCGACTACGAGCGCCACTCCGAGGTGTTCATCCACACCGAGATCTTCAAGGCGCGCCCGGACGTGAACTGCGTCATCCACAGCCATCCACCCCATGCCACGGCCTTCGGCTCCCTGAGGCAGCCGCTGCGTCCCGTGAGCCACGAGGGCTCCATCTTCCACGACGGGCTGCCGCTCTTCGACGACACCACGGTGCTGATCCGGACTCCCGAGCTGGGGGTGAAGGTGGCCCGGACGCTGGGCAAGGCCCGCGCCGTCCTGATGAAGAACCACGGCACCACCGTGGTGGGCGAATCGGTGGAAACCGCCACCCTGTACGCGATCTTCCTGGAGAAGGCGTGCCGCATCCAGCTCCTGGCAGCCGCTGCCGGAGATCCCACCTGGAGCAGTGACGAGGAGGCGCGTGAGAAGTACGACCAGATCTACACGCCGCACCGCCTGGGCAGCATGTGGGACTACTTCGTGCGGCGGGCCAAGCGGCTCGCCATCGACTGACGGGCCCTTCGACTTCGCTCCGCTACGCTCAGGACGAACGGTCATGGCGCTTCCAAACCGTTCGCCCTCAGCGTAGCGTGGTGTAGCCGAGCGACGTCGAAGGGCGCCGGGACGCATGACCAAGATACCGGAGGTAACGAAATGGCCGAGAAACTTCATCTGACACTGGCGTGCGGCGACTACGAAAGCATCCGCGCACTCAAGGAAGGTGTGATCCAGCCCGACGGCATCGAGCTCACCGTGCTTACAGACATGGACTCGTCCACCCGGCACTGGCGCATCGCCCGGTTCCGGGAGTTCGACGTGGGCGAGCATTCGGGCTCGTCCTACCTGCTGGCCAAGGACCGCGGCGAAGCGGACGACCTGACCGCCATCCCGGTGTTCCTGCACCGCCGGTTCCGCCACGGCT
>JAPPHF010000130.1:5174-7649 GCA_028821115.1 Deltaproteobacteria bacterium | reverse complement strand
CTGCGCCGCCAGCGTGGCCGGCGCACCGATCAAGACAATCGTAATCAGGGCAATCGTCCATTTTCTCACGGGGAGAAACCTCCTTTTTTCAGTGAATCCGGCGATCCTATCCTTTGCCGAGAGCCGTCGTCAATGCAACGCTTTCAATGAATGCCTGGCCCTTGCCGCTGCCTCAGCTCGCCTCCCGGTACAAGTCCAGGGCCTTCACCACCGGCGCGTCGCTCATGGACAGCAGAATGGCGTCGGTGTCCCCGGATGTGTTGGCGTGGGCGTGCTGGTTCCACAGCGGCACCACGAAGGAGTCGCCCTGCCTCCACTGGAACACCTGGCCGCCGATAATGGAGGTGCCCTCGCCCCGGTACACGTGGTAGATCACGGTGCTGGTGTGCCGGTGGGCAAGGGTCTCCTGGCCGGGCTCCAGGAGCTGGACGGCGCACTGGATGGTGGGCATGGTAGGCCCGCCGGTGACCGGGTTCAGGAACTCCAGCAGGTAGCCGTCGTAGGGGTCCCGGCCCGATCCGTTGCGCCGGAGCCGCTCCAGGCTCCGTTCGGTATCGGCCCACTTGTAGTGGAAGAACTCTTTCGGGGGCTCCAGCGCCGGGCGGGCGTGGCTGTAGAACCCGGCCACCTCGTCGCTGGTGGTCTCCAGGGCCTGCTGCTCCTGGTGGTAGGGCTCGAAGAAGAGCTGGTGCAGCGCCTGGGTGAGCGGGATGTCCAGGCCGTCGAGCCAGATGATGGGCTGGCCCGAGTCGTTGACGTGGTCGTGCCACGTGAGCTGCGGGGTGAGGATGAGATCGCCCTCCTCCATCACGCATTGCTGGCCGTTGACCATGGTGTAGGCGCCCCGGCCCTGGAGCACGAAGCGGAAGGCCGCGGCCGTGTGGCGGTGGGCGCGCGCGTACTCGCCGTGCTTCACGTACTGGAACGAGAAGTGGATGGTGTGGGTGGTGCCGTGGCCGCCGGGAATGCCGGGATTCAGGAGCCTTATGGTCCGCCGTTCCGCGTCCTGCTCCAGGTTCACCACTTCCCCGGCCCGGATCATGCTTTCATGGACGTTTTCCCAGCGCCACAGGCAGGGCTGCACGCTGGTGACGGGGTAGGGCGGCAGGTCCTCCAGTCCCAGGTTCCAGTGGCCTTCGAGGCTCTTCTCGCTCATGTCGCGGTTGAGTTGCTCGATGGAATCGCGGATTCGCTCCTGCTTCATTTCGGTCTCCTTCCGCCCGTCGCCGTCGATCCACGACACAGAATACACCACTGGCGGAGCAAGTGAAACGATCCCGGCGGGGTTGCCCCTGCGCCATGGGTGGCATCGTTGCAATTGCCCGCGTTGCCCGTTATGTCATCCCTTCTGTCTGTCAATCCCAAGCACAAGGAAGCGGCATGCTGGTCATCTCGGAAGCACAGGTAAGGGGACTCCTCGATCTCGACGAATTAATCGCTGCGTTGGAGCAGGCGCATATCCAGTTCTCCGCGGGCAGGGTGGTGATGCCGGTGCGCCTGGTGGTGCCGTTGCCGGAGATCCAGGGACGCATCACCAGCATGCCGGCGTTCATGAGTGAGGAAAAGGCGCTGGGGATCAAGATCATCTCCTATTTCCGCGACAACCCGAAACAGGGGCTGCCGCCGATCCTGGCCACCATCTCGCTCTACAGCGCCGAGACCGGAGGGATCGAGGTGTTGATGGACGGCGTCTACATCACCGCCATCCGCACCGCGTGCGCGTCGGCCATGGCCACCAAGGCGCTGGCGCGGCCGGAGACGCCGGTGCTGGGCGTCCTCGGCGCGGGCACCCAGGCCCGCACCCACATCCGGGCGCTGAGCCGGGTCCGCTCCATCGAGCGGGTGCTCATCTGGAGTCCGACGAAGGTCAACGCGATCTACGTGAGGGAGGAGCTTGAGGACGAGTTGGGGGTCCCGATCCAGCCGCAGGAATCCGCCGAGGCGGTGGTCCGGGAGTCGGACATCCTGACCGCGGTGACGGACGCGGCCGAGCCCGTTCTCGAGGCCGGGTGGCTGAAGCCCGGCGTCCACATCAACGCCGTCGGCTCCCACCGGCCTGAGAACCGGGAAATGGGCGGCGACACGGTCAAGCGGTCGACGGTGATCGTCGACTCGCTGGATGCTATCAACACCGAATGCGGGGACATCCTGCTGGCCATCGAGGAAGGCTCCATCACCCCGGACCACGTGCGCGGCGAGATCGGCGAGGTGCTGGCGGGCGCCAAGCCCGGACGCACGAGCGACGACGAGGTCACCATGTACAAGTCGGTGGGCATTGCGGCCCAGGACGTGGCCGCCGCAAGCCTGGTCTACCGGCGCGCGCTGGAGCGGGGCGTGGGCACCGAGGTGGAGATTTGAGGAAACTCTGATCGGATACCGGCATGGGAAATGGCGTCCTTCGACTTCGCTAACGCAAACAAAAGCCACAACCGGGCCAAACTTTAGGCAAACCCGGGTCAGGAGCGGGTGGGAATT
>JAPPHF010000130.1:0-5164 GCA_028821115.1 Deltaproteobacteria bacterium | reverse complement strand
TGTCATTTATTTTCTGTCGCTCATTCCTGCTCTTACTCTTTCTTTTCTTTTCCTCCTTCTGTTTTTCGTTTTTTTTTTTTTTTTTTTTCACCCCACGCCAGCTTGGCCGTATCTTGAACTGATGATGGACGCCAACGAAGCCAGACAACGCATCGAGGAAGGCCTGGACGAGGAAGAAGTCCGGCGTCTTCTGGTCAAGCTGCTGCAGACTCCCAGCCCCCAGACCGAGCTCCTGGAGAAGGAGCCGCAGGTGCTGGCGCTGATCCGCGACGTCGTGCGGCCGGAGCTGGAAGCGGAAGGCATCGCCGCCGCCATCGACGACATGGGCAACCTCACGGCGCGGTTGCCCGGCGCCGGGGCCGCGCCGGGTCTCGTGCTGGTGTCGTACGCCATGAACGCGGCGCCCAGCACCATGCCCAATCCGTACTCCGGCGAGATCGTGGACGGCGCGCCCCATGGCCTGGAGGGGCCTTGCGGCTGGGGCCGCGGGGCATGCGAGCAGAAGGGTAGCCTGGCTGCCATGCTGAGTGCGGTGAAGCTCATCGCCCGGAGCGGGTGGGAGCTTCCAGGAGACCTGTATTTCGTCACCAGCACCGCGGGCGAGAGCGGCAAGCACGAGTCCCTCGATTACGTGCTGTCGAGCGGCGCCATCGACGCCGGCTGGGGCCTCATCGACGGCCCGCCCGAGATCCAGTTGGGCAACAAGGGCCGCATCGACGTACGCATCGTGGTACGTGGCCGGCAGGCCCACAGCAGCCGCCCGTGGGACGGCGTCAACGCCGTGGACGGAGCCGTGAGGGTGCTGGAGAAGTTGGCGCCGCTGATGCCCTATCCCGAGGACAAGAGCCATCCGGAGCTGGGCCGGGTCTCGCTCACGCCCACGGCCATCGAGAGTTTCCCCAAGTCTACCCACACCATTCCGAGCGAGTGTCACATCAAGATGGACCGCCGCCTGCTGCCGGGCGACGACGCAGACCGCGCGGTGGCGCAGCTGGCCGAAGCCATCGGCAGCATCGAGCCCTGCGAGGTGGCGCTGGAGAAAGAGGAGTTCATGTATCCCTGCGAGGTGGGGAAGGACGCCGGCGTGGTGCTGGCCCTGGGCGACGCCATCCGCACCATGCTGGGGCGGGAGCCGGAGTACAGCTTCTCCACCGCCGCCAATGACACCGGCCTGCTCAACGTGCGGGGGATCGAGACCGTCAACTACGGCTCCCGCGCCGTCCGGTTCCAGCACACGGACAACGACCTGGTCCCCGTCAAGAGTGTGGTGGAGGCGGCCAAGGTGTTCATGTTCATGGCGCTGCAACGCTGACGGACGTCACCGCGGACTCGATC
The DNA here is from genome assembly GCA_028821115.1 of Deltaproteobacteria bacterium. Lineage (GTDB taxonomy): Bacteria > Desulfobacterota > Binatia > UBA9968 > JAJDTQ01 > JAJDTQ01. The sequence goes on along the minus strand of JAPPHF010000130.1, from coordinate 3,829 downwards.
CGGGGCCTTGAGAGGTATCATCATGCCAATGACCGACGAAAAATTCATCGACGTGGACGGAGTCCGGACACGCTACTTCGAGCAGGGGACGGGAGAGCCCCTGGTGCTGTGGCACGGCAGCCACTTCGGCACCACCGACGCCTGCGACAGCGCGCTGGACTGGGAGCTCAACTTCGACGCGCTGGCCGAGTCGTTCCGCGTGATCGCCGTGGACAAGCTCGGCCAGGGGCATACCGGCAACCCCAAGACCGACGACGACTACACGCCCGCCGCCGTGGTGGAGCACGCTCACGGATTCCTCAAGGCTATGGGACTGAAGGACGTTCACCTGTGCGGCCACTCCCGCGGCGGCTACCTGGTGGCCCGGCTCACGCTGCTCCACCCGGAGATCGTCAAGTCCTGCATCATCGTGGACAGCGGGACGCTTTCGCCCGGCCCTTCGCTCACGGAGCTGATCATGGCGGCGAGGCCCGAGCCGTTCTTGAGCCGGGAGAGCCAGCGCTGGGTGGTGGAGCACTATTCCTACGGTACCGGGCACATCACCGAGGGCTGGATCGACGCGGCGGTGGAGATCTCCGAACTTCCCAAGTACCAGGAGTCCGTGCGCGCCATGAACGACGGCGGGTTGAGGCTGTTCATGCGCAACCTCGTCCTCGACAAGGAGGAGTGCCTCCAGTGGATGCAGGAGGGGCGGCTCAAGACGCCGACCCTGGTGGTATGGGGTTACAACGACCCGACGGCGCAATACCGGAGGGGCCTCTCGCTGTTCGACTTCGTCGCCGGCAGCACGGAGAACGCGCAGTTGCACGTCATCAACAAGGCGGGGCATTTCTGCTACCGGGAGCAGCCCGAGCAGTTCAATCAGGCCGTGACCGGGTTCATCAGGAGTCTCGGCTAGGGGGGAGACGGGAGCGTCATGAAATTGATTGTGCTTCTGTCGACCGTGTTCCTGGCGGTGGCGATGGCCGGGTGCGCCGGCGGCGGCCCGAGGATGAAGGAGATCGAGCTCAGCGAGACACAGCAGCGGTTCAGGGCGAACATGACCTTCAAGAACGGGGTCGTCGGCGTCGAGGTGAGACGAGGGGACGGAAGCACCAGGACACTGGACAGCGTAAGAGACCTCGAGCGGACCTGGGCGCGGTACAGTCCCCCGCCGGCCATGCCGGGAACTGCGAGTCGCGAATGGTTGCTGGTGCAGAACCACCACGACGGGAGACTCTACGCTTACGCGACTATCGGTTGGGATGTGGACAATCCAGCCGATTACCTGGCGGCGGGGTGGTGGGCCCACTTCCCGCCGGGGGTTTCGCGGCGGAACGTGGAAGAGGCCGAAACAGGCGTGTTCATTGACGGTCCCGAGATCGATCCGTCGAACCCGCCTGAGATGCCGGTCGTCGGCGAAGCCACCTATGCGGGTAGCGTGGGCGGCGTCTACAGGTACAACTACGGTAGCGGATGGGGTGAGTTGGAAGGGCGGAGTCAGTACACTGAGTTCGGCGCCGTCATCGAGCTCCAAGCCAACTTCGCTGACGGCACCGTTCAGGGTTGCATCGGGTGTACGGGGGACATCGAGGTTCAGGCGGGTGAGTACCTTTATCCCATCGTGACCTGGTGGAACCGCGACCCCGTTGCATTGCCTACGGACTACGAGCTGCATCTCGGCCCGACGCCTTTGGACTCGCACGGCACTTTCGAGAACACCGACGTAACGGTGACACATCCGGATCGGACCGTCACGGAGGCGACCGGCGTGTGGGCCGGACACTTCTCCAACGTCCCCGATCCGGACGGCAATCCCCGCCGGGTGGTCGGCTTGAGCGATGTCGCGTTCGATGAAGCCGACGGCAGCAGCGGGAGCTTCGTGGGCATATTCTCCGCTCTGACACCCGCGATCCTGGGACTACCGGAGGGCGGGACGCCTTGAGCCGCGTCCTGGTGCCCTGTCCCAAGGGACACCACACTAGAGTTGCAACGGAACGGCTTCCCGGAGTGAAATTCCCCGGACGGTTACCTTGGCCTGATAGGGATAGATCTCGACTCCCGCCTTGGCCGCGCGACGCAGCCAGCGCCCGTATTCCGCATCAATCTCGTCGGCGGGCCTGAAGGAGGGGCAGGGTCCCCGCTGAATGACGAACAGCAGCACGGCGCGGTGTCCCCGCCGCCGCAGCCAGATGAGCTCCTTCAGGTGCTTGGTGCCGCGCTCGCTGACGGCGTCCGGGAAGATGGCGACGCGGTCCATCACCAGCGTGACGTTCTTCACCTCCACGTAGCACTGCTGTCCCGGGTTCTCGAGGAGAAAGTCCAGCCGCGATCCCGGCCGTGTCGGCACCTCGGGCCGGAGGCGTTCGTAACCCTGCAACTCCTTGACGACGCCGGATTCGATCCCTTCCCGCGCAAGCCGGTTGGCCGCCAGCGTGTTGATCCCTACCAGCGTTCGACCCACCCGGATCAACTCCCAGGTATAGGCGAGCTTCCGGCCCTTACCGCTCTGGTCAGAGAGATAAACACGGCTGCCGGGCTCGTTGCAGCCCAGCATGCTGCCGGTGTTGGTGCAGTGCGCGGTCACCAGCGTGCCGTCGTCGAGACGGACATCGGCGAGAAAGCGCTTGTAGCGCTTGATCAGGGTTCCGGGAATGAGCGGGGTGGGGAAGCGCATTACGGACCCCCCTCCGTCACCTCTGGATTCCCGCCTGCGCGGGCGTCGGCGCCATGGTCGAATCAATCACGCCAATCACGCCGAGAGGGACAGGGTGTGCGTCGCGGCCTCTAAACGTCCCCGTTGAGACACTTCCGGGCGGCGCGGTGCAGCAACACGCCTATGAGGTGGCGCTTGTATTCCGCGCTGCCTTCGCGGTCGTCGGTGAGGGCGGCTCCGTCGGCGAGGGCGGCCGCGGCCTCCTGAAGCCGTTGTTCCACCGAGCCTGCGGGTCCGGCGATGAGGCTTTCCGCGGCCTCCGAGCGGCATGGGGTGGGGCTGACACAACCGACCGCGCACCGGGCTTCGCGGATCTCCCCTCCGCTGTCGTCCAGTTCGAGGGAAAGAGCCAAGCCGAGCAGCGGTCGTTCGTGGACCTGGAACTTGAGGTAGGCGTTGCGTTGCGACGGTCCCGGCAAGGGCACGTCAACGCCGGTGAGGACCTCGTCCTGGGCGAGGGAGTTCTCGTAGGCGCCGGCGAGAAGCTCGTCCATGGCGAGGGTCCGCTCGCCCGACTTCCCCTGCGCCCGCGCGGTGCCGCCCAGTGCCAGCAGCAGCGTGGCGGGATCGGAGTGAGGCTCGGCGAAACAAAGATTCCCGCCCAGGGTGCCGGTGGCGCGCACCCGTACGTTGGCGACGTTGGCTTCCATCTCGGACATCACCGGCAACAGCTCCCGCACCACGGCGGAGCGCTCGATGGTCCGGTGGGTGGCGCCGGCACCGATGTACAGGTGGCCGTCCCGTCGCTCGATGCCGTCGAGTCCGGCTACGGCCTTGATGTCGATCAGGTGCTCGTAGCGCAGCAGGTCGTGCCGCATGGCCAGCAATAGCTCGGTGCCGCCGGCGTACAGGGTTCCGTTGTCGCCGTAGTGCTCGAGCATCTCCGCGGCTTCCCCGAGGTCGGCCGGCCGATGGATGGCAAAGCGTCTGAGCGGCATCATGACTCGTTCTCTCCGCGGGCGGCGCGTGCTTCACGGATGGCGCGCCAGACCTTCTCCGGCGTGAGCGGCGCGCGTCGTACGCGGGCGCCGGTGGCGTCATACACCGCGTTGGCGATGTTGGCCGGCAGCGAATTCAGCGAGGCCTCGCCGCCGCCCTTGGCGCCGTAGGGTCCCACCCCGTCGCGGTTCTGCA
>JAPPHF010000189.1 GCA_028821115.1 Deltaproteobacteria bacterium | reverse complement strand
CCTCTGGCGCGCAGGAGGCCCCTGAACTTGACGCGTGGGTCGGGGCGCTGGATGCGCATCTGGGCCAGGGTGCCCCGCGACCCGAGCTGCCGCTCGATCTGCGCGGAACAGCTTTTCAAATGAAGGTCTGGCGCTTTCTCCTCAGCGTGCGAGAGGGCGTGGTGATCACCTACGGTGAACTCGCCACCCAAATCGACCAGCCGGGAGCAGCCCGGGCCGTGGCTTCGGCTTGCGCGACGAACCGCATTGCCGTGCTGGTGCCTTGTCACCGCGTGTTGCGGGCGAATGGCAGTCTGGGCGGCTACCGCTGGGGGCTCAAGCGGAAACGGGCGCTCCTCGACGCGGAACGGTCCATTGGGACAGCCGTCCGACTCCCCTCTGTCGCCAAACGAACAGCGCCTCGCCATCTAACCGAAAGAGATCGATGATCTGACGATCGCGATCAGCGCAATCGCGGTGCGCATCACGTGCCCCTCTCACGCAGCCACGGGCTGCGCGACCACCGCGCCGCTGCGCGGCAACATCAGGGCCGCGGCGAAGACGCCAGTCGCCGCCACCGCCATCACCACGAAGAGGGCGCCGAAACCCCAGCCCTCGTGAATGCCGGCCACGAAGGGCAACGTGGACGCCATGACCGAGAAGGTCACGATGTAGCGGAGGGAATAGACCCGGCTGCGCCATTCGCTCTTGGTGATGCGGCCGATGAGCACGTCGTTGATGGGGATCTGTCCGAAGACGACGAGCATGAAGGCGACCGCTACCACCAGGGCACCCACGCCGGTGAGCTGGTACATGACGGCGAAGAGTCCAGCCTGCAACCCGCCGACGAACGCGAACACCGTGCGCACGGAATAACGGTCGACGAGATATCCGACCACGAGCTGCGCCATGGCGGCGATGGCGAACACCATGAAAGCATAGCCGCCCACCGCGGTGGCGGATCCGGCGAGCCCGTGGAGCCGCTCGTCGAAGATCTTCGGCAGCGCGAACGTCGTGCTCTGGAAGATCAGGCCGCCGATGGCGGTGGTGAACACGATGATGCAGAGCACGCGCACGAACGTGGGACGCCCGATGGACACGACGTCGGCGGCGGGCCGCCAATCGGCCGTGGCGTCCGTGACGGCGGCCACCCGGCTCCACCGTTCCGTCCAGACGAAGGCCGCATAGGCGACCCCGAGGGAGATGGACACCGCGCCGGGCCAAACGAATGCGTTGCGCCAGCCGCCGGTGTCGATCAGATAACCCGTGACCAGCGCGGCGGCGGCGACTCCGAGATTGCCGAACACTCCGTTGATGGCGATGGGAATGCCGGTCCTGCGCCGTCCCTGTATCACCATGGCGATTCCAACGGGGTGGTAGATGGCGGCAAACACGCCCATGATGAACAGTGCCAGCGCGATCTCCACCGGCGAGTCCGCCAGCGCGGTGAGGATCGACCCCGCGCCGGTGCCGATGAAGAAGATGACGATCATCCCGGCCCTGCTCCACTTGTCCCCCATCCATCCGGCCGGAATCGCGAAAATCCCGAAGGCGATGAATCCCGGCGTGGCGTACGGGATCAGCGCTCCGTAGCTCATGTCCCACTCGTGGGCCAGCCGCAACGCCGCCACCGTCGCGAAGATCAGCATGAAGAGATGATCGAGGAAATGCGCGACGTTGAGGAAGAGAAAGTTCAGACGGTCGCGTGACATGCCACTACCTGTCGTTCTCGCGTAGCATCCGGCCGCGTCGACCCGGCATCAGGACCGGTCAGGCGTCACCGCGCAGCATGGGCTGCATCACCTGCTCGGCGAAGGCGCGGATCATGCTGGCCCGCGGTTGGCCGCCCACCGCGTAGGGACGTATGGTGATCTGGTCGATACCGCTGTCGAACATGCGGCGAGCCTTTGCGACACACTGGGCCGGCGTGCCGGCGAGGGCGAACTCGGGCACCACCTCGTCGGGGACCGAGTCGGCGTGGGCGGCGTTGGGGTTGAGGTGCTGGTAGTTGTCATAGTGGCCGGTCATCCTCTCCGCCGCCGCGGCAGCCGCGGGGCTCAGCCCCCAGAACGGCTTGAGTATGGCCCGAGCCACGTGGGGGCGCACCACGGCCACCGCCTTGGAGGCGTCGTCGGCCACCGCGGCGGAGACCGAAAGGAACCTCTGGAACGGCGCCGCGTCGCGGCCCTCTTCTCTCCGGCCGTCGTCCACGCACTCCAGCATCCGCGCCAGCATGTCCCCTTCCATGGCGACTCGGGCCAGGATCACGCCGTCGCCGATGCGGCCCGCCAGCCGCAGCATCTTCGGGCCGCTGGCGGCCACGGCGATGAGCGGACACTTCTCCGCCGCGCCGAACATCAGCCGCATGTCCCCGGACTCCACCGGCACGCGGTGGCCGCGGCACAACGCCCGGATTTCGTCGACGGTCCGCTCCAACCGGGCCAGGGTGGCGGGCTTCCTGCCCATGGTGTTCACCGAGGTGAAGCCGTTGCCGATACCCAGGGTCAGCCGGCCGCCGGACAGCTCCTGCAGCGTCGCCGCCGCGCTGGCGGTAACCGCGGACACCCGGGTGATCGGGTTCGTGACACCGGTTCCAAGGAGGACCCTGGAGGTGGCCTGGGCGGCGGCGCCCAGGAGCACGTACATCTCCCGCCAGATGAGCTGGGAGTCGCCGAACCAGACCTGGTCGTACCCCAACTCTTCCGCCAGCGCGACCTCGTGCATCAGCGCGGGTACGTCGTAGTAGGGGTGGATCTCCAAGCCGAAGGAAGGTTTGGACATGGGTCGCCTCTTCGCGTCCTTCGACTTCGCTCCGCTACGCTCAGGACGAACGGTTGGGGACCTTTTCCCGTCCGGAGTCTTTTTCCCGTTCGTCTTGAGCGTAGCGACGCGAAAGCGTCGCGAAGTCGAAGGACGTCTTCGATCAGGGTTTCCTCAAAGGCTGTACAGACGCCTCGGGTTGTCGCTCAGGATCTTGTCGCCCACGCCTTCGGCCAGCACGCCTTCCTTGGCCAGCTTGGCGATGGCCTCCATGTCGTTGGAGTAGTCCGCGTGGCCGTAGTCGGTGCCGACGATGATGTTGTCCTCGCCGGCGTGCTGGATCACGTACGGCAGATCGTCGGTGGTCTGGCAGGCCACGTAGATGCGGTTGTCCTTGAGCAGGTTCCCCTCGCCCAGCTCCCGGGGCGCGCCGCGCACGCCTGCCAGCTTGCTGTCGGCGTGTTTCCGGCGAAAGGTGAGCTCGGCGGTGGTGCGGATCTGCAGGTCGTTGAGCGCGTAGGGGACCCACTGCGAGGTGGTCTCAACGAAGCACCACCGCAGTTCCGGGAACATGTCGGGGATGCCCTTGTAGATGAGGTTGTTGAACGCCCCCACGGCCGGCAGCTTGAAGCGCGAGAACACGTCCTGGGCGAACAGGTCGTAGTGGTCGAGGTTGCCGCCGCCGGCGTGGATGCAGATGGGCATGTCGAGGTCGCTGGCCTCCTGGAAGATGGGGAAGAACGTGTCGTCGGAGAGCAGCCGCTGCCCCTCGAAGCCGTGCATGAAGACCCCGCAGGCGCCGTTGGCCTTGCCGAAGCGGACCTCCTCGATGCAGCGGTCCATGGACTGGACCGGCGCCAGCACCACCCAGCGGATGCGGCCGCCCCCCTGCCTCCAGATCTCCGCGAGCCAGCGGTTGTAGCCCCGGCAGAGCGCCCGCTCCACGTCGGCCCGGGCGGTGAGGGGCCGCAGGAAGAGCGTCGGATAGATCACCTGGACATCCACCGACAGCTCGTCCATGTGCGCGATCCGCGCCGACACGTCGGCCAGCTCGCGGGACTCGGCGGTGGTGTTGAGGCCGATGTTGGTATTTGGCACCACCCGCTCGTCGATGCGCCAGTAACGCAAACCGCTTCGCTCGGAAACCAGGAGGTCGGGCGCGAAGCGCTTGTCCTCTTCTTCCATGAACTCCCAGGTCTGCTCGGTCTCGATCACGTGGGCGTCTGCGTCGATGAACATGGACATGTCGTTCCCCCTCCAGCCCCACCCCTGGATTCCGGCTTTCGCCGGAATGACGGGTTCGGGCATCGGCGCACGATTCATTGTACGGGCCATTCTCGCCCAAGACGCGGCGACAGTTCAACCCGGGCACGTTCGCGCGCCGTCGCCTCATCTGGTAGAGATTCGACACGTTGCCGGGTCCCCCGCGGCTCTTCGGTTGCGAGAGCGCCATACGACGGACCCTGCCACACAGGAGGTGGACCCATGACCGAGGAAGGTTACGCTCACCCGGAGCTGCTGACGGAGACAGACTGGCTGGCGGAGCACCTCGACGACCCGGACATCCGCATCGTGGACTGCGACCCCTTCGACGTCTACCGGCGCGCCCACATCAAGGGCGCCGTGGGCATACGCGTGCACCACTACATCAAGCAGCCGGGATACGACAAGGAGCCGCGGAAGTATCCCCTGGTGGCGCCGCCGGACACGGCCAAGGAGGTGCTGGAAAACCTGGGCATCGGCGAGGGCACGCGGGTGGTGGCCTACGACAGCAACGGCTCGCTTTGGGCGGCCCGCCTTTGGTGGGTGCTGAACTACTACGGCCATACGAACGTGACCGTGCTCAACGGCGGCTGGCAGAAATGGTTCGACGAGGGACGGCCCGTGACCCTGGACGTGCCCAAGCCCGAAGGCGCGGTCTTCAATCCCAAGGCGAACCCGGACCTCGTGTGCACGCTGGACTACGGGACCGCCAACATCGGCAACCCCGATGTCGTGTACCTCGATGTGCGGTCGGAGGGTGAGTGGACGGGCGCCATCGACCGAGGCAACAAGCGGACCGGCCGCATACCGGGGGCGGTGCACCTGGAATGGCTCAACTTTCTGCAGGACAACCCGTACCGGACCCTGAAGCCCGCCGGCGAGCTGCGCAGCCTGCTGGAGCAGGCAGGGGTCCCACCCGACAAGGAAGTGGTCACCTATTGACAGGGCGGCATCCGTGCGGCGCACGGAGTCTTCGTCCTGACACTGCTGGGCTACGAGCGGGCGCGCAACTACGACGGCTCCATGGGCGAGTGGGCCAACCGCGACGACACCCCGCTCGTGCTGGCGTAGGGGCGGGTTTCAAACCCGCCCGTGTACGCATCACCGGTTTGCTCCGAAAGTATCCGTCATGGGCCCCGAGTTCCTTGCCCTGACCTCGTCGGTGGCGTGGGGGTCGGAGGCGATCCTGGTGCGCCGGGGCTCCCGCTACGCCAGCGTTGCGCTGGCCGCGCTCATGGGGTTCGTGCTGAGCACGGTGGCGCTGTGGACCGCCATCTGGCTCTACTTTCCCCTGAGGCTGCTGTACACCGACGCCACTTGGTACTTCATCATCAGCGGGCTGATCCAGCCCGCCATCGTGCGCTTCATGCACTATACCGGGATCGTCCGCCTGGGGGCGTCCCGCGCCGGCCCGGTGCGCAGCGTCACCCCTCTGTTCGCCATCGCCCTGGCGTTCACGTTCCTGGGGGAGCGGCCTGCCACCGAGGTCTACCTGGGATCGCTCCTGAGCGTCGTGGGGGTCTGGTTCACCTCGAGCCGGCGGGAAGGCGAGAGCGAGTGGAAGGCCATCCACCTCGCGTACCCGCTGGGTGCGGCCTTCCTCACGGCCATCTCGCAGAACTTCCGCAAGACCGGGCTCCTGATCATGCCCAACCCCTTCGTCGCCACCGCCGTCACCATCACCACCTCGCTGGTAGTCTTCTCGCTCAGCCTGGTGGCCGCGGGCCAGCTCCGAACCACCTTCCAGGGCAACCGGAAGTGCCTGCCGTTCTACGGCGCCGCCGCCGTCGTGTCCGCCACCGCCCAACTGCTGGGCTACATTGCCTTGAGCGAGGGGGACGTGTCCGTGGTGGTTCCGCTCATCAACACCAACCCGCTCTTCATCGTGCTCTTCAGCGCGCTCTTCCTGCGTGACCTCGAAACCATCAACACCCGCGTGGCCGCCGGGGCCGTGCTGATCGTCACCGGCATCGCCCTCATCACGTATCGGTAGGGCTCCGGTCGCGGGCGGTAGTTGAAGCCGCTGCTCGTGTCTTGTAAATCCCGTAGTTACGCGTGCCAGGTTCCGCGGTTCTCCGTCATTTCCGCGAAACGCAGTAGCCCATGACACAGGCAGGAAGGGAAATCATCGTACGCAGGACGCCCGACTTGCGCCAGGCCGAGGAATGGTCCCTGGTGCTGGAGGCGGGGGGTCTGGCTCCTCGTCTGACACGCACCTCCAGCGGATGGGTCCTGTCGGTCCCTTCCCAGCACCTGGAGCGGGCGGTCACCGAGCTCTGGGACTACGAGAGCGAGACCCGGACCAGCGTTCCGGACGAGGAGCCCTGGCCCGGCCACGGTCCTCTCTACACGGGCGCCGGAACCGCGGCGGCGCTGCTGGCATTCTTCTTCTTCGCCGCCTGGACCCAGGGGACGGTTCCCTGGCTCGAGCGCGGCAGCGCTTCAGCCGACCTCATCCTGCGCGGAGAGTTGTGGCGCACGGTCACCGCGCTCACGCTGCATGCCGACCTGGCGCACGTCGGCTCCAACGCGGTCGCCATGTTGTTCTTCCTGACGGCGGTCTGCCGCTCGGAGGGACCAGGGTTGGGGGCGGCCATGGTCTTGGCGGTGGGGGCCGGCGGGAACCTTTGCAACGCCTGGTTCTACGGCTTCGACCACATCTCCATCGGCGCGTCCACCGCCGTCTTCGGCGCCCTGGGCGTGCTGGGAGGCACGGGAGTGGTGCGGCGGAGCCGCCTTGGGCTGCGGGGCAAGCGCGCCTGGATACCGCTGGCAGCCGGACTGGCGATCCTGGCCATGCTCGGCACCGGCGGCCAGCGAGTGGATCTGTGGGCGCACCTCTGGGGGTTTGCGGTCGGCGGGGCCGGCGGCGCCGCCCTGGCGACGGTGATGGACCGTCCAGAGGACCCCCGTATCCAGGTCAGGATCGGCGTCCTGGCGGCTGCTGCCGTGCCGCTGTGCTGGTTCCTGGCTTTCTCCTGAGCCAGATGTCGGGTTACGCCTTCGGCTAACCCGACCTACGCGGAACTACGTCGAACTGACGGGTGGCCGGTTACCGCACGCCCGGCGTCGCCAGCGAGCGGTGCTCCACCATCAGGCAACGGTCCTGGACCACCTTGATGCCGGCCCGCGCCAACGCCTCGGCCGCTTCTGAATGGCGGATTCCCGACTGGAACCAGACCGCGGCGGGCTTGGCGGCCAGCATGTCGTCGAGGTGGGCCTCGATGTCCTGCGGACGCCGAAACACGTTCACCAGGTCCACCCTGCCGGGAATGTCCGCCAACCGCCGGTACACGGGCTTCCCCAGTATCCTGGTCACCTCCGGGTAGTACACGGGCACGGGGATCACCTCGAAACCTGCCCGGTCCAGATACCTGGGCACGTAGAACGCGGGCTGGTCGCTCTGCCCCTCCGTTTTGATGCCGAGAATGGCGATCCGCTCGACCGCGGCGATCAGCTCCCGAAGGTCATCGGTCCGTGTCAACAGATTTGCGTGATAATGCATTTCCACCCCCCGGCTGTCGCGCCTAGCGGCCAGCGACAAGCCCTGTCCATCTTCCTCTAACGTATCCGGGAGCCGGGACACGAAGCAATCAAGCGAATCCCGTGTCAAACCAAAGCCAAAATGTCCCCTTTTGACAAAGCAGAGATGTCCCCT
>JAPPHF010000005.1 GCA_028821115.1 Deltaproteobacteria bacterium | reverse complement strand
TCGAAGTGCTCGAAGATGTCGAGGCACCCGTAGCCAAGTTCTCTTTTGCAGCTCAGTATCTTCTCCAAGTAGCTCCGCTCGGAGACCATTTCCGTAAAATGAAAAAAGATGTCTAACCCAAACTTATGAAGGTGCGGTCGTTCTACAGCTATCCTTATGAGGTCGAGGTCGCCGACCAACATTTCCCGGCAGTAGATGTAAGGGTAGGCTTCTTTAAAGGTGATTTCCTTGCCAAAATAACGCGTGCCAACATTCTCGAGGAACTCTTTGAGGTTGCCGAAGTCATTTTTCTTGGCAAGCTGGCAAATATGCTTACGGACGGGTATAATCAAGTCTTCGAGATAGGCTCTGTGGTGTGAGTGTGCGACTTCACGGTCGCGGTCCCATTTCACGAGGTCGGGTTGTGCCGAATAGCCCTTTTGGGGATCAGCTCCGGCGCGCAGCAAGATTTCCGCGACTTCGGGGTTGATATTCCGCAGAGCGGCATAGTCCAGTGCTGTCCTACCTTTGAGATCGGTCGCGTCGCGTGGCGCGCCGTGCGCCAGCAAACGACGAAGGACCTCCGTATTCGGGTTCCATATCGCAGCGTAGTGAAGGGGTGTGCGTCCAGACCTACTTTTCGCTCCCGGATCGGCGCCTGCGTTGATGAGTGTTTCGATCACCGCGCCGTTTTCGTTCCAGATCGCGGCATGGTGCAGTGCCGATCGCCTGAGCGGGTCGGTTCTCTTCGCGTCGTGTCCGTTGGAAAGGCACGTTCGGAGCCCGGCGACCGTAATTGTGGCGATTGTATGCGGCTCGAACAGGTCGCAGCCGCCGCTAACATCCGATGGACGAAGGCGCTTCAGGGTCGTCGTCCCGGTGAATGCCATCCGCAACCGTGCGTGGTCCCACGCGAACCTCCCTTCCTTGTCCGGCATCGACGGACCGGCTCCGTGGTCCAGCAGGAGATCAACCACCTGCGGCTCGTTGAATCTCGCCGCGAAACCGAGCGGAGTTGCCCCATTGCCATTGCGTACGTTCGCTAGGGACCCTGCTTCGAGCAAGGTGCGTATGGCCTCGGGTCCAGAAGAATGCGCAGCCCGGTGAAGCGCGGTCGAGCGAGAATCGTTGCGAGCATGTACGTTCGCGCCAGCATCGAGCAGAAGTCGAAGCAAGCGCGCGGCGTCGTCTCGGCTGGCCGCATTCATGAGCGGGGTGTTTCCGTAGTTGTCGCGTGCGTTGACGTTCACGCCGGCGTCGAGCAGGAACCGAAGCATCTCCGGATCTGAGGGAGCCCGGTTAACGGCAAGATGGAGCGGTGTTCGCCCGTCCGCCGTTCTCGCGTGCACGTCGGCTCCGGCTCGCACCAGGTACTCAACGATGGCGCGATCCGGATGCAGACGGGCCGCGAGGTGCAGCGCCGTTGCTTCTTTTAGGCCGCCGACGTAACGGTCGGTCTTCGCCTCGAGATTTGCACCAACCGAAAGGCATCGCTCGATCCATTCAACGGTTACCTTGTACGCAGGATACGAATCGGAGTCCTCCGGGGTGGGGATGAGACATCGTTCGTTCGCCGTTGCGTTTGTCGACACAAGGGCGAGCATTACGGCGATGCATATGACGCCACCAGCGATGAAGCGTCGGCTGGGTGCGCGCTGGCTCCGTTGCGCGGAATCTTCGGCACGGGGTTGCAGGGTGGCCATGGTTTGCCCTCCTTGTTCACATGCGGTCTCTGAATGAAGAGTTCCGGCACAAGCTGTTTTCTCATGTCACGATGGGGATATAGGGTCAAGGCATGGAAAGGATTCCCGGCAAGCTTCACGGAGTGGGAGGGCGCCGATGAGACCTGGATAAGGAGGGTTGGGGTAGGGTGAAGGGATCGGTAACCGAAGGGTCGGCGGCACGGGAATGGCGACAGGGCACACGGCAGAGAGAGAGTGTGTGTCTTTTCTTGCCACCCGTGTTAGGCTTGCCGCCATCAGCACGGAGGCAAACATGCCCGCAATTCATGCACGAAACGTTGCCCTTACGCGCCAGCTTGCGCGATTCGTCGATGAGCTGATCGCTACCGCTGCCTACAACGACGCCAGCGAAATGGTCCGGGACGGTTTGTGTGAACTGCAGCGCAGGAAATACGCTGATCAGTTGACCGAGATCCGGGCTCGGATTGGTGTAGGCCTCGATCAACTCGACCAGGGAGTGAAGGTCGGAGCGGCGATCCCTCGGACGTTCTCGGAGGCCTTTTCCACGAGGCAAAACAAACGCGGCACCGCAATAGATGAAGACCGTTGTATACGCGCCAGTTGCACTTGCCCGGCTCGCCGACATATTCGATTACACCATTGAGCGGTTCGGACCTGCACAGGCCGACGCCTACGCGGCGCGGCCCTGCGAGCACCTTATGCGTGACACGCGGGAGGCGGCTGGGTTGACATATGTCCGAGAAGGGTCCCACTACCCGATTCTGCGCGAAAGGCGAGAGACGCTCGAAGTCGTTGAACGCTCAGCGCGAGACCTGTTCCCGTACCGGGGACAACCGGCGGCGAAGGCTGCGACCCATGCGGTGGCGAGCTGCGCAGTGTTCGCTCACGGATATCTTCCCAGCCCTGCGGAAGGGATCATCCGGGACTGCTTCGACCGCTGTATCACGCGGTCGGCGCAAACCGCCCGTCGGAGGATGACCGCGCGCGCAGTGGATGTTCCTCATTCCCAACGCACGGCGGGCGCGGCGACGCGTTTTCCTCCCGTTCCTGGTTCATCGTTGCGGCGCGTACCAGCCCGCCAGCCCTTTCTGCAACCGGGCGCCGAGTTCTTCGGCGGTCGCCGCCCCGGTGATCGCATCGACCGACGCATCCCAGGTCTCCCGTTCCAGGTTCGGCGCGCCGCGCGACAGGAACCGGGACGTGGAACGGATGGTCGAACGGCAGTCGCTACGCCAGGACAGAAACGCGCGGGCCAGCGGGTCGTCTATCCTCACGGGATGATCCGACAGCGGGTAGAATCCGGGCAGCGCGTTGGCGTAGAGGGAAGCGAATACCGCCGAGCCGACCCAGTTCAGGAAGGCTCGCGCCGCGTCCGCACTGGGGCTGGCGGCATTCAGACCGATGGCGATGTCGATGTGGTCGGAAATATGACAGTCGTCGCCGGCCTCCCGCACGGGCGGCCTGAAAGCGCCCATGGCGAACCCGGCGCGGGAGTTGAAGCCGGCGATTTCCCAGCTCCCGGCGGGGTAGACCGCGGCGCGGCCCTGGGTGAAGAGGTCCTGGCTGTCCCGGTAGCTGCGCGTCTCGTAGCCCTCGCCCAAGTAACGGCGCCACCGGGCCAGAGTCCGGTAGGGGGCAACCCAGGGCTCGTCGGTCAGTTTCTGCCGGCCGGCGACCAGTGCGCGGCGGCCTTCCCCGCCCTTCCAGTAGGTCGGTCCGATATTGTTGTAGCCCATGGTGGCGGCCTCCCAGCGGTCGCGGACGCCCATGGCCATCGGTATCCAGGCGCCGTCTTCCCTGATCCTTTCAAGCGCCGCGAAGAACGCGGCTTCCGTTTCGGGTGGATCAAGACCGAGCTTACGGAACGCGTCCCGGTTGTAGAGAAACCCGTGGATCACCGATGCCACCGGCACACAGAAGGTCGCCGACCCGTCATCCGTCTGCCAGGCTGATTTTGCGGCACTCGAGAAACTGGCCAAACCAGGCAGATCGTCGAGGTCGGCGAGGCGCCCGGCCTCGTACAGGGCCAGGGACGCATCGAACGGACGACACGTAATCAGGTCGCCCGCTGTGCCCGCCTCAAGCCGGGCGGTCAAGGCGGCATCATAGCCGGCGGGTGCCGTCGGCCTGAACCGCACCTCTATTTCCGGGTGGGCTGCCTCGAAGACCGGTATCAACTTCTCCTGCCAGACGGTGCGGTCGTCTTCTCTCCAGCTTTCGAGGACGAGGCTCGTACGGGCCAAAGCCCCGCCCTGCATGAGCAGGACGAGCAGGACGAACAAAAGCCCAGAAGACTTCATCCCGATTCCCCCTTCCGCGCAACGGCACCCTGACGGGAGTCGGCCCGGGAAGGCCGCGGTGTTCCCACCTCGGGTCTCACCCCACCAAGCACATGGCCACCGCCGCAGGCACCCAATCTTCCCCCAACGGAGGTCTTGCCATCTTTCACGCTTGTGTCGCCCGCGTTCGCGGATAACCGCGGTGGCGTCCGTGCACCGCGACGGGCAGTCTTACACAGGGATGGTCACTGTGCCAACTCCCCTCCCGGCCAGCTTGCGCCGGTCCATGGCTCGCACTGCATCCCATCCAGTGCCCCGCTCCAACGCCCATGTTCCCTTCCTGTCGGCAAGGTCCACGCCCCACAGCGTCGCGGCATGACCTCAGCACGCTGTTCACCGGCGACTTCTGGAATGTTCGGCACATCTGACACCGCCGCCGACAACCAACGGTCGAGTGAGTGTCGTGGCGCGTGTCGCTCCGGCGGGCAGAGCCTTGTTCCATCCGTTTCCTTGGCGCCGGCCAGGAAGCCGCACGACGGTTCGGGAAGTGTTCTTGCAAGTGCGCGGGGTTCCAACGCTCAAGCGCCGCCCGGTGTCAGTGTCAAGTTCCCCGTTGGCCGTATTCCTCGCCGGCGGAAGCGAGACACGGGCTCTCGCGGGCTTGAGCCACGGCAAGGCGGGCAGCGAGCTTGTTGAGGTTGTTTTGGCCGGTGCAGCCTTGGCCCCGCCGCGGACGCCAATTTCCGTACGCTCATGATGCCCGGCGGCCATATAGTCCCGAATGCCTTGCGTCCGCTTCGCCGCGTGCTCCGGCCGCTGCCGGCCATGTCCCGGTCCAGGCTGCTGTAACCCTAGTATAAAGAGTTGTAGTCGGATCGTAGGATGCCCGTGGAACGGGCGTGTAACACGGAAAACCGCCAAAAAAACAGAAAGATAAGGCATATCGTCATACGCGGTGGTTCTCCCGGGAACCGCCCCTGGTTCTCTCGGGAACCGCGTGATTCCCCAGGGAATCTTCGCCGCCAGACCCGCGCTCGCGCCGCCACGCATGCATCTCTACCTGGACGTCTCGTGAACCGCACCTGATCCGCTGCTTCAGTTCTGCATGCTTTGATCTCCCTCTGCCGCTCAAGCGCCGCTCGGGCTAACCCGTTGATATTGCGCGCCTTTTGTCTCCCCATCACTGATGTCTCGCCATGCGGTTCCGTCTCTACGGCGGAGCCGGTATTCTTCCACACCCGACGCACCGTGGTGCCTGACGGGCCATGTCTGCGACCGGGTGCGCAGTTCGAGCCCCTCCTTGCCGTTTGCCCCTTGGGAAACGGTGGATGCTCTTTGTTCCACTGCCGTGGAGCGGAAAGAACACATGAACGATTTCAAGATCTTGCAGGCCGATCAGGCCGACATCCGCCTTTCCGTGGCGGGAATCCTACAGCTCGGCTCCTCTCGCCGATCTGGGCCATCGTGCGCTGGTGGCGACATTCCCAAGATGGTCCAGGCTCTCCGGGTCCGCGCAGACGGGGCGCGGGCGCATCCAGATACGCGCTTGGCATGGAACGCCGCCGCGAGTGCTTGGACGTGCGCTGCAATGCGGAGGTTACGGCGTCTTACACACAGGAAATCCGCAACCACCATCCTGGTATCGGGCGGCAGACAAGCGATGGGCTGCGCGTGGGCATGATGACGGCTGCCCGGAAGGGCTGACGACGGGAGAAGGCTGGCGGGATGCTCCGGTCATGGCCGGGAGGGGTGTTGAGCGTTCCAGGGACAGCTTGGGTGCGCGTTTCGGAGTACGCGGCGGCCTCGAAGTGAAGCCGGAGGAGACGGGAAGTCTATAATTCCAGGTCCATCTCAAGAGGCGTCCGTATGGGTTCCGGGGTTTCCTGCTGTTGGCGGTCGTGTTCCCGCTCGACCTCGTGGCCGTCCCCGGTGTCGATTCCGCGGTCCGGCTTGTCGGGATCAAGCGCCGATTGCTCCATTTCGGCCGGGTCGCGGTCACGGCCGCCGGGCCTCTCGACACCGAACACGGCCTCATGCGCGGCCTCCTTCGCCGCTCCATCGAGCGCCGAGACACGCTCTCCCGTGGCTCTTTCCAACTGGTCAGAGAGCTTCCAGGCATCGTCAGTCACCAACTCCGCATCGTCTCGCGCCCGGCTGATGGCCACGTAGAATGCCCGTTGGTTCGTCAGGTCCGGGTTCCCCGTGGGCATCGCCGCGATGATCCCGTCCACGGTCCTGCCCTGGAATGAGTGAATCGTCGAGGCCCAACCCCGGTCCAGATGCCGGAGTTGGGGATCTTCCCCGGTCAGCCGCGTCGTCGATCCGTCCTCCAGGCCGAAGCGGACGCTGTCCTTCTCCACGGACTTCACCACCGCCGTCTCTCCGTTGGCGAGTCCCGAGCCCGGATCGTTCCGCGTCCACCGCACTCGGTCTCCCCGGCGAAGCTCCATCTCCTCGCTCCGGTACACCTCCACTCCGCCCTTGGCGGCGGCAATCAGGTGCGGTCGCCAGGCCACTGGATCGCCTTTTTCGCTGCCGAACCAGACCACATTGTACTCTTGGTCGACCCTCAGGACCTCACGCTCGTCCCCCTTGTCCACTCCCAGGGTCTTGAATTTGCGGTTGAAGATCACGGTGTCTCCCACGGAATAGCTCGACGCCCGGGCCATCTCCGCCCGGGTCAGGTCCCGCGGAATCAGCTTTTCCACCTGCCTCGCCGGTCCCGACACCGCGCCTTCGGAGATCAGTTGCGCCCGGACCGTGGCGTTGATCTCGTCCCGCAACGCCCTCGTAGGGGCGATCACCCCCGTTGCTGCACGCTGGTCGGGAGACAGGGAGAGCCAGCGCCGGGCTGTGGCCGCTCCGATGCGTTCGCGGTCCACCTGAAGAATGCGCTCCCCCAGCTTCGCGAACGCGGTCTTCACCTCGCCCGCAAGACCCGCCCTCACCGCCTCCTTGAGCTCCTTGTCGCGCTGCCGCAGGATCTCGTCCATCACCGCGGTCTTCATCCCGGCCCGTCTGAGTTGCTCGAAGGGCTTGCCCGCCTCCACCGCGCCCAACTGCTTCTCGTCCCCGACCAGCACCACGCGGGGAACCCGTAGCGTGGTCGCCACCCTGAGCAGTCCCCGCATTTGCTCGCTCGATGCGAGGGAGCTCTCGTCCACCACGAGCACGGTCTTCGAGAACGAGGCGCGCAGGCTGCGAAGTCCCTTCGGCGCGCCTCGGCCTTCGCCGATACCCGCATGTTGGGCAAGGAACCGTTGCAGCGTCTCCGACCCGATCCCCGATTCCCGCTCCAGGGTGCGCGCCGCGGACGCCGACGGAGCCAGCCCCATCGTCCGGTACCCCCGGCTCTCCAGGAGCGCCCGTAGCCTGTCGAGCATCGTCGTCTTGCCCGTCCCCGCGTACCCCTGAACTCCCACCACGCGATCCGTGGACGCGAGGATCATCTTGACCGCTTCCTTCTGCCCCTCGTTCAGGCGGCCCCGGTGCAGTTTCGTCGTGGCGATCCAGCCGCGCATGTTCGCCTTCCCGGACCCCTGGCCGGCCTGCATGAGCGCGACCGTCTCCGACTCCCGCGCCAGTGCCGCGTCCGTGGTCCAGTGTTTTCCGTGTCCCAGGCCCGTTGCGGCATGGAGGTCGCCCCGCTCCTCGAGCGCGGCGATGGCCCGTTCCGCCCCTCCCACCGTGACCTTGCCCGGCTCCCGCCCGAGCGCGGCCGCCAGGAGGTCTGCGTGCCCGAACACCGCCTGGCGCTCCGAGAGGTGCTCCACTGCCTGGGGTTGACCCGATTTGGTGGACACCTAAAGAGTGAGAGAAGGAGGTGTCCA
>JAPPHF010000002.1 GCA_028821115.1 Deltaproteobacteria bacterium | reverse complement strand
AGGAGGCCTATTGCTTCGTGGACGCCAAGTCCATCGACCTGTTCCTGCCGTCGGTGTTTCCGCCCTTCCAGGCGGACTCGGTGCGGCAGCTCGCCGCGGCCCTGGACCTCAACCCGGCCAAGGCGGAGGAGACGGTCAACGCGTTCAACGCGTCGGTCAAGCCTGGCACCTTCGATGCCACGATCCTGGACGACTGCTCCACCGATGGCATGGACCCGCCCAAGAGCCACTGGGCGCGTGCCATCGACACCCCGCCGTTCTACGGCTATCCGCTCAGGCCGGGGATCACCTTCACCTACATGGGCGTGGCGGTGAACAAGCAGTGCCAGGTGCTGTTCGGCGAGGACACGCCGTCGCCCAACATCTTCGCGGCCGGGGAGATGATGTCCGGAAACATCCTCGGCAAGGGTTATCTGGCGGGATTCGGCATGACCATCGGCACGGTGTTCGGCCGCATCGCAGGAAGGGAGGCCGCGCGTGCCATCGGATGAGCATCTCAAGGAAGCCGACCGGGTCATGACCATCTGCAACGCCTGCCGCTACTGCGCGGGCTTCTGCGCGGTGTTCCCGGCCATGGAGCGACGGCGCACCTTCGACACCAAGGACCTGGTCTACATGTCCAACCTGTGCTTCGAGTGCCGCGCCTGCTACTACGCGTGCCAGTACGCGCCGCCCCACGAGTTCGCGGTGAACGTGCCCCAGGCGCTGTCGCGGCTGCGCGCCGACACCTACGAGGACTACGCCTGGCCCCGGGTGCTGAAGGGCTTCTACAAGAACAACGCCTTCCTGGTGGGGCTCGTCACCACGGTGTGCATCGTCCTGGCCTTCGTGCTGACCCTGGCGTTCCAGGGCAGCGACACGCTCTTCTCCGCCCACCAGGGCGAGGGCGCGTTCTTTGCCGTGGTTCCCTACGGCGCCATGGTATTCCCGGCCATGGTGATGTTCTTCTACGCCATCTTCGCGCTGCTGGCGGGTTTCGTGAGCTTCTGGCGCCGCACCCGCGGCAGCATCTCGGACCTGATCGACGTGCCCGCGTTCACGCGCGCCGTAAAGGAAGCCTTCGGCCTGCAGTACATGAAGGGCGGCGGCGACGGCTGCAACTACCCCGACGAGAAGTTCTCAAAGAGCCGCATGTGGCACCACCACCTGGTGTTCTACGGCTTCGGGCTGGACTTCTGCGCCACCAGCATCGCGGCCTTCTACCACAACATCCTCCACTGGCATTCGCCCTACCCCTACCTGAGCCTGCCGGTGGTGTTCGGGACCGTGGGCGGCGTCATGATGTGCATCGGCACGATCGGCCTGCTCTACCTCAAGGCCAAGAGCGACATGGACCCGGCCGAGGAGAAGATGCTCACGCTGGACAAGACCTTCCTCTGGATGCTGTTCCTGACGAGCTTCACCGGGCTGCTGCTGCTGGTCTTCCGCGAGACCGCCATGATGGGGACGCTGCTGGTGATCCACCTGGGCGTGGTGGCCGGGCTCTTCCTCACCATCCCCTACAGCAAGTTCGCCCACGCGGTGTACCGCTACGCGGCGCTGGTCCAGAACGCCATCGAGGTGCGGGAGGACGAGAGCAAGATCGTGCTGGGGTGACTTCTCAGTACGTATCCAGCATCCGCTGAATGGTGTCGGGGTCGCTGGTCACGCTGAGGGCCAGCGCCATCAGTACGCGGGCCTTCCAGGGCTGGAGGTTGTCGGCGGCGACGAATCCCCTCTTCCGTAACGACGGGCCGCGCACCACCCTTCCTGAACCCACTCTGCTGCTGAGACACATGATGACGCCCTGGCTTCCGGCGCGGTCGAAGGCCTCGTCCTGCGCCGGCGTGGGCCGCCCCGCGCCGGTGGCGGCGCAGACGATGCCCTTGGCGCCCGCGGCCACGCAGGCATCGATCATGGCGCCGTCCGCGCTGGCGTGCGACAGCACCACGTCCACCCGGGGTAGCGACTCCAGCCCGCTCACGTCGAACTCGGTGGCGGCGGTGTGCGGCATGGCCGTGCGGTGGTAGTAGCGCACTTGGCCATCGGCGTCCGCGAAACCCAACGGCCCCAGGTCCCGTCCCTGGAACGCCTCCACCCGGAAGGTGGCCGTCTTGGTCAGGTCCCGGGCGCCGTAGATCCGGTCGTTCATGACCGCCAGCACTCCCTGCCCTCGGGAGGCCGGGGCGGCCGCCACCCGCACGGCGTTGTACAGGTTGAGGTAACCGTCCGCGCCTAAGGCCGATGCCGGGCGCATGGACCCCACCAGCACCACGGGCCGGTCGGTCTTGAGGACCAGGTTCAGGAAGTAGGCGGTCTCCTCCAGCGTGTTGGTGCCGTGGGTGATCACCGCGCCGTCGGCTTCGCCGCGATCGAAGATCCCCTGCAGTAGCCCCGCTAGGTCGAGCCAGTCCCGGTCCACCAGCGCATGGCTCGGGAGCCGCCTGAACGGCACCTGCTCCACCTCGGCGACAGTGGCCAGCTCCGGAACCGCGCCCACCAACTCGCCGTCGCCGAGCCGCTTGTTGTTCTCGATGTACCAGGCGAGGTCCAGCCGGTCAGCACCGACGGAGTCGATGGTGCCTCCGGTGAGGATCAGGGCGATTCTGGGTACGGTCATGTCATGGTCCCGGGTCAGCAACGGAATACGATGAAGGACACGTTAAGGCAAGCGCAGCCGCACCACGACCGGATCGTGGTCGCTTGCCCGCGCCGCGGTCTCGGTGAACTCCGCGTTGACGTGTACGATGTCCACCTCGGCTGATGCCCTGAGCGACGGGCTCACCAGGATGTGGTCGAGGGACTGGGCGTTGCCCTCGAAGATGTAGGTATAGCGTTCCTCGGCCGGCAGGTCGTTGGTGAGGTTGTGGAGGCGTTCTTCGAGGATCTTCAGCGGGGACACGAACTCGAACTCGTTGAAGTCGCCGGCGACGACGACATGGGCATCCGGCCGAGCGGCCAACCTGCGCGCGACGAAATCCCGAACCGCGCGAGCCTGCCTGCGACGGTGCTCCACGCCGCTGTTGACCGACGGGTCCTCCTGCCGTTCCGTAAAGGGCTGCACCTCGCCGAACAGCGGAGCGCTGCCGCGCTTGGAATTGAAATGGTTGTTGACCACGGTCACCCGGGCACCGTCCGGCGCGCGGGACCGGAAAGAGGCGGCCAGCGGCAACCGGCCGTCGAAGAACGGGTTGTTCGGGTTGGTGCGCTGGTCCCGCGGGTCGGTAACCGTGGCCAGGGAACCCGGAACGAGATCCACGCGTGCCGGGTTGTAGAGGAAGGCCACGCGGATGTTTCCGCCGGGCTGTCCGCCGCTGGTGCCGCCGCCGATGAACGGATGGTCGATGAAGCGGTAGCGGACGGAACCGAGAGTGGCGATGCGTTCCACCAGTAGCCGCAGGGTGGCGTCGGCGGCCTTGACTCGCGTCTTTGCGGAGCCGTCGTTGTCTTGCACTTCCTGGAGCGCGACGATGTCGGGAGACCGTAGGCGCCTGGCGATGATGGAGGCCACCGCGTCGAAGCGGCCACCGGCCACGTCGGTATCGCCGTCGGCGTCATTGGGGTCGAGGTTCAGCACGTTGAAGGAGGCGATGGTCAGGTACCCGTCGCCGGGTTCGAGTTGCGTGGTTTCCGGTTTCAGCGGCCCCCGTCGGGGTGAAAACGCCTCGGTGAACCGCACCTCGTAGTTGCCGAAGCCGTAGCTCATCACGCCGGTCACGTCGCCCAATGGATCCCCGACCTTTACGTGCGGCGTCGCCATGGGACTGAGTCCGAAGTCGTCGTCGACCTGGATGCGCTCGGGGTTGAAGTCGGCGGGGTCGATGGTCAGCGCGCCTCGTTTGCCCAGACCTGAAGGGGACGTGTTCCGGGCACGGACGAAGATCTCGCCGAAACGGCTCGTGGGGCTTATGGCGACGGCATCCCGCACCGTGACCCGCATTCCTTCCAGGGTCTCGTAGAAGTCGATGCCGTCCTCTTCCGGGTCGAAGACGGCGAACCCGTCGTTGTCGATGATCCGGTCCGGCGGAACGCGCGCGCCCGCCCCCAGCACCACAGGAGCGGGAAGCCGGTTGCGGCGGGACAACCGGGTGATCTTCGGGCGGGTGATCTGCGTGATCGTCAGGTTTCCGGTCTTGGCGCCGCCGGGCTGGAACTCGGTTACCATGCCGCGAACACGGATCTCGTCGCCCGCCGCCACCGCCGGAGCCCGGCGGGTAAAGACGAAGAGGCCGTCGGAGGTAGCGGGGTCCCCGTCCCCCGCCGGGTCCTGCAGGTAGAACCCGTCGGTGTCGACGGCCGTCACGACCCCGGTGGTGGTTACCCGCCGGCCGCGGAAAGGCGAGACGTGGCCGCGCCCCTGAACCCTTCCGACAGAGATCACGCCGGCCGCCTGGACCGTGCGTGTTCCCTGGACGGAACTCATCCGCCCGGAATGAAGCGAGCCCTCCGCCGGACCCCCAAGCAGCAGGGCGCAAGCCGCGGCGTAGAGGCCCAACCGCACGGCCGCCCGGGTCCAGCGTTCCGCAATTGATGGTCGCATACCCACGACCCGTGTAGCAGGACTGCGACACCGACCTCAAACGCCCCAAGGAGCCGAATGCATTTGGCGTTCCCGGCCCTTTTTCGTTGCCTATTCCCGATCCTGTAGTATGCTCAGGGTGTGGCGTGAGTCATGTTCAGCGTACCGTTTCCTCACGGAAAGGAGGCTTGCCATGTCCGTCATCATGATCTACGAGGGCATCCCCGGGGCCGAAGAAGTTGCCAAGCGAGTCGCCGCGGACCTGGGCTACAAGTGCGTCGGCCGGCAAGACCTCTCGGCCACTCTCGCGAACTACGGCGTGCCGCGCGCCAAGCTCGACGAGATCACCGAGAAGGAGGCGCACTGGTGGGACCAGTGGCTGCATGACCTGCGGCCCTACCGCATCGCGCTCCAGGCCGCCATGTGCGAGATGGCCCAGGCCGGCCCCATGGTCTACCACGGACACGTGGGACACGAGCTTCTTCCCGGCGTGTCGCACGTGCTGAAGATCTTCCTGACCGGCTCCATGGAGTTGCGCGTCGACCTGCTCCGCTCCCGCCTCGCGGTGGACGAGGGCACCATACGGAAGCAGCTCGAGCACACCGACCGAGCCCGCAGCCGGCGGCTCATGGCCCTGTTCGGCCACGACTGGCAGGACCCCACCCGCTACCACCTGATGCTCAACCTGGCCATGGGCACGGAGGCCGCAAGCCAGGTGGTCAGCACGGCCGCCAAGCTCGCGGCGTTTGGCGAGACGGAGGCTTCCAGGCAGGCCTTCGAGGACCTCGCGCTGGCCAGGAAGACGCAGGCCACGCTGCTCCGTTCCGAGCTGTACCGCGATCTGCCCATCGACGTGAAGGCTCACAAGGGGACCGTGACCGTGTCCGGAATGGTTTCCTCGCCGGTAACGGTTGAAGGGGTGGTGGCGACCATCAAGGGCATCCCGGAGGTCTCGGAGGTCACGGCGAACCTGGTGGTGATGCCGCGACGGCATTCGGACATCGAGTAGGCAATCCTCGAAACATCGCACAACCGGGCGAGCCAAGGTCCGGGGGCCGGCGCGATGCGACGCCGGGCCCCGGATCAAGGAATATTTGCATGCCGAAAAGCCTGAGCAGCTTCCTGGAAGACTGCCGCCGGGAGATCCCAAACGAGGTGGTGCACGTGGAGCGGGAGGTGGACCCCGCCAACTACGACGTGAGCGCCATCATCAAGCACCTGGGAGCCGCCCGGAAGTTCCCCATGCTCATCTTCGACCGGCCGCGCAACCTGCACGGCCGGGTCAGCGATTTCAAACTGGTGATGAACTTCACCATCTCCCAGCGCAAGACCCAGATCGCGCTGGGGCTGCCCAAGGACATGACCCGGGCGCAGATGGCCGAGGCCTGCGTGGAGATCGAGCGCAACCGGGTGGCGCCGGTGGTGGTGGAGAACCGTGAAGCGCCGGTGATGGAGAACGTCCGGAGCGGCGACGCCGTGGACCTCCACGAGCTGCCCATCATGCGCCACCACTACATGGACGGCGGCCCCTACATCACCCTGTGCACCATCGCCAAGGACCGCCGGCAGGGGATCTACAACGCCTCCTATCACCGCATGGAGATCAAGTCCCGGAACCACACCACCCACTACCACTCGCAGCACCACCAGTGGATCATCTTCCGGGACCACGAGGACCAGGGCATGGAATGCCCGGTGGCCACGGTGCTGGGACACCATCCGGCGTTCTACATGGGCGCCTGCTACACCGGGCCCTTCGAGGTGAGCGAGTACGACGTCATCGGCGCCTACCTGGGCGAGCCCCTGCGGGTGACGCCGTCCACCACGTGGGGGGACGACCTGCTGATCCCGGCGGACGCGGAGATCGTCATCGAAGGGGCGCTGATCCCGGGCGAGCGCATCGTGGACGGGCCTTTCGGCGAGGCGCCGGGCTACCTGGGACCGCAGCGCTTCTTCTCGGCCTGCCGCTACGAGGTACGCGCCATCAACTACCGAAGCAACGGCATGTACCAGTCGGTGATCACCCCCGAGGGGGACAAGCCCTGGCTGGACCTGCCCCGGGAGGGCGCCTACCTGCGGCGCATCCGCGAGGCCGTCCCCGGCGTCACCGCCGTGTGCAAGGCCGGCCGCCACGCCCACTACAACATCTTCATCGCCATGAAGAAGCTGTCCGAGGGAGACCCCGGCCGCGCCGCCGGCGCCGCCCTCACCGAGCTACACGCCAAGCACATCTTCGTGTTTGATGACGACATCGACGTCTACAACCCCACCGAGATCCTTTGGGCCCTGGCCACCCGGGTACAGCCCCACCGGCAGGTGTCGATCATGCAGCCCACCTTCACCGGCAACTACCTCGACCCCACGGTGGTGGACGAGACCAAGACCTCGGTGATGATCGTCGACGCCACCCGCCCGCTGGACCGCCCCTTCTCGCCGGTGTCCAAGGTCCCGGACGAGGCCATGGCCCGCATCAAGGTGGAAGACTACATCCCCGGCGAGGTGCTGGCGCACATCCCGGTGGACCGCACGACGTACTGGTCCTAGCCCGGCCCTGCTTCACCGCCGCTTGTCGCGGCGGCCCCTCTGATCTGGTACAGACTAGAAATTTGATCGGTCGAATGGCGTGCTTCGGGTTGGCGTCCTTCGACTTCGCTTCGCTAACGCTCCGCTACGCTCAGGACGAACGGGAAAAGGTTAACGGAAAAAGGTTCCCCAGCCGTTCGTCCTGAGCGTAGCGCCGCGCCAGCGGTGCGAAGTCGAAGGACCGCAAACTACCAGAGTCTCCTTATTCCGCCGCCTGCGGCCTGGAACGCTTGATATATCCCACCGAGGAACCCATGAACGAGATCGAGATACAATTCGAGCTGAACGGCCGGGCGCGCAGCGCCAGCGTGGCGCCGGAACTGCTGCTGGTCGACTTCCTGCGCCGCGACCTGGAGCTCAAGGGCACCAAGACGAGCTGCGAAGTGGAAGTCTGCGGCTCCTGCACGGTGCTGCTGGACGGGCGCCCGGTGAGCGCCTGCACCACCCTGTCCCACGAGATCGACGGCCGTTCGCTGACCACCATCGAGGGGCTCGGAGACGACAACGCGCTGGACCCGGTGCAGGAAGCATTCTGGGAAGAAGGCGGCTTCGAGTGCGGCTTCTGCACGCCCGGCATGATCCTCGCCGCCCGGGCGCTGCTGGATGAGAATCCGGACCCCTCGGAGGAGGACATCAAGACCGCGCTGGACGGCAACATCTGCCGCTGCACCGGCTACCGTTCGATTATCCAGTCGGTCAACCGGGCCGCGGAATTGCGGCGCGGGCAGGATGCATCGACCGCGCGGCCGCTCGACGAGCGCCGCATCGACGGCGTTGCCAAGGTCCGCGGCGAGCCGGTGTACACCGCCGACCTGACGCACCCGGGCATGCTCTACGGGCGGGTGCTGCGCAGCCCCCACGCCCACGCCCGCATCCTGGGCATCGACACTTCCGCGGCCGAGTCCCATCCCGGCGTGGTCGCGGTGCTCACCACCGCGGACCTCGGGGACGTCGAGCAGTTTCACGGCCCCCTGGTGAAGGACACGCCCGTGCTGGCCATGGACAAGGTCCGCTACGAAGGCGACGCCGTGGCCGCGGTGGGCGCCACTGCGGGCGGTGGGGCCACCACACCCCATTGGCGCAAAAACCTGGTGTAACCGCCGCGGGCCGGGCGGGTGACCCAGGGCGCACCGCTCGACCCCCC
>JAPPHF010000034.1 GCA_028821115.1 Deltaproteobacteria bacterium | reverse complement strand
GGGATGGCGCCGAACACGAACCCCCCGCACAGCGCCCAGAACCGGTAGTTGCGGAACGCCGCGGCGAGAGTCATGCCGCCTTCCGGCGCCCGGCGCGCACCTCCGCTTCCCTCTGCCGCGGTGGCGCCGAAATCCGGAAGCAGTCCCATGTCCTGGGGGCGGCGCCGCTGGAGGAACAGGTTGAACGGCACCACCGCCGCCAGCATCACGCCGGCCAGCATCAGATACGCGTTGCGCCAGCCCAACGCGCCGATCAGCCACTCCGCGGCCGGCACCACCAGAAAGATCCCGACGCCGATCCCCGAGGCCGCGAGCCCCATGGCCATGCCGCGCTTGCGAACGAACCAGTTGCTGATGACCGTGGCCTGCGAGGTCATGGGCAGGGCGGCGAAGCCGAGCCCGACCAGAAGCCCCATGCCCAGGTAGTAGTGCCAGACGGTCTGGGTCATGGCGCTGACGGCGAATCCCGCCGCCATCAGACCCGCGCCCGCCGGGAACACGAACCTGGGGCCGAGCCGGTCCAGCATCTGCCCCCACGCCGGCGCGGAAACGGTCCAGGCCACCGAGCCCAAGGTCAGCGCGCCGGCGGCCAACCCGCGGCTCCACTGAAACTCCTCGATAACCGCCACGAAGAAGAGCGCGAACGCCGCGCGGCACCCGAAGGCGGCGGCGACGGTCGTGAACGAGATGCCCAGCACGACCCACGGGTACACCCGGTTGAGCCGTTCGATGCCGCCGGAAACGGCGTCGGTAGGTAACGTATCCAAGAGGATGACAGCCAGTCGTTTGAGGCAGGCGCCGTCTTACGACAACCTGGGAACGATTTCGTCGCTCAGGGACCGGATCACCGAAGCGTAGTCCCGGCCGAGCTTGGCGAAGGAGATCTGTTGAACGCCGAGGCCCTCGGCCGCCAGCTCCAGAATCGGTTCCACGCGGTCCGCGGGCCTATGGCCACCCCTCCCCCTTTCACCGTTGGCTTCAAGTGGGGATGTATCGGGATTACGTCTTGGCGGCAAGAGCTATGCTTCCGCTCCCTTCCCGGGCGCGGTAGCCCAGATACAAACCATCGAAAACCCGCTCAGGGCAATGGCGGTCCAGCACGAACTGGCATAGCTGCCGGAGAGGTCGTGGAGATATCCCGCCAGCCAGGGGCCGACGCCCGCGCCCATGCCGATGCAGACCGCCAGCACACCGACGATGACTCCGAAGTGCGGCCCATGGAAAATATCGGCGGCAATGGTGGGATAGAGCGACTGGCGCGACCCGAAACCCACGGCGTACACAGGCGGGAACAGGCCCAGCAGCAGGGCCCGAGGCACATCGTCGACGTAGAGGATCATCAGGATACCGGCTACCAGGGCCACGCTGCCGACGTAGTAGGCCCAGTCCCGGCCGATGCGGTCCGAGAGCGCACCCATCCCGATCATGCTGAAGATGGTGAAGAAACCGGTGAGGCCCAGGACCCAGGACCCGAACTCCCGCGTATATCCCGCGTCCACCATCGCCGCCACTTGGTGCACCAGAAGCATGTGAAGGGGAATCGCGCCCGAGACAAACCCCAAGGCCAGCGCCCAGAACCGGAAGCGGTGAAGCGCCGTCGCCAGCGTAACTCCGCCATCCCCGGCGTGGCGGCCGCGGCCGTTTCCCGCCGGGGCGGTGGCGCCGAAGTCCGGCAAGAGGCCGATGTCCTGCGGCCGCCGCCGCTGAACGAACAGGTTGAGCGGCACCACCGCGGCCAGCATCACGCCCGCCAGCACCAGGTACGCGCTGCGCCAGCCCAGTGCGACGATGAGCTCCTCGGTGGCAGGCACAACCAGCGCGATCCCGGCGCCGATGCCCGCCGCGGCAATGCCCATGGCCATGCCGCGCTTGCGGACAAACCAGTTGCTGATGACGGTGGCCTGCGACGTCATGGGCAGCGCGGCGAACCCGAGACCCACCAGCAATCCCATCCCCAGGTAGTAATGCCACACGTCCCGAGTCATGGCGCTGACCACGAACCCCGCCGCCATGAGGCCCGCGCCCGCGGGAAACACCACCCTGGGCCCCAGACGGTCCAGCATGTGGCCCCACACCGGCGCGGAGAGGGTCCACGCCACCGAGCCCAGCGTCAGCGCGCCCGCGGCCAGCGCGCGGCTCCAGTGAAACTCCTCGACAACCGCCACGAAGAAGAGCGCGAAGGCTCCGCGGCACCCGAAAGCGGCAGCAACGGTCAGGGATGAGATGCCCAGCACGACCCACGGGTAGACTCGGTTGAGCCGCGCCGTGGAAGCGGGGTCGGCGCCTGAGACGTTCAAGAGGATGATGCCTGTCTGGCCGGCGAAAGCGACGCCGCTAGGACAGCCTGGGAATGACCTCGTCGCTGAGAAACCGGGTCACCGAAGCGTAGTCCCGCCCGAGCTTGGCGAAGGAGATCTGCTGGAAGCCGAGTCGCTCGGCTTCGGCCGCCAGCTCCAGGATGGGCTCGACGCAGTCCGACGGCCGGCCTGCGACGAAGCAGGCACGCGGCATGGCGTCGGTCACCAGCTCCCGCGACGCCTGCTCGATGGTCATGCCCGAATGCAGCGCTTCCCGGATGCGGTTGACCCGCTCATAGTCGATGCCGATGCGCTCGAACTCCTCGGGGCTGTAGCCCAGGGCCTGGAGGCTCACCATGTGGTGGGCCGAGTACTTCTTCGCCTCGGCCAGCGCCAACTCGGGCTCCTCCGACACCGCCAGGTTGATCTCGCACACCTTGCGCAGCTTCTTGTCCGGATCCACCGCGCGCGCTGCAGCGTCGGCCCCCGCCATGGCCTGCTCCAGGCGCCCGAGCTTGTGCATGGAAATGAAGTAACCGCCCATGAGCACGCCTTCCATGGTCTCGCCGGCGATGGCCAGGAAACGGGGCCCCACGCCGCCGCCGTAGAAACGCACGGGCGCCGCCGGCGGGCGCACCAACTCGATGTGCCCGCGGGGGTTCATGTGGAAGTAGTCGCACAGCGCGGGGTACTCGCCGAACTCGACCTCTTCGCCGCGGAACAGCGCACCGAGAAAGCCCACGGTCTCGCGCACCACGCGGAACGGCTTGCGCATCTCCAGGTACTGCGGCACCTGCCCCTTGCTACCCTTGGCGATGCCGAGGCTGATCTCGCGCCCGTCCGTCAGTTCTGAGATGGCCAGCACTGCGTCGGCCACGTCGATGGGATTGCGGAAATAGGGCACCAGGATGGCGGTGCCGACCTTCAACGGCGCTCGCGCCGCGATGGCGGTGGCGACGCTGAGGACGTTGCGGTAGCGGAGCGAATCGCTGAGCCAGACCTGCTTGAAGCCCCGTTCCGCGCCCAGCTCGGCCAACTCCACCAGTTCCCGTGTGGTGTAGTAGGACGCTGCCTGGAGCACGAACTGGAGCCCGAACTCCCCGGAGAATATCGCCATTCCGCTCCTCCTCGCTGTTGGCTCAAACGTGGGGTGTATCCGGATTCCGAAGCGTCGGCAAGCACGGGGAGCGCTGGCGGCACTGCGTGGCCGGCACACGTGGGATGGCGGACACTTCCACCGTCGCCGTCGTGGCGCCTGGACCCCGGATCAAGCTTGCCCCGGCTTGACCCGGGTCGGGGCCGGAGTCCGGCGAACGGGTCGTTGGAGAACCCGCGGAGAGGAACGCCGGCTCAGGAACCGGCAGCGTGGCGTTCTTCCCGGAGCGCGGCGATGCGGTCCTCGATGGGGGGATGGCTGGCGAAGAGCCTCCGCAGCCCGCCCTTGCGGACGCCCGAGATCCCCATTGCCTCCAACTGTTCCGGCATGTGCTCGGGCTCCACGCTGCGTTGGAGCGCTTCGAGGGCGCCGATCATGTTGGCCCTGCCGGCCAGATACGCGCCGCCGGCGTCGGCCCGATACTCGCGCCGGCGAGAGTACCAGGAGACCACCATGCTGGCCAGGATGCCGAGAAGGAGTTGCGTGACGATCACGGTAACGAAGTAGCCCATGCCGTAGCCCCCTTCGCCGTCCCTGTGGAGCGCGCGGTCCACGACGTATCCGATCACGCGGGAAAGGAAGATCACGAACGTGTTGAGAACGCCCTGGATCAGAGTCAACGTCACCATGTCGCCGTTGGCCACGTGGCTCACCTCGTGGCCCAGCACGGCCGAGGCCTGGTCCGGCTTCATGGCCCGCAACAGTCCCGTGCTGACCGCCACCAGGGAGTTGTTGCGGCTCGGGCCCGTGGCGAAGGCGTTGGGCTCCGGGGAATCATAGATCGCCACCTCGGGCATGGCGATGTTCGCGGCCCGGGCGTAGTTCTGCACGGTGTTGACAAGCCAGATCTCGGTGTTGTTCCGGGGCTCATCGATGACCGTCAACCCCATCCATCTCTTGGCCGTCCACTTGGAGATGCGCAGCGAGATGAATGCGCCGCCCATGCCGAAGATGAAGGAGAAAGCCAAGAGCGGCCAGAAATCGATGCCGTACTGGAAAAGCAACCACTCAAGGCCGAGTACCTGGAGCGCAACGGCCAGCACGAAAACGATCGCAAGGTTGGTGATCAGAAAAAGAAAAACGCGTTTCATGGACCTGTTCCCTTCCTCTCGCGAATGTCAGCCCTTAACGACAAATCTACAATGCAGACCCTGCCGAATCAATTTCGCCGGGCACCAGTGTGGTGTCTGGTTAATTTAATCATCCGCGCCGGCGAGTAAAGGGATCGTCCCGTTCCGGCTATTCGATCTCTCGGACCGTAGGCAGCCGCAGCATTCCGTAGACGGCCATCACCGCCACCAGAAACCCGCCCATGGCGACGGCGACGGGAGCGCCGGCATACTCGGCCACCGTGCCCGATACGGCGCCTCCCAGGGGCATGAGGTCCCAGGTAAGGCCGAACAGCCCCAGAACCCGGCCGCGCAGTTCATTGGGAAGGTTCAGTTGGAGGATGGTGTTGATGGAGGTGAGATAGATCTGGTTGAAGAGCCCGAGCAGGAAGATCAGCCCGAGCGACAAGGAGAAGGAGGTCGAGAAGGCGAACAGCACGAGCAGCGCGCCGAACGCCGCTGCCCCCGCCAGCACCTGCCACCCCCGCCGTCCCGCCTGGGCCAGGTAGGCCACCGTCAAGGTCCCCAGCAGCGCGCCCACGCCCGAGACGGACTGGAGCAGCCCGAAGCCGCGGGAGTCCACCAGCAGGATGATGCGCGCGAACACCGGCAGCAGGATCACGTAGGACATGCCGAAGACGCTGTTGAAGAACGTAAGCCCCAGCAGGCTGTAGAAGAGCTGGTTGCGGCGCACGAAGTCGAGGCCGGCGACGATGTTGCGCCACACGCCGCCCTGGGCGGGCGCAACGACGGGGCGGGTGCGGATGAACGCCCACAGCGCCACCGCCGACGCCGAGCTGACGAAACAGGCCAGGAAGGCTTCGCCGACGCCGAGCCAGTAGATCAGCGCGCCGGCGAGCCCGGGCCCCACCAGCCGGCACGCCTGCCACACCGAACTTCCCAGCGCCACGGCGTTGGCGAGCTCTTCCCGGGGCACCATCTCGGGCAGCAGCGCGTAGCGGCTGGGGCGGTCGAAGGCGCGCAGGAAACCGGAGTTGAACGCGAACACCAGCACGTGCCAGAACGCGATGCGCTCCGTCAGCACCAGCAATCCCAGCACCAGATAGGCCAGGGCCAGCAGCGACTGCGTGACCACCATGATGCGCCGCTTGTCGGCCCGGTCGGCAATGGCGCCGCCCACCAGAACCAGGGACACCCGCGGCACCGCGTAGACGATTCCGGCCACGCCCAGCATCAGCGGCGAATCCGTCAGCAGGAACACCAGCCAGGCCTGCGCCGCCAGCTCCATGTTGAGGGCCAGCACCGAGGAAAGCTGGCCCAGCCAGTAGTAACGGTAGTTCCGGTGGCTCAGGGCCGCGAACAGCCGGCGCAGCATGGACTCGGATTTCATGGGCGGTTTTGTTTCCGGAAGCCTTTTGGGTATAGAACTCCGTGGGCGCGCCGTCCACCGAGGATCGCTTTACGGAGAATCCATTGATGAAGGTGAGCCTTTTTACCGAAGTGCAGTGCCCGTCGGGAAGCGTCCCGGCGGAACTGCTGGAGCAGTTCCTCGAGCAGGCCGAACTGGCCGACACCCTGGGCTACGACGGCTACTGGATCGCCGAGATCCACTTCACGCCCAGCTTCTCGCTGCTGTCCGCTCCCTACGTGGTGCTGGGGGCGGCCACCCAGAGGACCCGTAACTTGCGCCTCGGGGTAGCGGTCAATACCCTGCCCGTCCATCACCCCATGCAGCTTGCCGAGCAGGCCGCCACACTGGACGTGCTGAGCAACGGCAGGATGTGCTTCGCCGCCGGCGGCGGGCACCCTCACACCCGGGCCTACGAGTGCTTCGGCGTGGAGCACGAGCACGTGCGGGACCTCATGCGGGAGAGCATCGAGGTGATCCGGCTCGCGTGGACCCGGGACGCCGTGGACTACGAGGGGCGGTTTTTCCAGATCCCCGGCATCGTCGCCAACCCCAGGCCCTTGCAGCAGCCCCACCCGCCCATCTACACCGCCGCCAGCTCCCTGGACGGGGTGAATTTCGCGGCGCGCATGGGCCTCAACCTCTTCATCCCCGTACACGTTCGGACCGCGGAAGAGCTGCGGGAGTTCGCCGCCACCTACTGGAAGGCGCTGGCGGACCATGGCCATGACCCGGACGAGCACGAGCTGGGCCTGCTCCTGCCCATGCACGTGGGCGGCACCGCGGCCGAGGCCGAGGCCAGATCGGAGGCCGGGGTCATGGGCTACTACGACGTGATCCGGGAAACCCGCGGGAACTACGCCGAATGGCTGACGGCGCGGGGACGGCCGCTACCCGAGCGGCTGCGCAGGAATGCCGCGGCCGGCGGCCTGAGCTTCGACCGGGTGTGCAGCGAGTTCGCCGCCATCGGCACGGCCGGCCGGGTGGTGGACCGGGTCGGTGACCTGGCCCGGGACACCGGCGCGGCGCACGTGCTGGCGTGGATGAACATCGGCAGCGTCTCCCACGACCATATCAAGGAATCGATGCAGCGCTTCGCCGAGGACGTCCTGCCGGCGGTGCGCGCCATCTAGTGGCATGTAATATGCCACGGGTCCTGTCGCCCGCACCTGGACCGGTGCAGGAGACGACAATGGATATCGACCCTCAGAACCTGTTGAAGTTCGCTCTACCCATCATCCTGGCCATCGCCGCCAGGATCATACGAGGGTGGAAGACGAGGCAGGAATATGCACTACGCTGGGTCACGCTGGCGCCGACCCCCGTGCCGGCGTCTCCCGGGGACGCGCCCGAACCCGCGGATACGACCTCCGGCGGCGAACCCGTCAAGAGGCTGACCAGGTTTTACTTCGTACTCCACAATCCCGGCGCCAACCCGCTCGACGCCGCGTCGATCGTCGAACCCTTGACATGGACCGCCCCGGGCAAGGTGCTCGACGCGAACGTCGTCGAGACGCGGCCCACGGTCAAGCTCGATCTCGAACCTTTCGCCGACAGCCTCAAGATCACCTGGCGGCTGTTCAACCAGGATTGCAAGGCGTTGATCGAGGTGGTCTGCGACTGTGGCAGCGACGCCGGCCGCGGCAGGATCGACGGGCAGATCCGGAACGTTTCCGAGATCAGGTCCATGGAGTCCTCCTACGCGGACAAGGAGGAGGTCAGGCAGGCCGTGAGGGAGAAGCTGGCTCAGTCACCGAAGTCTCTCCAACGTTTCCAGTCGGAGGGGCTGAACGTCTACCTCAAGCTCCATTCCAAGGACATCCTGTTTGCGGCAGGCGTCTTCTGTTGTGTTGTCGTCGCTGCTATTTGGGGAGCGGTCTGGCTGGGTCTGGGCGGCGCGGGGCTGATCGTTCTGGTCTGGCTCCTGCGCGACCCGGACTATGCGCTACTCCGACGTCTTTCGGCACACAGGGCCCGGCCGCGTCTGGAATGATCCCGTCATTTCCCCGGCGCCGTCTCGCGCTCCGTGGAGCCTGAGAGCGCGCGCATCGTACGTCCGAGACGGCCTAGCATCAGCACGAGGAAGCCGGCGCTGACCGACACGGTGGCGATCAACAGCGCGATGCCTGCCTGCGTCAGGTGGAAAGTGCTCTGAGTCGTCAGGGCGGCCGACGCCGCGTATGCGCCGTACCCCGCGGCCACGGCGCCCCACCCGAACAGCACGCATGCCGCCAGCGCAACCATGGACCGGAACCTCACACAAAGCCGCCGGGGAGTCAATCTGGACCGGCTCCATCAAAGTTGCTAGTGTCCTGTCTCACCAATAGCGTTATGAAGATGCGAGGGCATTTTTGTCGTCGGCAAGGCGCGATGACGAGTGGGGGCGACCGTAGGT
>JAPPHF010000170.1 GCA_028821115.1 Deltaproteobacteria bacterium | reverse complement strand
AGGTAGTACCCCGGGTGAACCACGTCCACCACCGTGTTGGCCTCGTGTTCGTCGGTCTCCACCTGGGCGTAGGCCTCGTGCTTCTCCGGATCGAAGGGTTCTCCCTTGGCGGTGATCTGAGTGACCCCGTGTTTCTGAAGCGCTTCGAGGCAGCCCTTCAGCACCAGCTCGATGCCGTCCAGCAGCGGCCGCGGGTCGCCGTCGGCCGGCGCGTGCCGGGCCGCCCGTTCCAGGTCGTCGATGACCGGCAGGAGATCCCGCACCAGGGATTCGTTGGCGTAGCGGATTGCGTCGTGTTTCTCGCGGGTTACACGCTTTTTGTAGTTCTCGGTCTCGGCCGCCTCGCGCAGGTAGAGTTCGTGGTTGAGCCGCGCCTCCTCGCGTGCCGCCTCCAACTCCGCGGTGAGCCGCTCGATCTCGGACGGTTCCTCCGCGTGCGCCCCTTCGGCAGCGTCGGGCCGGGTTGCCGTTTCGTCTTCTTCCACGGCCGCCTCGGCCCGTTCTCTGCTCTCTTCACCCATGATGCTGTCGTGATTCCGGCGTGCCTTCCCGGTCCGAGGGAAAAAACAGCCCCTCTCCCCGTAATGGGCCGAGAGAAGTTAATCACCGTATGGGGCCTTGTCAAGGTAGCGGGAACAGAGGGGCAAATCGTCCGGAAGTCGACGTTTCCACGCGACTTTTCCCCCGCCTTCGTGTATACGTACCGGATATAGGCGATTGCGCGGCGGCACCGGGGGTTGGGCCGACAGGCCAGGGGACGCCGTTCACGTCGGGGGGTATCCAGTGTCCTGCCCCACGAATAGCTTCATGAAACTGCGGGTCCTTTTCGCCGTCGGCCGCGTTGCTTCTCCTCGCGTGGTATCAGCCACTGCTCGTCGTCGCGCCTTGCCGACGACAAAGATTCCCGCGCAGTTTCACAAACCTATTTGTGAGGCAGGACACTAGTGCCGGCGGTACGGTCGAGCCCGGCCATCGTGCTGCGGTCCTGGGCTTACGGCGAATCGGACAAGATCGTCTCTTTCCTCACGCGGGATTTCGGCAAGATCAGGGGCATCGCCAAGGGAGCCAAGCGATCCCGCAAACGATTCCTGAACGTTCTGGAGCCTTTCACGCTGGTCCAGCTGCGTTTCCATCAGCGCTCCAACAGCCCGCTGGCCTTCGTCCACGCCTGCGACTGGGTGTACGTGTTCCGGGAGATAACCCGGACCCTGGGCAAGATCGCCCACGCTTCCTACCTCGTCGAGATCACCGACGAGTTGACGCGGGACGGCGACGAAAGCCTGTCGCTGTTCACCCACCTGCTGGACGGCCTCCGGTTCCTGGAGGGGAGCGAGACGTCGACGGAGTTCCTTACCGCGTTCGAGTTGACGCTCCTGCGCCTGGCCGGCTATCAGCCCACGCTGGAGCATTGCCAGCGTTGCGGCGCCGCGCCCGGACGGGAGCGGGGGAACGGCCGTTGGGGGTTTAGTCCCCGGGACGGCGGTGTGTTGTGCGGGAACTGTTGCGGTCTTCGCAAGGAGGCGGTGCCGTTGTCGGCGGACGCGCTGGGCGTGCTGGCGCATTTCCAGCGCCACGGCTGGGCGCCGGGGGAGGCCCCGCCGTTCTCGGCGCCGGCGCTCAGGGAGACCCGCGAGGTGCTGCCCTTGTTTATCCAGTACCAGATTAGTAAGAAGCTCAAGTCCGCGGCCTTCCTGAACGGCTCGTTTCAATAGCGTCCGGGAAGGCCGCGTTTCGACAACAGACGGGAGAACCATAGAACCCATGAACGAACACGCGACGATGGAAAAGGTCGTCAACCTCTGCAAGCGGAGAGGGTTCATCTTTCCGTCCAGTGAGATTTACGGAGGAATCGGCAGCACCTGGGACTACGGGCCGGTGGGCGTGGAGCTAAAGCGCAACGTCAAGGAGGCGTGGTGGAAGGCGGTGGTGACCGGGCGCAACGACACCGTGGGCCTGGACGCCTCAATCCTGATGCACCCGAGGGTGTGGGAGGCATCGGGCCACGTGGCCGGCTTCTCGGACCCGCTGGTGGAATGCAAGAAGTGCAACCGCCGTTACCGCGAGGACTTCCTGGCGGAGCCGGGCCAATGCCCGGACTGCGACGGCAAGGTCACCGAGGCGCGGCAGTTCAACCTGATGTTCAAGACCTTCATGGGGCCGGTGGAGGACACCGCCAGCACCGTGTTCCTGCGGCCGGAGACCGCCCAGGGCATCTTCGTCAACTTCACCAACGTGCTGGACACCGCACGCCAGAAGATCCCCTTCGGCATCGCCCAGATCGGCAAGAGCTTCCGCAACGAGATCACCCCCGGCAACTTCATCTTCCGCACCCGGGAGTTCGAGCAGATGGAGATCGAGTACTTCGTCAAGCCCGGCGAGGACGAGGAGGCGTTCCAGTCCTGGCAGGATGCGCGCCTGGGGTGGTACGTGGACAACGGCATCCGCGCCGAGAACCTCCGCCTCCGTCCCCACGACAGCGACGAGCTGGCCCACTACGCCAAGGCCTGCGTGGACGTGGAGTACGAGTTCCCGTTCGGCTGGTCGGAACTGGAGGGCATCGCCAACCGCAGCGACTTCGACCTGAAGCAACACATGGAGTACAGCGGCAAGGACATGACCTACTTCGACGAAGCCACTCGCAGCCGTTACGTCCCCTACGTCATCGAGCCTTCCGCCGGCGTGGACCGGCCGTTGCTGGCGTTCCTGGTGGACGCCTACGACGAGGAGGAGGTGGAGGGCGACCGGCGCATCGTGCTGCGCCTCGACCCGCGCCTGGCGCCCTTCAAGGCCGGAGTCTACCCGCTGTTACGGAAAGACGGACAGCCGGAGCGCGCCCAGGAGATCCGCGACATCCTGAAGGAGCATTTCCCCGTGGTCTATGACCAGGCCGGCTCCATCGGCCGCCGCTACCGCCGGCAGGACGAGGTCGGCACCCCCTTCGGCGTCACCGTGGACCACGAGACCATGAAGGACCAGACGGTGACGCTGCGTGACCGCGACGCCATGACCCAGGTGAGGATTCCGGTGGACCGGCTGGTGGACGAGATCCGCCGCCGCATCGACCCCCGGACGAGGGATCGGTAATGGGCCGCCACGTCTACTCCTTCGGAGCGGGCAAGGCCATGGGCGGGGCCTCCATGCGGGAGGTCCTGGGGGGAAAGGGCGCCGGCCTCCACGAGATGACCCGCATGGGCGTGCCGGTCCCCCCCGGCTTCACCATCTCCACCGCCGTCTGCACCCATTTCTACGAGAACGGGGGACGCTACCCCGAGGGGCTCGAGCGCGAAGTCGTCGCCGCCATGAAGCGGGTGGAGAAGATCATGGGGCGGCGCTTCGGCGACGGCGAAGATCCTCTGCTGGTGTCGGTGCGTTCGGGCGCGCGGGAATCCATGCCCGGGATGATGGACACGGTGCTGAACCTCGGCCTCAACGAGCGCACCGTGGCCGGCATGATCCGGCGCACCGGCAACCCGCGGTTCGTGTACGACTCGTACCGCCGCTTCGTGCAGATGTACGGCGACGTGGTGCTGGGCATGAAGCCCGACAAGGCCGACCAGCACGACGTGTTCGAGACCCTGCTGGAGCGCAGGAAGACGGCCCGGGGGGTCAAGGACGATACGGAGCTCACCGCCGAGGACCTGCGGGACCTGGTGGGCGAGTTCAAGGACGAGGTGCGGCGGCAGCGCGGAACGCCGTTTCCGGATGACCCCGCGGAGCAGCTCTGGGGGGCAGTCGGCGCCGTGTTCGGGTCGTGGAACAACGACCGCGCGGTGGCCTACCGCAAGATGTACGGCATCCCCGACAGTTGGGGCACCGCGGTCAACGTCCAGACCATGGTGTTCGGCAACATGGGAGAGACTTCC
Source organism: Deltaproteobacteria bacterium (assembly GCA_028821115.1). Lineage (GTDB taxonomy): Bacteria > Desulfobacterota > Binatia > UBA9968 > JAJDTQ01 > JAJDTQ01. The sequence goes on along the minus strand of JAPPHF010000170.1, from coordinate 4,561 downwards.
GGCACCGGCGTCGCCTTCACCCGCGATCCGGCGTCGGGCGAGCGGCGGTTCTACGGCGAGTTCCTGATGAACGCCCAGGGCGAGGACGTGGTGGCGGGGATCCGCACGCCGCAGCCCATCAGCGCGCTGGCCAAGGTCCAGCGCAACGCCTACCGCGAGCTCCAGCGCATCGCCGGTATCCTGGAAGAGCACTACCGGGACATGCAGGACCTCGAGTTTACCATCGAGGACGGCAAGCTCTGGCTGCTGCAGACCCGGACCGGCAAGCGCACCGGCTTCGCCGCGGTGCGCATCGCCGTGGACATGGCCGATGGCGGCGCCATCTCCCGGGAAGAGGCGCTGCAGCGCATCGAACCCGATCACCTGAGCCAGGTGCTCCGCCCGGTCTTCGACCAGGCGGCCAAGGAGACCGCGCAGGCCAGGGGCCGGGTGCTGGCGCGGGGACTGCCCGCGGGCCCGGGGGCGGCCACCGGCAGGATCGTGTTCCACGCCGTCGACGCGGCAGCGCGGCGGGCCCGGGGGGAAAAGGTCATCCTGTGCCGGGTGGAGACCAGCCCGGAAGACATCCGTGGCATTGAGGCGGCCGAAGGCATTCTCACGGCCCGAGGCGGCATGACCTCCCACGCGGCGCTGGTGGCGCGGCAGCTCGGCACGGTGTGCGTGGTGGGCTGCGACGCCCTGACCGTCGACTACCGCGCGGGCGAGGCCCGCATCGGCGGCGTGGCGCTCAAGGAAGGGGACTGGCTCTCGCTGGACGGCAGCACCGGAGAAGTGATCCGCGGACAGATCGTGACCCACCCTTCCGACGTGCTGCGGGTGTTGCTCGACCGCAATCGCGAGGCCGCCGGCTCGCCCACCTACCGGCGCTTCGCCAAGCTCATGCGCTGGGTGGACGCGGTCCGCCGGCTCGGCGTCAAGACCAACGCCGACCTGCCGGAGCAGGCGCGCATCAGCCGCGACTTCGGCGCCGAGGGCATCGGCCTGTGCCGCACCGAGCACATGTTCTTTCAGGAACAGCGCATCCACGCGGTCCGGGAGATGATCCTGGCCGACGACGAGGTGGGACGGCGCAAGGCCCTGGACAAGCTGCTGCCCATGCAACAGGGGGACTTCAAGGCGATCCTGGGCATCATGGACAAGCTGCCCGTGACCATCCGGCTGCTGGATCCGCCGCTGCACGAGTTCCTGCCCCACACTAGCGCCGACATCGCCGCGCTGGCCAAGGTCCTCTCCATCCGCCCCAAGACCGTGCGCGAGAAGGTGGAGGCGCTACGGGAGGCCAACCCCATGCTCGGCCACCGCGGCTGCCGGCTGGCCATTTCGTACCCGGAAATCACCGAGATGCAGACCCAGGCCATCTTCCAGGCGGCGTGCGAGCTGCGCAAGGAGCGCAAGGACCCGCGCCCCGAGGTGATGATTCCCCTGGTGGGCAGCCTGGAGGAGTTCCGCGCCCAGCGAAAGATCGTCGAGCGGGTGGCCCGGAGCACCATGAAGCGGTACGGGGTCAAGGTGCGCTACGCTGTCGGCACCATGATCGAGCTGCCCCGGGCCTGTCTCGTGGCCGACCAGATCGCCCGGGAGGCCCAGTTCTTCTCCTTCGGCACCAACGACCTGACCCAGACCTGCCTGGGACTTTCCCGGGACGACGCCGGCAAGTTCCTGCCCCTCTACGTGGACCAGGGCCTGCTACCCGAGGACCCGTTCGTGAGCATCGACGAGCCCGGGGTGGGTGCCCTAATGGCGCTGGGCGTCGAGAAGGGCCGAAGCGAGCGCGAGGATCTCGACGTAGGCATCTGCGGCGAGCACGGCGGTGACCCCCAGTCGGTGGTCTTCTGCCACGACCTCGGCCTCGACTACGTAAGCTGCTCCCCCTACCGCGTCCCCATCGCCAAGCTGGCCGCCGCCAAGGCGGCGCTCCGCAAGGGGACGCGACACTAGACGGCGTCGTTCGACTTCGCGCCGCTGACGCGGCGCTACGCTGAGGACGCCTTTCCCCTATTCGGGCTCCCCAACCTCACATCCCTCCCAACCTCTGCCGCTATAGTTTCCCGCCCGCCCGCCGATTCATATTAGTGGCGGCGCGAGCGCCGATCACGGGCGTGTAGAGGTCATCTGATGGAACTCTCTCTGGGCGATCTGATGGTGCGGGCGGGCGTGGTCACGCGCGAGCAGCGGGACCGGACAGAGGCGATCCGGCGGCGCGACGGCGGCAGCCTGGTGGCGGCGCTGGCTCAGGAGGGCGCGGATGAGGGCCGGTTGACCGCGTTCGTGGCCGAGCGCTTCGGCCTCGAGGAGGTGGGCCTGAAGCCGTCCGAGGTCGACGACGCCGCCATCGGCCTGCTGCCCCTGTCGCTGTTGGAGAAACGCGGCCTGCTCCCGTTCGCCCGGGCGGGCTCGGTGCTGGACGTGGCCGTGAGCGACCCCACGGATCTCGGCGCCATCGACGAGATCCGGTTCATGACCGGGCACGACGTGAGAACTTTCGTGGCGCGCCCGTCCGCCATCCGGCAGGTCCTGGAGCAACGTTCCGGCTCGTCGGGCCGCGCGCACGAAAAGACGAGGGAAACGGTCCCTTCGACGGCGGCGCCACGGGCGCGTGAGCCGTCCTCGACGGATGCCGCCGGCGATGCGCCGGTGGTGGCGGTGGTGGATTCGCTGATGCGGGACGCGGTGGCGCGCGGTGCCAGCGACATTCACGTCGAGCCTTACGAAGACAGCGTGCGCGTGCGCTTCAGGATCGACGGGATCCTGCAGGAAGTCATGACGCCGCCGCACGAGATGAAGCAGGCGCTGACCTCCCGCATCAAGGTGATGGCGGGTCTGGACATCGCCGAGCACCGGTTGCCCCAGGACGGCCGCCTGAAGCTGGCGGGAGGCGGCGGCGAGGTGGACGTGCGGGTCTCGGTCTTGCCGACGCGGTTCGGAGAGAAGGTGGTGCTGCGGCTGCTGCACCGCTCCGACCTGGTGACGAGTCTCGACCGGTTGGGCCTGGAAGGCGCGGACCGGGAATGTTTCGCGGAAGCCATGAGCAAGCCCGCGGGCATGATCCTGCTTACGGGACCCACCGGGAGCGGCAAGTCCACGACCCTCTACGGCATGCTGTCGGAGCTCAACCGGCCGGGAGTGAACATCTCGACCGCGGAAGACCCGGTGGAGTACCACCTCGCCGGCATCAACCAGGTTCAGACCCACGGCGAGATAGGCCTCTCCTTTGCCGCTTGCCTCCGGGCGTTCCTGCGACAAGACCCCGACATCCTCATGGTGGGCGAGATCCGCGACGCCGAAACCGCCCGCATCGCCGTCAATGCCGCGTTGACCGGACATCTGGTGTTGACCACCCTCCACACCAACGACGCGCCGTCCAGCGTCCACCGTTTGCTCGACATGGGGGTGGAGCCCTATCTCATCGCTTCGGCCATCACCATGGTGGCGGCGCAGCGGCTGCTGCGACGCGTGTGCGAAGCCTGCAAGGTGCGCACCGCGTTGCAGCCCGGAATGCTCACGGCCCCGCGCCGCGGGGCGCAGGAAGTGGGCGACGCCGAGGGCTATCACGGCGCCGGGTGCTCCGAATGCCACCACACCGGCTACCGCGGCCGCGTGGCCATCTACGAACTCATGACGCTGAGCGATGATCTCCGCGGGATGATTCTCCGGGGCGGCTCCGTCGTCGAGCTCAAGGCCGCGGCCATGGAGAGGGGGATGCGCACGCTGCGTCAGGCCGCCGTGCGGAAGGTCCGGCAAGGAGTCACCAGCGTCGAGGAGGCGCTGCGGGTGACGGAACCGGACCCGGCCAAGGCGCCGGCCGTTTCCCCCGCGCCGGTTCGAGGCGGGTGATCCCGTGGCGCTCTACCGGTGGCAAGGCAGGAACCGTGAGGGCAGGCTCCTGCGGGGCGAGATGGAGGCGGTGGACCGCGCCGCGGTGACGGCCGAGCTTCGCCGGCGCGGGATCCGGCCGCTGGCGGCGGGGATCCGGGAAAAGGGCGTGGGGATGCGCCGGGAGATCGCCATCCCGGGGCTCGCGCCCAGGGTCGGCGCCGATGACATCGTCATGCTGACGCGGAACTTCGGCGTCATGGTCGAGGCCGGCGTGCCCATCGTCGAGTGCCTTCAGGTGCTCGCCGACCAGACCGGCAACGGCACGGTAAGGGATGCGCTTCGGGCCGTGCGCCTCGATGTGTCCAACGGCGTGACGCTGACCACGGCCATGTCCCGCCACCCTAGGCTGTTCGACACGCTGTTCGTGCGCATGGTGGCGGCCGGCGAGCACGGCGGGGTGTTGCCGGAGATCCTCGCGCGGCTGGCGCTGTTCATCGAGCGTTCGGCGCGGCTCAAGCGCAAGGTCAAGACCGCCATGCTCTATCCCGCCACCGTCATCGCCGTGGCCGCGGTGGTTGTGGCCGTGCTTCTCCTCCACGTGATCCCGGTCTTCGCGGAAGTCTACCGGGGCATGGGGCAGGCCCTCCCTCCCCTGACGGAGCTGACCATCGCGGTGAGCCGCTGGACGTATCAGACCGTGTGAAAACTCGGCGTCCCGAGTCCGATCAACGGAGGCGGGCAAGTC
>JAPPHF010000187.1 GCA_028821115.1 Deltaproteobacteria bacterium | reverse complement strand
GTGGACTCGCTGCTGTCAAAGAACGCCTTGAAGGAAGGCATCGGCCACATGACCACGAAGCGGATGGCGTTCACCAACGATCTCATCACCAAGCACATGAAGCTTCCGAAGAAGACTGCGGTGGAGGACGTTTTCACCAACGAGCACCTGCCGAAGCTCTTCCCGAAGCGGGGCAAGTAGATGCCGGCCGGTGCCTCGCCTTCGGGGCGGGGCACCGTGCCCCTCGGGCCGTCGGTAGTTGATCGAACAGACGGGTGGGAGTCCGCCGCGGATGCGGACTCCCACCCGTGCGCCCATAAGCCGTGCGTCGGAAGGAAATCGCAATGTATGAACAATACGTGAGCAATCAGGAAATCGTCGTACAGGCCCGGCGCAACCTGCCACAGCCCGTGTGGGACTACCTGAGCGGCGGCAGTGAGTCCGAGACCACCATGCGCCGCAACCGCCTTGCCCTGGACACGCTGGCCCTGCGTCCGCGGGTGCTGGTGGACGTCTCCGAGGTGGACACCTCCACCACCGTGCTCGGCCACAAGCTGCGCATCCCCGTCATGCTGGCGCCCATCGGATCGCTTCAACAGATCACGCCGGAGGGGGCCGTGGCCGCTGCCAAGGCCGCCAGCGAGTTCGGCACCGTCAACTTCGTGAGCTCCGTCACTCAGCCCGCCCTGGAAGAGACCGCGGCGGCGACCCCGTCGGACAAGATATTCCAGCTCTACATCCGCGGCGGCCTGGACTGGATCGAGGAGATCCTGGGACGGGTCAAGCAGTCGGGGTACAAGGCCCTGTGCCTGACCGTGGATTCGGCCCACTACAGCAACCGGGAGCGGCAGTTGATGAACCGCTGGCTGCCGCCCAGCAAGCGGCGCGAGGCCGCCAACCAGGATCGTCTCTGGCAGGCCAAGCTCACCTGGAAGACCATGGACGCCATCAAGGAGATCGCCGGCCTGCCGTTCCTCCTGAAGGGCGTGGCCACCGCCGAGGATGCGCGCATCGCCCTCGACCACGGCGTGGACGTCATCTACATCTCCAATCACGGCGGCCGCCAGCTCGACGCCGGGCAAGGGACCATGGACATGCTCCCGGAGATCGTCGAGGCCGTGGACGGCAAGGCCGAGATCGTCATCGACGGCGGCTTTCTGAGAGGCACCGACGTGCTCAAGGCGGTGGCGCTGGGCGCCAAGGCCGTGACCATCGGCAAGCTGCAGGGCTGGGCCCTGGGTGCCGGGGGTCATGAAGGCCTGGTGCGCGCCTTGCAGCTCCTGGAGAATGAGATCATCATCGCCATGGGCCTCCTGGGGGTGACCAGCATCGACCAGATCACGCCGGCCCACGTATGCAAGGCGCCGCCGGCCGTGCTGCCGACCGAGATGAGCACCTTCATCAACTTGCCGAACCGGCTCCTGTAGACCTGCTGCCCCGGAGCAGCGACCACGCCACCGCCACCAGAGCGATGCCCGTGGTGACCAGGAAGGTGTCCTGGAGCGCGAGCACGAAGTGCGTCCGGTCCGCGGCCGCGGGCAACGCCTCCGGATTGCCGGAGTGCATCCGGAAAGCCACGGTCATGAGGAAGTTGCCCACCGTGACTCCGAAGACGTTCCCCAGGCCGAACATGGTGTAGAGGGTGCCGGTGGCCACCCCCCGGTGCTCCGGCGGCACGGACGATATCAGCGCCGTGTGATTGGGCGGGAAGAAGAGCGCGCTGCCCAGTCCCACCAGCACCAGCACCAGCGTCGGCAGCATCCAGTGCGAACCCGCCGCGAAATAGACCCCCAATAAGGACGCACCGGCGTACAGGGCGGCGCCCGTGGTGGCCGGTATGCGCGGCCCGACCTTGTCTGCGATGATGCCGCCCACCGGCGACAGCGCGGCGGCGACGATCGGCGCACTGAGGAACAGGATGCCCATGAACGCGGGGGCCAGCCCCAGCACGTCCTGCAGGTAGAACGGCAGCAGGTAGACGTGCAGGGTGTTGACGATGGAGACCAGCAGCATCGCCACCGTGCTGAAGGCGAACATGCGGATCCGGAACAGCGCCAGGCTCAGGATGGGGCTCGCCGCCCGGCTCTCGCGCCACAGGAAACCCGCGGCCAAGGCCGCGAAGGCCGCGACGGCGCCCGCGCGCCATGCCGGGGTCAAGGTTCCCATGATCTGGCGGTCGAGGACGCCCATCAACGCCAGGGTGACGGCCACCAGCAACGCGGCGCCGAGATAGTCGATGGCCGGGCGTCCGTTGTCCGTTCGTTTCGTGACCGTGCCGCCCTGGCGCCGGCGGAAGCCCAGCGCCATGGCGGTGGCGGCGGCTCCCAGGGGGACGAGGAAGAAGAAGACGCCGCGCCAGTGGATGTACTGGATGATGAACCCGCCCGCGCCCGGGCCGACCAGGAAGCCGCTGTGATGCGCCGTGGTCATGTACCCCTGCACGCGTCCCCTGGACTCCTTGCTGGACGCGTCCATGGCCAGGGCGCGGCCTTGGGCCTGCATCATGGCGGCGCCGACCCCCTGGAGCACGCGGTAGAAGATGAGCTGCAGGATGTCGCCGGAAAGGCCACACAGCAGCGAGCTTACGGTGAAGAGCACGATGCCCCAGATGTAGACGGTCTGGCGCCCGTACACGTCCCCGACGCGTCCGAATACCAGCGAAAGCGCGGCGGTGGCCAGCTGGAAGGCGATGAGCGCCCATGAGATGCCCACCATGTCGGTTCCCAGGCCGTCGGCGACCGACGGCAGCGAGATGGCGAAGATGCGGCTGGCGGCGCCGGTCGTGCAGGTGACGAGCAGGCACGTGGCCAGGAGCAGTGCGTTACCGCGCGATGTCATGAATCGTGGGCGAGTGGTAAAGTAGGTTGCAAGACAGTAGACACACTAGCTAGCAGATCGAGGGATGCGGCGCGAGGAGCGTTGTTTCCGGTGTTGCGCCGTTCCTCCGACTCGCGGATGTTCGGACGTTCCGAGAAGCCGAAATGAGAACGAGATTCTTGACCGCGGCCCTGATGGTGTCGGTGGCGATGGCTGTGGCGGGCCTCGGTGTGTTGCCCGGCTTCGGCCAGACGCCACCCGGAACCGAGGAGCCGGAGGCGCCTGCGCAGGCGGCGGAGGCTCCACAGGCGCCGGTGCCGCCGGCGGAGCCCGTGGAAGAGCCGCCGCCTCCGCCCACCGCCCGGTCGGCGCCGGAGCCCGATCAGCCGATGGAGACCCGTCCGCGGCCTGTCGCGGACACGCCGGCAAGCCTCGATTTCGAGGAGGCTGTGCTCGATGACCGCATCGCCATCGTCGAGGAACACCTTACGGAGACCGCCTCGCGGGTCGACAGCCTGTTCAAGACGCTCGAGCTGGGGGTGCTGAAAGTACAGAAGGAAACCCTTGGGCGCCGCAGGGAGCTGCAGAGCATACGGACCGAGCTTGCCGAGCAGGAACGGCTCACCGCCCAGGACGTGCGCAACAAGGAACGGCTCGTCGACCTGGTGGAGCGCTACGGCGCCGGTGACTGGGTGGCGCGCCACATCAAGGTGGAACTGGAGAAGTTCCGTCACCGGGGCCAGCGGAGCCCGGTCCGCTCCACCGATGAAGAGTCGTTGCGCCAGCTCCTTCGCGAGTACCGGCAAGGCCTGTTCGAGTTGGGTACGCAGTTGTTCCGGGTCGACTCCGACGCGCGGGACTATGCGCGGGCGCTGTCGGCGGAGGGGCAGCCGACGGCGGCGCTGAGCGCCCGCCTCGACGATCTGCTCCGCGACCGCAAGGAGGCGTTGCAGGGCCAGGAGCGTATCCTTAACGAGTTGGCGGAGAGTGCGACGCGCCTGGCTGATCTCGCGCGCGAGCGGGAGGATCAGCTCGAGAGCCTCTACACGTTTGTCCTGGGCAGGATGCTGTGGCTCCGGAACCGCGAGCCCATAGGGCTGTTTCCGCCCAACTGGGCGCTGTTCGGGCAGGCCGCGGACGGCGCCGGCGTACTGTTGGGTCGGGTCTACCGATGGCTCGATCAGGAACGGCAAATCGCCCAGATCCGCTTTGCCGCCTCGTCGTGGCCGTGGGCAGCGGCCGTGTTGTTGTTCGCCTTCGTCCCATTGCTGGCGGCGCGAGCGGGCAGGTCCCTTTCGGCGCGGGTGGAAGGTCATAGAGCCCGCGGGCCCGATGTGCCTGCATATCGGGTGGCGCTGCTATTGGCCGGCCGCACCGCGATATGGCCCGCGTACGTTATCCTCGTCACCTTGTCGCTGCCGCAGTTCGGCTTGTCGCAGAACGACTCCCTCGGCGCGGCGCTGGCCGGGGCGCTGCAGCTCGTCGCGCTGGTCCTCTGGATCGCACTGTTCGGCGGGGCGGTCGTCCGGGCGGACGGCCACGGCGAGCGCCGTTGGGGCTTGACCCCGGAAGCCGGACGGCTGCTTCGGACGGCGATCCTGACCGGGTCTGTAGCAGCGTTCGTGTTGCTGGTTCCGCGCTACGTGGTCCTGAACGCTCCGGGAGAGGATGTGGCGGCAAGCCTGGCGCTGGCCCGGCTGCTGATGGTTGCTTTCGCCCTGGTTGTGCTGGCTCTGGCGGCGGTCGGGTTCAGCCGGCGCGGCGCTCTCATGCAGTGCGTCCTCCGTCACAGCCGCTCGCAGGAAGGGTTCCTTTGGTCGGTATGGCCCTTGGTTCACCTGGTGGTCGTGGCGGTGCTGGCCGGCACCATCGTCCTCAACCTGGTGGGCTATCAGTACGCGTCGCAGTTCATCTGGCAGAGGATCATGGCTTCCGGCCTCTTGCTGCTTGTGGCCCTGCTGTTCTCGTTCTACCTGAAGAGCGCCGCCCGAGCCGTGTGGAAAAGAATCACGACTGGCAGCGGCGTACCAGAGCCGGAGGGCAGCCGATCCGGCGCCGAGCACGCCGCCCTGTTGTTCACACTCGTGGATTTGCCGCTGGGCGTCCTGGCCGCCGCCGCCTTCCTGGAGATATGGGGCGTCTCGGTGGTGCAGTTCTTCGGCACGCCGGCCGGCAGGACTGTACTGGCGAGGGCGGCGTTGATCGCGCTGGTGATCGCGGCCGGGGTGGGCCTCGTGCGCCTCAGCAACGCTACCGTGCTCTCGCTCCTGCGTCCGAGGATACTGGACCGGGTCGGCAGCCGGGAGGCGGGGCGAAAGCTCCAGACGCTCGCACCGCTGGCGCAGACGTCGGTGAAGCTGTTGGTGGTGTTGGTGGGGTTCTTGTTGATCCTGCAGTTGGTGGGGGTGGAGACCGGCCCGCTCCTGGCCGGCGTCGGTATTTTCGGACTGGCCGTGGGTTTCGCCGCCCAGTCGCTCATCAAGGACATCATCAACGGCCTCTTCATCCTCACGGAAGGAAGCGTGGGCGCCGGCGACGTGGTGGATGTGGGCGGGGTCACGGGCGTGGTGGAGAAGGTCACGTTGCGCTCCGTGCGCATCCGCGACCTGGGCGGCAACGTGCATTTCGTGCCCAACAGCACCATCGAGCACGTCGAGAACATGACCAAGGATTATTCCCGCTATCTCCTCGACGTGGGGGTGGGCTACCGTGAGGACACCGACGAGGTGGTGGAGGTCATGAAGAAGGTGGACGAGTCCATGCGCCAGGACCCGCAGTTTCGGCGGGAGATGCTGGAGCCCATCGAGATCCTGGGCGTGGACCGGTTCGAGGACTCCGCCGTGATCGTGCGCGGCCGCCTCAAGACCCGGCCGAGCCAGCAATGGCGCATCGGCCGCGAGTACAACCGCCGTCTGAAGAAGGCGTTCGACGAGCGCGGCATCGAGATACCGTTCCCGCACCGCACCGTCTACTGGGGCGAGACCAAGCAGGGACAACTGCCGCTGCAGGTGGAGAACCGGCCGGGCGCGAAAGCGGCGGACCCGGTTGCGCCGGACCCCCCGGAAGCGGAAGAGAAGCAAACGAAGGAAGAGGAGGAGACTCTTGGCACGAAGCAGCTCAAGACTGAGCCTTGAAAAGGCAGCAGTCATCGTCGACGAAACCCTGGCCGAAGCTCGCCGCCTGGAACTCAGGCCCATGTGCGTGGCCGTGCTGGACGACGGCGGTCATCTCAAGGCCCTCAAGCGCGAGGACGGCGCCAGCATCCTGCGCCCGCAGGTCGCCATCGGCAAGGCCTGGGGCTCCCTGGGCATGGGCGGCTCCAGCCGATCCATCGCCGACCGCCTCAACGAGCGCCCAACCTTCCTCGCCGCCCTCACGGCCCTGGCCGACGGCAAGGTCGTGCCCGCCGCCGGCGGCCTGCTGATCCGGGATGGGGACGACGTGGTGGGCGCCGTGGGCGTGAGCGGCGGAACCTCGGACGAGGACGAGGATATCGCCAGGGTGGGAGTCGCGGCGGCGGGGCTCGACTGTTTCGACTGATTCTGAAGCGAGCTCTCCACGGCGTCATGTTCATCCGACAAGCACATGCGGTCGACGCCGCCGCCATCGCAAGAGTCCACGTAGACAGCTGGCGCACGACCTACGCGGGTATTCTGCCGTCTGATTTTCTGGCATCGCTTTCATACGAAGAGAGGGAACAGTTCTGGAACAGAGCTCTGTCCGCCCTGGGCAGGAAGACCTTCATTTGTGTCGCGGAAGACGACGAGGGCCGCGTCGTCGGGTTTGCGTCAGGCGGCCCGGAACGTGAAGGAGACCCGGTCTATAGAGGTGAGCTGTACGCAATCTACGTCCTGGAACAATGCCAGCGGCTGGGAATCGGGAGACGTCTCGCCGCGGCTGTGGTTCGGCGGCTTGTGGAGCAACGCATCGACTCCATGCTGCTGTGGGTCCTGGCGGACAACCCTTCACGCGGGTTCTACGAAACCTTGGGCGCGCGGCGGATAAGAGAAAAGGCCGCCAAGGTCGGAGGAATCGAGGTGATCGAGGTAGCCTACGGTTGGTCGACCCTGCGGGACTTGTCCAACCTCGGAGCTTAGGCAAGGGTCGCCGACCGGGATTCTTTTCGGAGACGTCTGCCGAAACCAGGTTAGGTCCACCACTCATGGCGCAGCCAACCCTACCCGACAGAATGCGAGCGGTGGTACTGACGGGCCATGGCGGCATCGACCGGTTGAGCTTTCGGGACGACTGGCCGAGGCCCCGTCCGGGTTCCGGCCAGGCCCTCATCCGAGTGGGTGCCTGTGGGTTGAACAACACCGACGTCAATACACGCACGGCATGGTACTCCACCGGTGTTTCGGGCGGTACGACGGGCGGGTCACTGGATGAGGCAAGTGACGCAGACGCGGGATGGGGTGGCCAAGCCATTGCCTTTCCCCGTATTCAAGGCGCCGATGTATGTGGACGGGTGGTTGCATTGGGCACCGGTTGCGACGCTTCGCTTCTGGGCAAACGGGTGTTGGTGGACCCGTGGCTGCGGGACTGGAGCGCCCCGCTTGATCGCCAGAGGTGCGGCTACTTCGGCTCCGAATGCGACGGCGGCTTCGCCGACTACACGCTGGCCGACGCGCGAAACGTTCATGCCGTCGACAGCGAGCTCTCCGACGCAGAATTGGCAACCTTCGCGACGTCCTACGTGACCGCGGAGTACATGCTGAACCGCGCCGAGGTCGGGTCGGGTGACCGCCTTCTGATAACCGGCGCCTCCGGCGGCGTCGGCTCCGCCCTAGTCCAACTGGCGCGGCGCCGCGGCGCCGAGACCGTCGCGCTCTGTGGTGAAGACAAGGCCGCGTCGGTCAAGGCCCTGGGCGCGGCTCACGTGTTGCCGCGAGCGCCTGAAGACCTGAAGGCTGCTCTTAAGACGGTCGCCGGCGCCGAAGAGGTGACGGTGGTGGCCGATGTCGTGGGCGGCGCGATCTGGCCGCGATTGATCGCGGCGTTGGCCCGCGGCGGCCGGTACGTTTGCGCCGGGGCCATCGCCGGTGCTGTCGTCCGTTTTGACCTCAGAGCCTTCTACCTGCATGACCTCGTTTTCGCCGGGGCCACCGTGCCGCCACCCGGTGTATTCGCCGACCTTGTAGGCTACATTCAACGCGGCGAGATCAAGCCTGTGCTGGCGGCGATCTACCCTTTGCGGGAACTGGTCGCCGCCCAGCAGGTGTTCATTGCCAAGCGTCACGTCGGCAACATCGCGGTTGCGACGACCGTGGCGTGAGGATGTCCCTTGCCTCGTGGTCAGTCGCTCGATACCTGGTCCTAGTCACCAGGGTCGTCGTCAGCACTAACGTCGCATGCGCAGGCGCAGGCGGCACAGCTGCAGGCGCAGGCGGCGCAGTTGCAGCCGCAGGCACACGCACAGCCGCACCCGCATCCGTGGATTTCCAGCTCAAGATCGTTGTCGTGAGGATCGAGCATCCACGGTATCGCTACGGGCTGGCTCGGATTGAAGTTGTCGCAAAACAGCATGGTTGGTTCTCCTTTCTGTGTTTGACTGCCCGACTCTGTAATGAATCGGTGGTCCGGACCGGAACTTTAGGGTTGGAGGTGTGTCGGGGGATGGCGGACCTCCCCGGCGCCCGGCCGACCCTGGACGCTCGGACGCCTATTGTCTATATTGAGTGGCTCACAAACACAGTTCAGGAGGCACCTTTATGGCTGGCAACGGAAAAGAGAAGTGGCAGGAGCCCACGGGCGAGATGCAGAAG